>NZ_JBSEDL010000007.1:0-194696 GCF_053570515.1 Rhodophyticola sp. SM2404
GCCTGTCAGCACCTCAACTTGCCTCAGCTTAACAACAATCTCTTCAGGCTTCGGTCTCGTAATTCCCATCTTCGATTCTCCGTTTTCCTAACTATAGGGACGGACCAATTCAAAGGGGGAGGCTCAGCGGTATTATTGGCTGCGCGAGGTCGAATTGCACGGCATCCCGCTGATCGTATCCCGCACGGGTTGGTCCAGCGAGCTGGGGTATGAAATCTATTTGCGTGACGGCTCCAAGGGCGATTTGCTGTGGGAAACCATCATGGCTGCGGGGCTGGAATTTGGCCTCAAGCCCGGGCACACATCCTCCATTCGCCGCATTGAAGGCGGGATGCTGTCCTACCATGCTGACGCCGACATGAGCACCAACCCGTTCGAGCTGGGCTTTGATCGGCTGGTCAATCTGGACATGGAGGCTGATTTCATTGGCAAAGCGGCTTTGCGCCGCATCAAAGATAAAGGCGTCCGTCGAAAGCAAATCGGCCTGATCATCGACGGTACCCCGCGCACTGGCCCGAACACGACGTTCTGGCAAATCAATTTGGACGGCGCACCAATCGGTAAGGTCACATCTGCAGTTTATTCCCCACGTTTGGAACAGAACATCGCTCTGGCAATGGTTTCGGCAGAACACGCCAACATCGGCGCGCAGGTCGAGGTCGTCACAATGTCTGGCTCCGTCAACGCGACTATTTGTGAGCGCCCGTTCTACGATCCGAAAAAGCAAATAGCGGCTGCTTGACGCCCGCCATAATGGAAGGAGACACAATATAATCCAAGCTAGATCACCATTCCTCAAATCTCTATCGGCACGACGATTCCGATTAATGATGGCACACGTAGTCTCGCAAACCTTCGCGCAGACTTCCTCCCGGATGAAGTCACGAACAGGCCAATCATTGACGAGCACCTTACAATTGGGGCGTTCATCGGGATCAGCTAAATTGAATACTCGACCCTGACATGGCGTTAGACGTTGCTCTGCGTATGGCAGAGTTCATGGGCATATTACTATGCTTGGCGAACGACGCGCCCGTTTGCCATGCTTGCGCGTTCCTCAATTTTTTGCGGCTTCGGTTTCAAACAATCTGATGTCTGCAAAGGGTCGCTCGCATATGGCATTTACTATCAAGCAGCGCTAATCCTAAGGCCAGTAATTTAGTTTAGCTTGTTGCTGCATTATTGAGTGTTTGATAAAGTTTTCGCACAGATGTCTGCTACACATTTTGCTCCACAGGAGAATGGCTCCATTAGACCTATCTACCTGATAAGTAGAATATTTTTATAGTAAATTGCCCCTTAAAAAAGGACACCTCCTCCGCCAGCGCATTCTTCAGCTATATAGATGCAGTCTGGTCTCCGAGCACTGTAAGACTGGCACAACACGCCGCCAGACTGGAAACTCTTATGCAGGCTCGGGGATAGCCCCTTCCCAATGCGCGCCCGTGGCCACGATGCAGGATGTGCCATTGGTGTAGTTCTGCACGATGATCCAGTCGCCATTTCTTTGGGTGACCCAGATTTCAAGCAGGGTTTCAGGATCCCGCAGGCCCATCCCCTGCCGTTCGGCCCCCAGCGCATTGGTCAACATGCTGGCAATGCGCCCGCTATCGCCACAGCTGACATCCGTCATCTGCGTCTCGGCAAAGGCCGGCAAGGCGCAACAGATCGACAGAAAGAGGGCGTAACGAAGAACCATAAAGAGAATCCTAAACTCTGGATGTGACGAATGTAACAGTTTTATGACGCGTTGTGGAGAGCTGTGGCGCGACAGCAATATGTACCAATATTTGCAACAGCTTGCGGCTGCTCCCCGCCCAGACTGTCATGTTTCTTTTACTTTTATGTAAAGAAATTGATTCAAAACCGTCATCAAACCGTAGCTTCGGCGCACTACGTCCTCCTCAAACAATGGGGATGTCATGCTGAAGATCGAGACACTGACCAAACGGTTCGGGGATAAGACGGCTGTCGATGCCGCCAATATCTCTGTCGAAGAGCCCACCATGATCGGCATCATTGGGCGTTCGGGCGCGGGTAAATCTACCCTCCTTCGTATGCTCAATTGCCTGAGCACCGCCTCCGAGGGCAGCATTACATTCGAGGGTGAAGAAATCACCACATTACGCGGGGCCGCTCGGCGCCATTGGCAATCGCGCTGTGCGATGATTTTCCAGCAGTTCAATCTGGTGCCGCGCATGGATGTTGCATCGAATGTGCTGCATGGCACTTTGAACAAACGCTCGACGCTTGCGACGATGTTCAACCTGTATCCACAGGCCGACATTCACAAGGCAATCGATATTCTCGACCGTCTTGGCATCGCCGAACAGGCTCCCAAACGCGCCGAGGACCTCTCGGGCGGGCAACAGCAGCGCGTGGCCATCGCCCGCGCCCTGATGCAGGACCCCAAGATCATTCTTGCCGATGAACCGATCGCATCATTGGACCCAATGAATGCGCAGGTGGTGATGCAATCGCTGCGTGACATTCACGAAGAGGATGGCCGCATGGTCATCGCCAACCTGCATACATTGGATACCGCGCGGCGCTATTGCGACCGCGTCATCGGAATGCGTGACGGACGTATCGTCTTTGACGGCACGCCCGAGCAGCTGACCACAGGTGTCGCACGCGACATCTATGGGGCGGGCGCGGATTTCTCCGAAGCCGCAACCTCCACAGAAATCGAAACGCTGGACAGATCCGGAATGCAAGAGGCCGCGGCCTTAATCTGAGCCAGTAAAACCGCGCCATCCGGCGCAATCCTTTCATCCATGGAGACTAAGATGAAAAAGTTTATCACTGCCGCTTTGGCAACCACGATCCTCGCCGGCCCTGCATTTGCAGACGGCCATGAAATCACTGAATTCCGCATCGGCATCCTTGGTGGCGAAAACGCGCAAGACCGTATGAATAACTACGCTTGCATGCAGGAATACACCACTGAAGCACTCGGTGTTGAAACCCGCCTCTTCGCGCCTGCCGATTATAACGGCGTGATCCAGGGCCTTCTGGGCGGCACAATCGACATGGCTTGGTTGGGCGCATCCTCCTACGCCGCGACATACCTGCAGGACCCAGAAGCGGTTGAGCCTGTTTTGGTAAAGCAGAACCTCGACGGTTCCATCGGCTACCACTCCATCGGCTTTGCTCGCGTCGATAGCGGCATCGCAAGCCTTGAAGACATGCAGGGCCGTGTGTTCGGCTTTGGTGACCCTAACTCCACATCGGGCTACCTGATCCCTTCGATCGAGATCCCACAGGCCACTGGCGGCACAATGGAATCGGGCGATTACTTCGGTGAAGTTACTTTCACTGGCGGCCATGAGCAGACCATCGTTGCAGTTGCCAATGGCGATATCGACGCCGGCGTGACTTGGGCCGACGCTCAGGGCGAATGGGAAGACGGTTACAACTCGGGCGCTCTGCGTCGCGCGGTTGATGCCGGCCTCGTTGACATGAACGACCTGCAGCAGATCTGGATCTCCAACGTGATCCCTGAAGGCCCTGTTGTTCTGCGCTCGGCTCTGCCTGACGATGTACGCGCCACCATGACCGAGCTGGTCGACACACTTTATGAGCGTGATCCAGAATGCGCCTACGGTGTTGCTGCTGGCGACACATTGGGCTTCGTTCCAGTGACACATGAAACTTATGAAAGCATTGTTGCGGCACGTCAGTCCGTGATCGGCAACTAAGATATTTTCATGACGTGTCCGGTCGCCCCACTTCGGGGCGGCCGGTATTTATTTGTCCGGTTTCACTCGGGGGGACATCATGGCAGTGACTGATACAACACAGGCAACAAGCATCGGTGGCATCCGCGAGGCCTATCTCGCGCAGGTGCAAAGACGCAGACTTTATACAGGTCTGGCCTTGCTGGTTTTCGTGATGCTGATGGTGTCTGGCTTCAATGTTGCGGATGGGCGCAATGCGGGCGGTTTCTGGGAAGGCTTGCACCAAGTCGGTGACTACCCCGCCGAAGTTCTGCGCGAGGCATGGGAAAAACGGGCCGACCTGCCTGGTTTGATTGCCAAATATTCCCCCGCCCTGATCGAGACCATCAATATCGCTGCCGTCTCGACGATCATTGGTACAATTGGCGGCATTGCCTTGTCCCTGCTTGGCACGCGCGGTTTGGCCAAATGGCCCCGTTTGATCCCTGTTTTTCGTCGGTTTTCCGATATTTTGCGCGCGATCCCCGAGATCGTGATCGCCCTGATCCTGATTTTCGTCCTTGGCGGCGGCCCTGTGCCCGCGATGATCGCCATCGCCCTGCATACCGCTGGTGCCTTGGGCAAGATGTTCTCGGAAGTGGCCGAGAATGCCGATCTCAAACCTGTTGAGGGTCTGGCATCGACGGGGGCCACTTGGTCCCAAAGAATGCTCTTGGGTGTGCTGCCGCAGGTTGCCCCCAATTATGTCAGCTACAGCTTGCTGCGTTTCGAGATCAATATCCGCGCCTCGGCCATTCTGGGCTTTGTTGGCGCGGGCGGCATTGGCTACGAGCTGCGAAACGCGATGGCTTGGGGTCCGGGCCGTTTTGATGAGGCGGCCGCGATCTTCATCCTGCTGTTCAGCACGATCGTCTTCTTTGATCAGGTCTCTAGCCGCTACCGTAACCGTTTGACCGAAGGACAAGCCCAATGAGCGCCGTCGATATCAACGCCGTCAAAACCCGCTCGGAAAGCCTGTTCCTGCGCAAACGCCTGTTTGCCTTTGGCGTGCCTGCCCTTGTTCTGGTCTATTTCATTTACATCTTCTTTGCCTTCGATGTACCGGGATTGATGCAGCGCGCAAGCCTTGAAAATGCGCGGACGCTGACCTCCGATACTTGGTCCCATAAGGTGCATGTGACCCGCGACAATCGCTCGGGCGAAATGCGCTATGCCTATGAGGGCGAGCGCAAGGGCGAATACCCCGAAGGCGAGCGGCCTGATTGGGTCAGCGGTACCGATATCATCACCGTTGATCTGGGCGGCGACACCATTGTGCGCTTCCTCTCGGAGAACCGCACCGAGATTGAAATCCCCGGTTTTGACCTGATCGAGGCGCAGGCCGAGGGCCGCACCGTGACGACCAATCTGGGCGAGGACCTGCCCGATTGGATCAATGCCTCGGACAGGCGTGTGGCAATCACCACCCCTGAAGGGCGGATCACCCTGACGGGCAATCGCACGGAAGTGTTCAACTATTTCCCCGGATGGGAGCTGTTCTGGTTCACCCTCGACAGCCCCTATCACGGGGTTGGCCTTGGCCAGATCCTTTTCGGGCCACAAATCGATGCTGAACGTGGCAATATTGCAGGCGCGATCTCGGATTGGTGGAACAACGCCATGTGGCGCCACAAGGATATTGCTTGGGCGATTGGCGAGACGATCCTGATGGCCTTCCTTGGCACGATGGGGGCCGCGATCATCGCCCTGCCCTTGGGCTTTCTTGCCGCCAAGCGCTTCTCGCCGATCATGCTGCTGCGCGCCACCACCCGCCGCCTGTTTGATTTCGTGCGCGGTGTGGATGCGCTGATCTGGACAGTGGTTCTGGCCCGTGCCTTTGGCCCAGGCCCGTTGACAGGTGCGCTGGCGATCCTGATCACCGATACAGGCACCTTCGGCAAGATCTTCTCGGAAGCGCTTGAAAATGTGGATCAAAAGCAGATTGAGGGCGTGGCCTCTACGGGTGCCAAGCCCTTGCAGCGCTACCGCTTTGGCGTGATCCCGCAGATCGTGCCCGTGCTGCTGGCGCAAATCCTCTATTTCCTCGAATCCAACACCCGCTCGGCCACGATCATCGGCGCGATCACGGGGGGCGGTATCGGCTTGATGCTGACTCAAGCGATCCAGACGCAGAAGGATTGGGAAGAGGTCGCCTATTACATCTTGCTGATCGTGCTGATGGTGATGTTCATGGATTGGCTCTCGGGCTGGCTGCGCGGCAAGCTGATCGGACGCAAAGACTGATGCCGCGCCTATCCGCTGAAACGCCTTTCATCCATCCTGAGTGCGACATCACCGACAGCCAGTTCGGCGCTTATGTCGAGATCGGCAAGGGCAGCCGCGTCGCCTATTCCACGCTTGGCGATTACAGCTATTGCGACCGCTATGCCGATATCGCCAATGCCCAGATCGGCAAATTCGCCAATATCGCCGCATTCAGTCGGATCGGGGCCACGGATCACCCGCTGCATACAGCCGCCTGTCATCATTTCCTCTATCGCTCGGCCGATTACTGGGATGATACCGAACGCGACGAAGCCTTTTTCGAGCATCGCAAATCCCGCATCGCCCATATCGGCCATGACACATGGATCGGGGCGGGTGCGATGATCAAACCCGAGGTGCTTTTGGGCGATGGCGCGGTTGTCGCCTCAGGGGCTGTGGTGACCAAGAATGTCGATCCCTACACCATCGTCGCGGGCACGCCTGCCAAACCGCTGCGGCTGCGCCAACCCCGCGAGATCGCGGACCGCCTGATTGCATTGGCATGGTGGGATTGGCCGCATGACGCCTTGCGCGCCGCGCTGGAAGATTTCCGCGCGCTGGAGGCCGAGGCCTTTTTGGAAAAATACGAAGGCTGACATGCTGAAAGAACTGCAAGCCCATTTTGACAAGGCCTCGCTGAGCTATTGCGATATCCATGGGTTGGAGCGTGATCGCGATTGGGTCATGCTGAAGCTTCTCGAAGAGATCGGCGAGCTGACGCAGGTCTGGAACATCAAAACCGGACGCGGCAGAGATAAGGGCCTCTCGGAGCAGGATTTAAAGACGGCGATGAGCGATGAGATTGCTGATGCCTTGGGCATGCTTTTGATTTTGGCCCATATGCATGGGCTTGACCTGACCGACGCAATCCGGCGCAAATGGCGCTTTGATGCCTCTAACCTGACCAAGCCCACGTAAAGGGCGAAACCCACTCCAACTGCTCCTTGATATCCTCAGCCCTCTTGCGGGCGCAGGAAACCGACCGTGATGGCCGAGGCCCCGACCATAGCTGCCGCGACCCCCAACATCAGGGGCAAGCCCCCCGCTTGATAGGTCAATCCCGAAAGCAGCGTTCCCGCCAGACGCCCTGCCGCATTGGCCATATAATAAAAGCCTACATCCATCGTCACCCGTTCTGCCTTGGTAAAGGACAAGATCAGATAAGAATGAAGCGATGAGTTCACCGCGAAAATCGCGCCAAATCCAAGCAGGCCCAGAACCAATGTCACGGTCAGCCACATCTGCGGCCCGCCAGCCGCAATCGCCGCCACGGTCAAAACCATGGGCACGATTGCTAGAACCCAGCCCCAGACACGCGCCGCGCCAATCAACTCGGCCTCGCTGCGCGCCTTGGCCCGCAAGATGCGCGGGGCATTGGCTTGCACCATACCATAAAGGATCACCCAAAGGGCCATGAAGCTGCCGATCATGAAAAAGGCCGCGCGATTGCTTTCAGCCGTGCCATCCGAGAGGACCGCGTAGAAATAGATCGGGATGCCCACCACGAACCAGACATCGCGCGCGCCAAACAGGAAGACACGGGCAGCACTGAGCCAGTTCACATTGGGCGATTTCGAAAACACTTCCGAGAATTTCGCGCCTTTGCGCCCTTTGGGCAGGCCCGATGGCATGAAGATCAGAACCGCCAGTAAAATGACCGCAAGGATCGCCGCCATCCCCAAAACCGCCCAGACAAAGCCGAAGCTGGCCAGCAAAACGGCCCCCAACAAAAAGCCAGCACCTTTCACCATATTCTTGGAGCCCGTCAAAATCGCCACCCAACGGAACAGCGCGCCGTCTTGGGACGGGGCCAGCAATTTGACCGCAGATTTGGAGGACATCTTGGCAAGATCCTTGGCCACCCCGCTTGCGCCTTGCACCAGCATCACAAAAATGACCGATGCGCCGATCGTCCAAGCAGGATCAAGCTGCGCCAAGGCCAGCAGCGCCAGAACCTGAAGCCCCAGCCCCACATAAAGCGTTGAGGTCAGGCCAAAACGCGCCGCGATCCAGCCCGCGCAAAGGTTGGTGATGACGCCCGCGATTTCATACAAGACAAACAGATAGGCCAGTTGCACAGGCGAGAACCCCAGCAAATGGAACTGCAACAGCACCAGCATACGCAAGGCCCCATCGCTGAGCATGAAGGCCCAATAAGCCGCCGTCACCGCAATATAGGCCGACAGGCCTTCGGGCCGTTCAGATACGTCGCTCACAAGCTGTCCCCAACCATACAAGCCACGTCAACCAGACGATGCGCATAGCCCATCTCATTGTCATACCACGCATAAATCTTTACCTGCGTTCCATTGATCACCATGGTGGACGGCGCATCGACGATGCTTGATCGCTCGTCATTGGTATAATCGGTGGAGACAAGCGGGCGCTCTTCATAGCCCAGAATGCCCTGCAAAGCCCCTTCCGAGGCGGCTTTGAACAGCGCATTGACCTCTTCGGCGGTGGTGTCCCGCTCCACCTCGAATACGCAATCGGTCAGCGAGGCATTGAGCAGCGGCACACGCACCGCATGCCCGTTCAGACGGCCCTTCAATTCAGGGTAGATCAGCGTGATCGCGGTGGCGCTTCCCGTGGTGGTCGGGATCAGCGAATTCAGGGCCGAGCGCGCGCGGCGCAGGTCTTTGGCGGGACGGTCAACAATGGTTTGCGTATTGGTCACGTCATGGATCGTGGTGATGGAGCCATGCTTGATCCCCAGATTTTCATGGATCACCTTGACCACGGGGGCCAGACAATTGGTGGTGCAACTGGCCGCCGTCACGATATTGTGGCGGCTTGGGTCATAGATATCATCATTGACGCCAAAGACGATATTGGCAGCGTCACCATCCTTGACGGGGGCCGAGACCACCACCTTCTTCACGCCTGCCTCGAAATAGGGGGCAATCTTGGCTTCGGTTTTGAACACGCCCGTGCAATCGATCACCACATCCACGCCGTCCAAAGGCAGCTCGGCAATATCGCGGGTGCCGATAAATGGCAGGCGGGTGCCGTCGATTGTTACGCTCTCGTTGTCATAGAAAAAATCGGCATTCCAACGACCATGGACCGTGTCGAACTCCAGCAAATGCGCATGCATTTCAGGGTCACCCACCGCGTCATTGATCCAAGCGATCTTGGCGCCCCGCGCTAGCAGGGGTTTGAGGGCCAGCTTGCCAATGCGGCCAAGGCCATTCAGGGCGTAAACGGTCATTCAGTCAGTCCTTCGTTATTTAATTGGCCAATCTCATCGATGGCTTTTTGCAGGGAAATCCGGTCGAGCGAGGCAATCGGCAAGGCGGTGAAGCCAATCATCCGGTTGCGCAACGCCCCATAGGTCTGCTGGAAAGCGAGGCTTTTCTCGGCATCGGTGCCGCTGACCTTCACAGGATCAGGCAGGCCCCAATGCGCGCTGATCGGTTGGCCATGCCATGCGGGGCAATCCTCATTGGCGGCCTGATCGCAGACGGTGAAGACAAAATCGAAATCGGGCGCATCATCCGTTTGAAATTCAGCAACATTCTTGGAGCGCAGAACCCCCACATCATGGCCCTTCTGCTCAAGCACCTCCAGCGCGAAGGGGTTCAATTCCGAGCGTGGCTTGGTGCCCGCCGAATGGGCAACGAAGCGGTCCCCCGCGAGCTCGCTGAGAATGGATTCCGCGAAGATCGAGCGTGCGGAATTCCCTGTGCAGATGAATAGGACATTGTATTTACGTTCAGTCATTGGAGTATCTCCGATGGATGAGGGATAGGCCGTTGGAGCGCAAATCTCGGGGCGCCCCCTGCAACAATCATTTAAAAGATAGTCGAGCGTTTCGCGGGCGGCTTCCATATCAATGGCATAGCGCAATGAGGTTCCCACCCGTTGTTGGGTGATCAGACCCGCCTGCTTCAAAGCATTCACATAGGTCGAAAGTGTATTGGGTTTGAGCCCCAGCGCCTGCGCCAATTCAGTGGCTGGCACACGATCGGGGTAGCGCCGCATGAGCAGCCGAAACAGCGCAAGCCGTTGCGGATGACCAAGGGTCGAAAGGCGGTTGGGAATCACTATTTCCATAATTCACAAATATATGAATTAGTGAAGCGCGATAAGTGAAGCTTTTGTAACACTGCGGCACAACTGAAGGGCGAGACCCAAAAGCCGCCGCCTATCCCTCCAGCGTCAGCGTCACCCGATCGCCTGCGAACCATGTGCGGCCATATTCAACGGGCAGGCCCGCCTCGCAGTGATTAACACTTGAGGAGCGCAGCAGCGGATCGCCCTCGCTCAGCTGAAGATGCAGCGCATGGGTGGCGGTGGCGCGCACAGCCGTCAGGCGGGTTGAGGCGCGGGTGTAATCCTCGATGCCCGCGATGCTCAAGGCCTGCGTGACGCTGCTGGTTTCGGTCAAGGCGGCGGTGATCGCGGGGAATCTGAGGAGCGGAAACAAGCTCTCGAAAATTGCAATCGGCTGGCCGTCGGCCAAGGACAGCCCATGATAGGCGCAAACAGGCGCGCCCGCCTCAATCTGCAGGGCCTGCGCCTCACCTGCGGTGGCGGCGCGTTCATCCAGCGCAAGCACCTGCTTTTTGGGCCTGCGCCCCGCGGCAATCAGATTTTCATGAAATCGCACGCGGCTGCCAATGGGATAATCGGTCGGCGTGGCCGCCACAAAAGCCCCCGCCCCGCGCCGGGTGCGCACCAGCCCCTCGCCGACCAAGGCCGAGATCCCATGGCGCACAGTATGGCGGTTGACGCCAAAGCGATCCGCCAATGCAGCCTCGGTCGGCAGCTTGTCACCAGGGCTATAGCGCCCCTCGGCCAAGTCGCTGCGCAGGGCATTGGCAATGGCCTGCCAGATCGGGGTTTTGTCGGGAACGTCACGCAAAATTCACAAAACTCTTCTGTCACGAGGGCAGGGTTATGATAAGATATGTATAGTTGTATAGGAAAGAGACAAGTTGTCGAGATGAAAGACACTGTGAGCGAAAATAATCCTCGCAAAGCATGGATGGGCCTGCTGGCCAAAGCGCCCGAGGGCCGTGTCGCCGCTTTGTTTGACGCTGAATTCCAGCGCCCCGCCTTCACTTGGCTGCGCGCCCCCGAAATCGGCAGCACAATGGTGCGCGCGCGCGCAGGTGGAACAGGTGCGCCCTTTAATCTGGGCGAGATGACGATCACCCGCTGCGCCTTGACACTGGACAGTGGCGAGGTCGGACACAGCTATATCCAAGGCCGCCGCAAAGCCGATGCAGAACTGGCCGCGCTGGTCGATGCGCTGATGCAGACCGCGATGGCCGATCAACTGCGCAAGGTCGTTCTGGACCCGCTGGAGGCCGAGATGACTACGGCCAAAGCCGCGCGCGCTGCCAAAGCTGCGGCGACCAAGGTCGATTTCTTCACCATGACCCGAGGAGAAGACTGATGCAGGCCAATACTCTCTCGGGCGGCTTTGCTGATCCTGCCATCGGCTCGGCACATGCCTTTCGCAGCGTGATGGAGGCCATGGCCCGCCCCGGCAGCATTCACAGCATCGAAGGTGCATCGCCCCCTGCCCCATTGTCGCCCGCCATGGGGGCCGTTTTGCTGACGCTTTGCGACACAGAAACCCCCGTCTATCTGGCAGGCGAGATGGAATGTGACGCAGTGCGCGCATGGATTTCCTTCCATACAGGCGCACCCTTGGTGGGGCCTGCGCATTGCATGTTCGCCATTGGCACATGGGAGGCACTGGCCCCCCTCTCCAGCTATCCGATTGGAACATCCGAATACCCCGACCGCTCGGCCACATTGATCGTGGAAAGCGCTGATCTAGACACGTCAGGCGCGCGATTGACTGGCCCCGGCATCAAGGAAGAGGCGCAGCTTTCCCTGCCCGATCTTGCGGTATTCCAGAGCAAACGCGCCCTTTTCCCGCTGGGGTTGGATTTCATTTTCACCTGTGGCGACCGCCTTGCGGCGCTGCCCCGCTCAACAAAGGTGTCGTGATATGTATGTAGCCGTCAAAGGCGGAGAGCGCGCGATCGAGAACGCCCATGCGTGGCTGGCCGAAGAGCGCAGGGGCAATACCGATATCTCCGAGCTGAGCATCGCGCAAATCCGCGAACAACTCAGCCTTGCCGTCAATCGCGTCATGGCCGAGGGGTCGCTTTTTGACCCTGATCTTGCAGCCCTTGCGATCAAACAGTCGCGCGGTGATCTGATCGAGGCGATCTTCCTGATCCGCGCCTATCGCACCACCCTGCCCCGTTTCGGTGCCTCGGAACCTGTCGATACGGGCAATATGGCTTGTGACAGACGCATCTCGGCCACGTTCAAGGATGTGCCCGGCGGTCAGGTTCTGGGACCGACCTTCGACTACACCCATCGTTTGCTGGATTTCAAACTCGCCGCCGAGGGCGAGGCCCCTGAGGCCCCCACCCGCACGTCCGAGCAGGGCCATGTGCCCCATGTGACCGAGTTCCTCAACCGCGAAGGGCTGATCGAAGAGGCCCCGCATGACGATACTCCGCCCCCTGATCTGACGCGCGAGCCACTGGAAATGCCTGCTGAACGCGCGTTGCGCCTACAGGCTTTGGCGCGCGCGGATGAAGGCTTCACCCTTGGCCTCGCCTATTCCACGCAGCGCGGCTATGGGCGCAATCATGCTTTTGTGGGCGAATTGCGGATCGGGGCGGTTCCCGTCGAAATGGATATCCCCGAATTGGGCTTTGCCGTTGAAATCGGTGAGGTGGTCCTGACCGAATGCGAAACCGTCAACCAGTTCACAGGCTCCAAAACCCAGCCGCCGCAATTCACCCGTGGCTATGGATTGGTCTTTGGCCAGACCGAGCGCAAGGCGATCTCGATGGCCTTGGTTGATCGCGCGCTGAGATGGGAAGAATTGGGCGAAGACAATGTCGGCGCGCCCGCGCAGGATGCGGAATTCGTGCTCTATCACGCCGATAATATTCAGGCGACGGGCTTCCTCGAACATATCAAACTGCCCCATTACGTCGATTTCCAGTCGGAGCTTGAACTGGTGCGCAAACTCCGCCGTGAGGCAGGCGCGCAACCCATGCAGGAGGCCGCAGAATGAGCGTCGATACAGTCGTTTTCGATATTGGTGGCGTGCTGGTGGACTGGCAGCCGCATCTGGCTTGGGCCGATGATCTGGGCGAGGATGGCGCAAAGGCTTTCCTTGCGCGGATCGGCTTTGACAAGATCAATTTCGCCTGTGATGGCGGCGCGCATTTTGGTGATGCAGCCGCACAGCTTGAAGATGCAGAGGATGGCGCGCGGCTTGCCCAATATGTGCCGCGCTATACCCGCACGGTGCCTGATAAAATCAACGCCACTTGGGATATTCTCTATGCCCTGCAAGACAAGGGCACACCGCTTCACGCGATCACCAATTGGTCTGCCGAGACATGGCCCGAGGGGCTGAAGGTCCATCCCGAATTGGGCACCGTTTTCGGGGCGACTGTCGTCTCGGGCGAGGTGGGGTTGCTCAAGCCCAGCGTGCAAATCTACCACCTGCTCTGCGATCGCGCCGAGGTTGCGCCCGAGCGCTGCGTTTTCATTGATGACGGGCTGCATAACTGCCTAGGCGCACGGGCGGCAGGGATGGATGCGATCCATTTCCAAGGGGCAGACAGCCTGCGCAGACAACTTGAAGAACGGGGGCTGCTGTGATGGATCAAGCCTATAACTTCGCCTATCTCGACGAACAGACCAAGCGGATGATCCGCCGCGCCATCCTCAAGGGTCTCGCCATTCCGGGCTATCAGGTGCCCTTTGCCTCGCGCGAGATGCCGATGCCCTATGGCTGGGGCACAGGCGGCGTGCAGGTCTCGGCAGCGGTGCTGACGCCTGAGGACAAGTTCAAAGTGATCGACCAAGGGGCCGATGACACGACCAATGCCGTCTCGATCCGGACCTTCTTTGAACGCACCGCAGGGGTGGCCACGACCACCTCAACGGCTGAGGCCAGCGTGATCCAGACCCGCCACCGCATCCCCGAAGATGCGCTGAGCGAGGGGCAGATCCTTGTCTATCAGGTGCCAATCCCCGAGCCGCTGCGCTTTCTAGAGCCGCGCGAAAGCGAGACCCGCAAGATGCACAGCCTTGAGGAATACGGGCTGATGCATGTGAAGCTCTATGAGGATATCAGCCGCCACGGCCATATCGCGACCTCCTATGCCTATCCGGTCAAGGTCGAGGGGCGCTATGTGATGGACCCGTCGCCCATCCCGAAATTCGACAATCCGAAACTGGGGGATATGGCCGCGATCCAATTGTTCGGCGCAGGCCGCGAGCAACGCATCTATGCGCTGCCGCCCTATACCCAAGTGGTCAGCCTCGATTTCGAGGACCACCCTTTTGAGGCCTCCAAGGCCGATCATCCTTGCGGGATGTGCGGGGCTGAGGACAGCTATCTGGACGAGTTGATCATCGATGATCAGGGCGGACGGATGTTCGTCTGCTCCGACACCGATTACTGCGAGGCGCGGCAATCGGCAGGCCATATCGGCAAAGACAATGGCGGGAAGGACGCGGCATGACACCTTTGTTATCCGTTCAAGGCATCACCAAGCGTTATGGCGCGCATATCGGCTGTGCCGATGTCTCCTTTGACCTCTATCCTGGTGAAGTGATGGGGATCGTCGGGGAAAGCGGGTCGGGGAAATCCACGCTGCTCAATTGCATGGCGGGGCATCTGACCCCTGATGCAGGACAGGTGGTCTTTGACACCCGCAGCGATGGCCCGCGCGACACCATCACCATGTCCGAGCCCGAGCGCCGCATGTTGGGCCGCACTGATTGGGCCTTTGTCCACCAACATGCCCGCGATGGCCTTCGCATGGGGGTAAGCGCAGGTGGCAATGTGGGCGAGCGTTTGATGGCCGTGGGCGAGCGCCATTACGGCGATATCCGCGATAAGGCCACTGATTGGCTGGGTCGGGTCGAGATCGATGCCGCCCGCGTGGATGACAGGCCCACGACCTTTTCTGGCGGCATGCAGCAACGCTTGCAGATCGCGCGCAATCTAGTCACGGGCCCACGCCTTGTGTTTATGGATGAACCCACAGGCGGGCTTGATGTGTCGGTGCAGGCGCGTCTGCTGGATCTGCTGCGCGGCCTTGTGCGCGATATGGGGCTGTCGGCGATCATCGTCACCCATGACCTTGCCGTGGTGCGTTTGCTGGCCGATCGGCTTATGGTGATGAAATCGGGCCATGTAGTCGAGGCGGGCCTGACCGATCAGGTGCTGGATGACCCGCAACATGCCTATAGCCAGCTTCTTGTCAGTTCCGTTTTGCAGGTGTGACCCATGATTGAGCTTTCCAATGTCTCCAAGACCTTCACCCTGCATAATCAGGGCAGCGCCGTGATCGAGGTGATCCGCGATGTCTCGCTAACGGTGGCGCGCGGCGAATGCGTGGCGCTCACAGGGGCCTCAGGCGCGGGGAAATCCACGCTGATGCGGATGATCTATGGCAATTACCTGACGCAGGCGGGGGAAATCCGCATCGGTGATCTGGATATCGTGCAGGCCGAGCCACGCGAGATCATCGCCTTGCGCCGCGAGAGCTTGGGCTATGTCAGCCAGTTCCTGCGCGTGGTGCCCCGCGTTCCGACCCTTGATGTTGTGGCCGAGCCTTTGCGCGCCGTGGGCGTCTCGGCGGACGAAGCACAAGCCCGCGCAAGGGAATTGCTGACCCGTTTGAACATCCCCGAAAGGCTCTGGTCCCTGTCGCCGACGACCTTCTCGGGTGGTGAGCAGCAGCGCGTGAATATCGCGCGTGGCTTTGCCCATAGCTATCCCGCCATGCTGCTGGATGAACCCACCGCAAGCCTTGATGCCGCCAATCGCGAGGTTGTGCTGAGCCTAATCGAAGAGGCCAAGGCCCGAGGCGCGGCCATCATCGGCATTTTCCATGACGAGGCCGCTCGCACCCGCGTTTGTGACCGCGAAATCGATGTGGGCCGCTTCACCCCCGGTGTAGCCGCATGATCCAAGGACGCCTCATAGCGGTTGTCGGCCCCTCTGGTGTGGGTAAGGACAGCGTGATGGAGGGCATCCACAACGCCTTGCCGAATTTGCACAAAGTGCGCCGCGTGATCACCCGCGCCCCGGGGCTTGGCGGGGAAGACTATGACGCAGCCACGCTTGAGCAATTCGAGGCTTTGGTGGATGACGGTGCATTCGCTGTGCATTGGGGCGCGCATGGTCTGCATTACGGCATTCCGATCACGGTGAAATACCAGCTTGGCAAGGGCACGGATTGCCTTGCCAATTTCTCGCGCAAGGCATTGCTGCAAGCGGCCGAGATTTTCCCGCGTTTTGTGGTTCTCAATATCACCGCACAGCCCGAAACCATCGCCGCCAGATTGGCCGCACGCGGGCGCGAGACCGAGGAAGAGATCGCCAAGCGCCTCGCGCAGGCAGATAAGCCATTGCCCGAGGGGCTTGAGGTGATTGATCTGTCCAATGACGGCCCGCTGGCCCAAACCATCGCCCGCGCGGCAGCGCTGCTTCAACCTGCGAGCGTGTAGCGATGCAGCATCTCAAAGTGCCCGTCATCCCGCTCACCGCACAAAGCGATCTGGTCAAGGATAAAGGGCTTGGGCAGATCGGGCAGATGCCTATCCAGTTGCGCGACCCAATGGGCGATATCATCTTGGGGCAATCGCCCTGTCAGGGTCAGGTGAAAGCGGAATTCCTCCAAGACATACGGATAGCCCCATTCAAGCAGCAAAGCCTCTTGCCGCGCACTCAAGCCCGCGCCACGACGGCGCGCAAGCTCGTCCTCGCCAGCGGGGGCGCGAAACCCGTCAAGATCGCAAACACAAGCCTGCGCAACCCCTTGCAAATCTTGCGTATCGCCTTGCGGGACCAAGGCCAGAAACCGTCCCAAACGCGTCAGCTCCAACCCCTCACATTGCGCAGGGGCAAGCCTGTTGGCCAGCGCCGCAACGGCGGCCTCCAATTCCTGGGCCGAGCGCCCTTCCGCCAGACGGAATGGCGGCTTCAATGTGCCATGAAACCCGTATTTGCGCGGTGTCATGGTGATGTCACCCAAACCGTGCAGAAGGGGCTGATCCGCCTCGCGGCCCGCCACCACATCCCATCCGAGCCAAGACGCCCCGAAATCGGCCAAAGGCCCTTCGGGCGGTATAAAGTAAATTGCAAAACGAGAGTATGACATGAATTCCTCCTTTCCCACGGCCTCTTTGACAAAGGCTTGTGACAGCGATGTGTCAAGCGAGCTTTGCCTTGCCAATGCGCAGCTTGTCTTGGCAGATCAGGTGATCACGGGGTCCGTGACCATCGAACAGGGCGTGATTTCCGACATCACCGAAGGGGATCATATCGCGGCAGGCGCTGTGGATTGCGGGGGGGATTTCGTTATCCCCGGTCTGGTGGAATTGCACACAGATAATGTCGAGCGTCATATCGAGCCGCGCCCCGATGTGGATTGGCCGCATCTGGCCGCCTTGATCGCCCATGATGCCGAACTGGCCTCCACTGGTATTACAACGGTGTTTGATGCCATGCGGGTCGGCTCCATCCATAGCGGCAAGGGCCGCTATGTCGATTATGCCCGCAAACTTGCAGATGAACTGCTATCGGCCCGCGATCAGGGCTATTTCAAGATCAGCCATTTCCTGCATCTCAGGGCCGAAATCTGTTCCGAGACATTGCTTGAGGAATTGGCGGCTTTCGGACCATCCGACAGGGTCGGCATTGTCAGCCTGATGGATCACACTCCCGGCCAGCGCCAGTTCCGCGAACTGACCGCTTTGAAGACCTATGTCACCAAAAAACGCGGCATGAATGACGCGGAATTTGCCGAGCATGTCGAGAACCTTTTGGGTCTGCAAAAACGCTTTGGCGCGCAGCATGAGGCAGGCGCTGTGCAAGAAGCCCGCCGCCTTGGTGCGGTTCTGGCCAGCCATGATGACACCACGGCCGAACATGTTGAAACCTCTGCCAAAAACGGCGTGGGTTTTGCGGAATTCCCGACGACGGTTGAGGCCGCTGAAGCCTGCCGCGGCCAAGGCATCGCCGTGATGATGGGCGCGCCGAACCTGATCCGTGGCGGGTCCCATTCGGGCAATGTCGCGGCCGAGACCCTCGCCAAGGGCGATCTCTTGGATATTGTCTCCTCTGATTACGTGCCCTCGGCGCTGCTGCTTTCAGCCTTCCGCTTGGCCGAGATGTGGGATGATCTGCCGCGCGCCATCGCCACCGTAACCAGCAACCCCGCGCAAGCCGTCAGGCTGGAAGATCGCGGTGTTTTGCAAACAGGGTTGCGCGGGGATGTTCTGCGGGTGCGCAATATCGGCCAAACACCCCTGATCCGCGGTGTCTGGAGCCAAGGCAATAAAATCGGCTAAGGCCACATGCGGGGTTGCTCGGGCAGCCCCGCTACGTCAGGCCCCATTGCCCCATTGATGTGGGCAGGACCGATTGGAGGGGCGTGCGCTGCGCAAAGGCAGGCAAGCCAAAGCCCTTCTTGGCGCTGCCTTGGCGAAGCGGCCATGGGCAATAGACATCAGGCGTGACCGAGATGTCTTCAAGCAGGGGCTTGTTGCTTTTTAGGTCGCCGTTCCGTAGCTGCCCTGAGCCGTAATTGAAAAGATATCATCACCATTGGTCGTCAGCCCATTGGTATCATCGAGATCACCCCCGATGCTGATATCACCTTCGGTAATGGTGCCGCTGAGATCGCCGCCGATATTGGGTGAACCCATGTGCTAGACCTCCCGCTCAAGCACATGCTTGAACTGAGACTGGCCATCACGACCCATCCGCAGACGGATGATCGCTTTTCCCTCGCCATCGGCCATCGCACCGCCTTGCTGGCCCTTTGCGCCGAAGGAGAGACGATCACAACCCTCTCGGATCTGGAGCGCTGCCGCCTCATTGTGCCACCCGACGGCACTGGCACACGGGGCGCCATCGCGCATCTTCTGCGCAAACACCGCCTGCAGCCCAAGGCAATCACCAGTGTTCCGGGGCTATGGCCGAATTTGCGCCGCGCGGCGGGGGCAACTGGGCCAGATGTGCAAATATTGCCCGCAATCAGTTTGCCGCAAGCAGGGGCCGCACTCTCGCATCAAACGGCCCCGCTCGATCTTGGCCATGTGCAGATCAGCGCCTTGCAACGCGCCCAATCCCCCCTGCCCCGCGTGGCCCAAAACCTGTTGATCCGCCTCCAAGCCTATCTTGACCAAGCCGAAGCGGCCTAAGCAGGCACCCGAATCGAAGCAACAGCCGCCCGCACCAGCGGCTCGGCACGGGTGTTATCCAACTCGAGTTGGCCAATCAGTTGCGCGCGCATCTCGGGGGCCCAGAAATCATTGATATGGGCCGCAAGGCGTTCCGCCTGATCATCACCGCGCTGCGTGTTGAAAAAGCCCGCCATCTGGTTGGCCATCGAGATCAGTTTGTCATGCGACATCGGTTTCTCCATCAAGGATGCGCGCGGGATGCGCGTAAAGGTCAAAGCCCTGCCCGCGGGCAAAAGCCGCCAAGGTCAGGCCCGCTGTATCGGCCATCCGCGTGGCCAAAGCGGTGGGGGCAGAGACAGCAATCAATATAGGCGCGCCTGCGATCACGGTTTTCTGGACCATCTCGACCGATACACGGCTGGTCAGAACAATCGCCCCCGTTGCAGGGTCAATACCGCCGCGCAGCAAAGCGCCAATCAGCTTATCAAGTGCGTTGTGTCGCCCCACATCTTCGCGCGAGATCACAATCCCCTGCCCCGCCTGCAAGAACCCCGCCGCATGCACGGCATGGGTTTGGTCATGCAAAGGTTGGTGGGAGCGCAAGGCCTCCGTCGCGCCCGCCACCTCTGCAAAGGGCAAGGTCACCCCGCCCTCAGCCAGAACGGGCAAATCCCGCAAGGCCTGCTCAAGGCTATCAATGCCGCAAAGCCCGCATCCAACAGGCCCCATCATCGAGCGCCGCCGTGCCTTGAGCGCCTCGGAGCGATCCTTGGCCAGCCACATGCGTGCCTCAAGGCCGCGCTCATGCTCGACGATCTCCAATTCCGCGATCTCGCTTGCGGAGGCAACAAAACCTTCGGTCACGGCAAAGCCCGTGGCGAAATCCTCAAGATCCTTTGGGGTCGCCATCATCACCGCTTGGGTGCCGCCCTCAAACACTATGGCAACGGGCACCTCTTCGGGCAGGTTGCGCGCAACAACCCGCCTCCCGTCACGGGCAACGGTCAGACCAGGCAGGCTGGAAGACGGGGCGCGCGCCATTATGCCTACTCCGCCGCGGGCAGAATTCGGCGCGACCGCTCGGCCATCGCGTCATACTCCTGCTGCCATTCCGTTGGCCCGTTTGACAGCGCGATCTGCACCGCTGTCACCTTGTATTCAGGGCAGTTTGTGGCCCAATCCGAGAAATCGGTGGTGATCACATTGGCCTGCGTTTCAGGATGGTGGAAGGTTGTATAGACCACGCCCGGGCTGACCCGATCGGTGATCTGTGCACGCAAGCTGGTCTCGCCCGAGCGGCTGGCCAGCTTGACCCAATCACCATCCTTGATGCCTCGGTTCTCGGCATCATGGGGATGCACTTCCAGCACATCCTCGCTATGCCAGACATTATTCTGTGTCCGCCGCGTCTGCGCACCCACATTATACTGGCTCAAGATACGCCCCGTGGTCAGCAATAGCGGGAAGCGCGGGCCCGAACGTTCCTCAGTCGCGATATATTCGGTCACGATGAAACGGCCCTTCCCGCGCACGAAGCCGTCAACATGCATTAAAGGCGTGCCATCGGGATGGGCCTCATTGCAAGGCCATTGGACCGAGCCCTTCTCCTCAAGCAGCGCATAATCCACCCCCGCAAAGGAGGGCGTGGTTGCCGCGATCTCATCCATGATTTGCGAGGGGTGGGTGTAGTGCCAATCGGCCCCCATCGCATTGGCGAGCATCTGCGTGATTTCCCAATCCTCATAGCCATTGCGCGGCGCCATCACCTTGCGCACGCGGTTGATGCGCCGCTCGGCATTGGTGAAGGTCCCGTTCTTCTCAAGGAAGGTCGAGCCTGGCAGGAAAACATGGGCGTAATTCGCTGTCTCATTAAGAAACAGATCATGCACGATCACGCATTCCATCGCCGCCAAACCCGCCGAGACATGTTTGGTATCGGGGTCAGATTGCAAGATATCCTCGCCCTGACAATAGAGCGCCTTGAAGCTGCCCTGCACGGCCGCATCGAGCATATTGGGAATGCGCAAACCAGGCTCAGGGTCGATCTCCACGCCCCAAGCTTTCTGGAAAATCTCGCGCACATCTTCGTTTTTCACATGGCGATAGCCTGGAAGCTCATGCGGGAAGGAGCCCATATCACAGGAGCCTTGCACATTGTTCTGCCCCCGCAGCGGGTTCACACCCACCCCCTTGCGGCCCACATTGCCCGTCAGCATCGCAAGATTAGCAATCCCCATCACGGTGGTCGAGCCTTGCGAATGCTCGGTCACACCAAGCCCGTAATAGACAGCCCCATTGCCACCTGTTGCGAACAAGCGCGCAGCCTCGCGCAGGTCGGCGGCGGGAACCCCTGTCAAAAGCGCGGTCGCCTCAGGGCTATGGCGCGGCTCCGAGATGAACTCGGCGTAATCCTGAAATTCGTCCCAATCGCAGCGCTCGCGAATATAGGCCTCATCCATCAAGCCCTCGGTCACAATCACATGCGCCATGGCGCTGACCACGGCAACATTGGTGCCCGGACGCAAAGGCAAATGATGCGCGGCCCCGATATGGGCCGATTTCACCAGATCAATCCGGCGCGGATCAATCACGATCAACTTGGCCCCTGCACGCAACCGCTTCTTCAGACGGCTTGCAAAAACAGGGTGACCATCGGTCGGATTGGCACCGATTACGATCACCACATCCGTGTGCTCGACACTGTCGAAATCCTGCGTGCCCGCCGAGGTGCCAAAGGTCTGGCCCAAACCATAACCCGTGGGGGAATGGCACACCCGTGCACATGTATCGGTATTGTTGTTTTCAAAGACCGCCCGCGTCAGCTTTTGCACCAGATAGGTCTCTTCATTGGTGCAACGGCTCGAGGTGATAACCCCAAGCGCCTTTTTGCCATAGCGCTCCTGAATGCCGCGCAGGCGGGTGGCAGTGAACTCCAGCGCCTCCTCCCATGACACCTCGCGCCATGCATCATTGATGCTGTCGCGGATCATCGGGTTCAGGATCCGATCACTATGAGAGGCATAGCCATAAGCGAAACGGCCTTTCACGCAGGAATGCCCACGGTTCGCCTTGCCATGTTTCCACGGTACCATGCGCACCAACTCATCGCCATTCAACTCGGCCTTGAAGGAACATCCAACCCCACAATAAGCACAGGTCGTGATCACCGAGCGCTCGGGCGTGCCCAATTCGATCACCGATTTCTCCTGCAAAGTCGCGGTCGGACAGGCCTGCACGCAGGCCCCGCAAGACACGCAATCCGAGGAGAGGAAATCATCACCCGCCATCCCCGCCGAAACACGGCTCTCGAACCCGCGCCCCTCAATGGTCAGCGCAAAGGTGCCCTGCACCTCCTCGCAGGCCCGCACGCAGCGCGAACAGGCGATGCATTTTTGGGGGTCATAGGTGAAATAAGGGTTCGAGTTGTCGGCAGGGATATATTCGGGGTTCACACCCGTGGCGCTGCGCTGCTCGAAATGGTTCCGCCCCGGCTCATATCGCACATCGCGCAAGCCCACGGCCCCCGCCATATCCTGCAATTCACAATCGCCATTGGCCGCGCAGGTCAGACAATCCAGCGGATGGTCCGAGATATAAAGCTCCATCACCCCTTTGCGGATTTTCTTGACCTTTGAGGATTGCGTATGAACCACCATCCCCGCCGCCACAGGTGTCGTACAAGACGCAGGCGTGCCCCGCCGCCCCTCGATCTCGACCACACAGAGCCTGCAGGAGCCAAAAGCCTCGACATTATCGGTGGCACATAGCTTGGGGATCTGCATCCCCGCTTCAGCCGCCGCCCGCATCACCGAGGTGCCTTCAGGCACGGTAATCTCGAACCCGTCAATCGTCAGCGAAACAGGCGCGCCCTCGCGTGCAGGCGTGCCCATATCCTTGTCATCCCAAGGAATGATGAAATCCTTCATAGCGCGCACCCTTTGCTTTCATCTTTCCAAAAATACGAAAAATCCATCATTCTGCTGCCTCCCGTCCGGTGGCAAATTCATCAGGGAAATGGGTCAGCGCGCTCAACACCGGATAGGGCGTGAACCCGCCCAAAGCGCAGAGCGAGCCATCCTTCATCGTCTCGCAAAGATCGGTCAGAATCTCGACAGCGGCCCCGTCCCCACGCGC
Organism: Rhodophyticola sp. SM2404; assembly: GCF_053570515.1. Lineage (NCBI taxonomy): Bacteria > Pseudomonadati > Pseudomonadota > Alphaproteobacteria > Rhodobacterales > Roseobacteraceae > Rhodophyticola > Rhodophyticola sp. SM2404. The sequence continues at coordinate 23,319 of NZ_JBSEDL010000007.1, forward strand.
GATCCGATCGATGGTCTCGACCCCGCGCACCGCTCCGATACGGCAGGGCGTGCATTTCCCGCAGCTTTCCACCGCGCAAAATTCCATCGCGAAACGGGCCATTTTCAACATATCGGCGCTCTCGTCGAACACGACCACGCCCGCATGGCCGATCAAGCCGCCTTGGCCATCGAATTCCTCATAAGCAAAGGGCGTGTCGAATTTCGAGGGCGGCATATAGGCCCCCAAAGGCCCCCCCACTTGGACCGCCTTTACAGGCCCTCCGCTGGCCGTGCCGCCTGCCACATCTTCGATCAGCTCCCCCAAGGGCATGCCAAAGGCGGTCTCGAACAGGCCGCCATGTTTTACATTTCCCGCGATCTGGATGGGCATTGTTCCCTTGGAACGCCCCAGCCCGAAGCCCGCATAATACGCAGCCCCTTTTTCAAAGATCACAGGAACAGTCGCGAGGCTGATGACATTGTTCACAACCGTCGGACGCCCCAAGAACCCTTCCAAGGCAGGAAGGGGCGGCTTGGCGCGCACCACGGCGCGCTTGCCCTCAAGGCTGTTGAGAAGTGAGGTCTCCTCGCCACAAACATAGGCCCCCGCGCCCACGCGGATTTCCATATCAAAGCTGCGCCCCGAGCCCATGATATCGGCACCCAAAACGCCCGCCTCGCGCGCGATCAGAACTGCGTCATTCATCACCTCGATCGCATCGGGATATTCCGAGCGCAGATAGACATAGCCTTTATCCGCCCCCACACCGAGGCCCGCGATCACCATGCCTTCGATCAATGTGAACGGGTCTCCTTCCATGATCATACGATCCGCAAAGGTGCCGCTATCGCCCTCATCAGCATTGCAGATGATGTATTTCTGCGGGCTTTCGGCATTAAGAACGGTGTTCCATTTGATCCCTGTCGGAAACCCCGCCCCGCCGCGCCCGCGCAGGCCCGAATTGGTCACTTCCTCAACGATCTGCGCACTGCTCATCTTGGCGGCCCGCGCAAGCCCTGTCAGGCCACCACTGGCCTTATAGGCCTCAAGGTCCAGCGGATCGATCACACCGCAGCGCTGAAAGGTCAGCCGCGTCTGGCGCGCGAAAAAGGGGATGTTTTCGACAGGTCCGAGGCTGGCCAGCTTGCCATCCAGCAAGGCCGCCACATCCTCAGGCTCGACAGGGCCATAGGCCAGCCGCGCACCATCCTGTTCAATCTCGACCAAAGGCTCCAGCCAGATCATACCGCGTGTGCCATTGCGGATGATCTCGGCCTCAAGCCCCCGCTCGGCCAAGCCTTTCGCAAAAGCCTCGGCCACCTGATCTGCACCAAGCGCTTTTGCGGCGCTGTCCCGGGGGATATAGATTTTCATGCCGAGGCCTCCGCAAGGATCGCATCCAGCTTGTCCTGCGACAACCGCCCCACCACCTTGCCATCGACCAAAGCCGCAGGCCCGCAGGCGCAAAGCCCCAGACAATAGACAGGCTCCACCGTCACCGCGCCATTGGCGGTTGTGCCATGCCATTCGACACCCAGCTTTTGCAGCGCGGCCTCGGCCATGGCTTCACTGCCCATGGCCTGACAGGCCTCGGCACGGCAGATTTTCACCACATGGCGACCAGCCTGCACCTCACGGAAATCATGATAGAAGGACATTACCCCATGCACTTCCGCGCGCGTGATATTGAGCGCCTCAGCAATCACGGGCAGCGCCATTTGCGGCACATGGCCGAAATCATGCTGGATGGCATGCAGGATCGGCAAAAGCGGGCCTTCCAGATGCAGGTGATCTTGAATGATCGTGCTGATATCGGTGGCCGTTGGCTGCGGAAAATCCCGTGGCATTGCAGTCCTCATGTGTAAGCTCATCCGAAGGATGCCCAGAAACTCATCGAGGAAACAATATCGTTATTCCGTCAATCGATTGAAAACCTCAATCAAAAACAGAAGCGACTCTTTAGCCTTTTTCTGCGACCAAACGGGCCGTTTTCATCAATTCCCGCAGCACAGGTGTATAGGGTTCTTGGTGCATCGCCACGAGGCCCACCTCGGGCACAAGCCCTCCACCACTGATCTCGACCACCGCAAGGTCATGCCCTGCCGCCAAAAACCGCGCCAGATCACGCGGCAAAATGGTGACAACATCGCTCTCGACCACTTGATTGGCCAAAACGATGGTCGAATTGCTTTCAATCATCGCGTCTGGGGCCATGCCAGCATCACTGAGATTGCGGTTGATGATGCGGCGGTTCTGCATGTCAGGCGTCAAAAGGCACATCCGCAACCCGCCCAAATCCCGCCAGCGCAGGCTCTCGCGCGCAGCCAAGTCATGGGTCTTGCGGCAGACCAAAACATAGTTCTCGCGATACATGCCAACCGTGCTGACGCGGCTGAGAGGTTCATTATCGAGATAGGTAATCCCTGCATCGGCATCGAGATTATCGATCAAGTGCAAAATATCGGAAGACGACCGCGACAGGATCGAGAAGCTGACATTGGGATGCTCGGCCTCAAAACGCCCTGCAAGCCGCGCGGCCCATGTCAATGCAGTCGGGATAACCGCCAGCCGCAAATGCCCCGATAAGCCTTCCTTGGAGTAGCGCATTTCCTGCCGCAAATGCCGCGTATCGCCTACGATCTTGCGGGCCCATTCCAAAGCGCGCTGCCCTTCGGGCGTCATCCCGCCAAAGCGCGATCCGCGCTGCACAAGCTTCACGCCCAATTGCGCCTCAAGCTGTTTGAGCCCCGTCGAAAGAGTGGGCTGCGTGATCCCGAGGGTTTCAGCCGCGCGGCCAAAATGCTCTTCCTTAGCCAAGGCCAGCAGCATCTCCAGCTTTCCGATCATTTCGATCTCCTATCGAATTTGCGCCAGCCTATCCCTTTTCCCAATCACAAAAAAGAGCCGCCGCAGGGCATCCCCCACGGCGGCGTGTAAATCTCAGGCTGAAAGCGCCCCGTCAGCCGGGGCTGAGGCCGCGCAAACGCTCGGAGCGGCGGCGCAGCAATTCAATCGCCGTGAGCAGGCAGATCGAGATCGCCACCAAGACGGTCGCAACCGCCAGAATGGTCGGGCTGATCTGCTCGCGCAGGCCAGTGAACATCTGCCATGGCAGCGTCTTTTGCTCGGCCGAGGCCACGAAGATCACTACAACCACTTCGTCAAAGGAGGTGATAAAGGCGAAGAGACCACCCGAAATAACACCGGGCAGGATCAGCGGCATCTGCACCTTGAAGAAAGTGCGGATCGGACCCGCGCCCATATTGGCCGAGGCCCGTGTGAGCGACTTGTCAAAGCCCACAAGCGTGGCGGTTACCGTGATGATCACGAAAGGCACGCCAAGGGCGGCATGGGCCAGAATGATCTTGATATAGCCCGCAAGGCTTTGGCTCAGGCCGACAGTGTTTTGCAGGAACAGGCCAAGATCGGAGTAAAAGAAGAACATACCCGTGGCCGAAATGATCAGCGGCACGATCATCGGCGAGATCAGCGTGGCCATGATAGCACCCTTGAAGGGCACATGGCTCTGGCTCAAACCGACAGCGGCCAATGTCCCGAAAAACACTGCAATCACGGTCGCAAAAGGCGCAATGATGAGCGAGTTCTTGAAGGGCCGTGTCCAATCGGAATTGGTCACGAAATCCACGTAATGCTTGATGGAATAGCCCGCCGGATCAAGGCGCAGCATCTCGGGCGTGAAGGTGAAGAAATCCTGCGCATTGAAGCTGAGCGGGATGATCACAAGGATAGGGGCAATCAGGAAGAAGAAGATCGCGCCGCAAATAAAGAGATAGCTGTTATGCCAGAGCACTTGGCCAGGTGTCGCATAGACGGGCACGCCTTTGCGGTAATTGCCATGTCCGATCCAATAGATCACCCAAGACACAACCAGCCCTGTCAGCCCCCAGACCACAAGCCCGAAAAACGACCCCATGGCAAAGCCAATCACAGCCATAAGGATAGTGACGCCAAGCCGCCCTTGGTTGCGCATCACGCGACCCGGAAGGGCAAGCCCGCCTGCGATACCGATGCCAGCCCCGATCAAGGCCCCAACCAGTGGCGCATTGACGGCTTGGCCCGCCAGAAAGCCCAAGAAGAACCCGAACAGGCCTGCGATAACAGCGGCAAATCCGTTTGCGGGGTTTTCGAGAGAAGGCAGCTTCGCGGCGGCCTCTGCGGTGGTCATTGCTTGTGCCATGCGCTCAGCCTCCCAGTTTCACATTGTCGATGCCAACCATCCGGTCATAGAGCCAGTACAGCACCAGAACGAGGGTCAGAAGGATCGTTCCAAGCGCCGCCGCCAAGCCCCAATTGAGCGAAGATCGGATGTGGAACGCGATCCGGTTCGAGATGAAGATACCGCTTTCGCCGCCGACCAGCTCTGGCGTGATGTAATAGCCAATCGCAAGGATGAAGACGAGGATCGAGCCCGCGCCGATACCTGGCACTGATTGCGGGAAATAGACCCGCCAAAAGGCTGTCCAATTCGTCGCGCCAAGCGATTTGGCCGCGCGGACATAGGTGATCGGGATGGTTTTCATCACCGAATACAGCGGCAGGATCATGAAGGGCAGAATGATATGCGTCATCGCAATGATCGTGCCCGTTTGGTTATTGATCAGCGCAAGCCTGCTGCCATCGGCCACCAAGCCCGCCCAGACAAACATGTCATTGATCACACCTTGATCCTGCAACAACACTTTCCATGCACTGGTCCGCACCAGAAGCGAGGTCCAGAAGGGCAGCAAGACAAGGATCAGCAAAAGGTTCGATGTGCGCAAGGGCAAGGTCGCCAGCAAATAGGCAATCGGATAGCCAAGCAGGATACAGGAGCCCGTAATCACCAGCGACATCACAATCGTGCGCCAGAACAGCTTGAGATAGATGCGTTGATCCTCAGGTTGCTGCTCAATCCCCTCAGGAGAGAGCTGCAAATCAACGGCCGATAGGAAATAGCCCGCCGTGTACGGGTCCGAGAAGGCCTCGATCGTTTCCCAAACGGGAACATCAACCCAATCTTCATTGATCTCGGCAAATTCATCCCGCACGCTGACGGGTTCAATCGTGGAGAGCGCCTCGAAACTGCTTGTCAGAAGGGCCCCAGAGGCCCCGCCAATGGCTGCAAGGCTGGCAGGATCGGCCTGCGCCAGATCGCGGTAAAGCGCGCCATAGACAGGGGCCCAAGGCTCCTCGGCGCTTGGGTCATCATCGTCTTCGGTCTGGATCACCTGCGCAAAGCCGCGATAGGCATCGGAGGCCTCAGGCAAAAGATCACGGATATCAGCGCCCAATTGGAACAGCGGGATTTGCTCGTCATTGGCAAGGGCAGTCTCGCGACCTTCCAACCAGATGCTGGAGCCGAAGATCGCGGTCCAAGTCTCGGGCTCTTCCCAAGCGGGGTCAATCGCGACAAAGCCATCCAAGGCCCATTCGCCCACCTCATCGGCAGAGCGCCCCGTGGAGCGGAACAGCGAGGACATGCCCGTCGTCTCGTAATTCAGGCGGCTGCCCACTTGGGTATGGCGGCGGCGCTCGACGGCCTCGACCAAATCATGGCTGAGCGCAGCGAAAACCGCCTCGTCAGGGGCAGTGCTGGTATCTTCCCAGTCCTGCAAAGCCACAACCGTGCGCGGCAGGGTTTCTTCGACGATCTGGTTCTCGACCGAGCGGAACAGCATCGCGCCAATGGGCCAGACGAAGGTGATGATAATGAACAAGAATAGCGGCGCGATCAGCATCAACGCGCGCAGTTTCTGGCGGCGCAAGGCACGGTTCAGGCTGGCTTTGAGCGGACGCCCATCGGCGGCCAAAACGGGCCCTTCGGGCAGATCGGCACTGGCGGTCTGATCGGTCATTTAGATGCCCTCGACGACAATTATGGTAGAGCTTGCCGTACGGCGCCGTATCTCTGCGACCTCTTGATAGGCAGGGTCGTGATAGGCTGTCTTCGCGGCTTGATAGCTCGGGAATTCGATGATGACGTGGCGTTCATAGGTTGAGCCTTCCACCAGTTCCGATGATCCCCCCCGCACGATGAAAGAGCCGCCAAGCGCCTCGAGTATCGGCGTGTCCCGTTCGATATATTCCCGATAAGCCTCGGGGTCATGCACGGTGATATGTGCGATGATATAGCCTTTGGGCATTGCGGGGACTTTCGTCATAGTCAGGCGACATATTCGGGGTGTCTCGGATCAAGCGCGCATACCGGACTGGCGGGCGGCTTGGGATCGGGGCGAAGGCGTCACGCGCCCCCGCCCCTTTCCAAGGTTTCTCAGATCAAATTACTGAGCGAGCCATGCCTGGAAACGTGCGTCCAGATCGTCGCGGTAATCTGCCCACCAGTTGTAGTTCATCAAGAACGTGTTAACCGAGTTGCCAGGGTCTGTTGGCATATGTGGCGCCATTTCGATGCCGAGATCGGCATGTGTGCCAACCAGCGGAGCCGAGGATGCGCGTGCAGGGCCGTAGGAGATGTACTGGGCCTGATCTGCCAGACGCTGTGTGTCTGTCGCGAAGCGCAGGAAGTCCAGTGCACGAGCTTCACGCTCAGGCGAGAGACCTGTTGGAACGATCCAACCGTCAAGGTCGAACATCTGCCAGTCCCAGAGCATTGCAACAGGCTGGTCCTGCTCTTCGATCAGCGAGAAGAAACGGCCGTTATAGGACGAACCGATCAGCGCTTCGCCATCGGCCAGACGCTGGGGTGTTTCCGCACCAGCGGTCCACCAGATGGTGTCTGCACGGATGGTGTCGAGCTTGGCGAATGCCTGCGCGATGCCTTCTTCGGTTTCCAGAGTGTCATAGACATCTTCGATGGCCACACCGTCACAGATCAGAGCCCATTCGAGGTTCGCGATCGGACGACGCTCGAGCGAGCGTGTGCCAGGGAAGGTTTCGGTGTCGAACACGTCACATACGGAAGACGGTGTTGCGCCGGCCCATGCTTCTACATCGGTGCGGTAGCCGAAAGTTGTCGAGTAAACGATCTGTGGAACGAAGCAATCGGAAACGATCAGGTCGCCGAAATCGTCGGAAGCCGATGTTCCATCAGGTGCTGGCTCCAGCATCTCGTCATGGTCGATTTCGAGCGCGAGGCCTTCGTCGCAAAGACGCATGGCGTCTGCCGCAACAACATCAACAACATCCCATGTGACGTTGCCAGCTTCGTTCATGGCGCGCAGGCGTGCCACGGCTTCGGCCGAGCTTTCGTCCCAAATCACTTCGAGACCTTCGTTCATCGCGGTGTAGGGCTGTGCATAGGCACGGTCCTGGCTCACCTGGTAGGCACCGCCCCAGGATACGAGCGTCATGGTATCCGCCATATGGCCATCGGCCAGAGCCATTGCCGGGAAGGCAAGTGCTGCGCCGGTGCTCAGAAGCAAGGTTGATTTAAGTTTCATTGGTAGTTCCTCTTCTCTTGGACAGTATTTTGTTTTTGGTCTTATTATTATTGGGCGTCACGGCACGGAATGCGCCGCGACACCAAAAAGGGTTCAGGCATCAAGCGCGCGGCAATCTTGCGGGCGCCAGCCAATCTCGATTTGCTCACCAGGCTTGAGACGACGCTGGTCAGGGGCATTCCGTGTTTTGATGATAAAGTCGGAATTGCCCGCAACCCGCAGACGTGTGCGGTAGATGTCGCCCATATAGATGAACTCCAACACCTCTGCCTTGAGCGTATGCGCATCATCGGCAAGACGGTCCTTGTTATATTCCACGCGCTCAGGGCGGATGGAGACAAGCGTCCGGTCACCGACTTTGTCGACATTCACAGGGACGGCATCGATCAATTCGCCGCCATCCAATTGCACGACACAGGCATCCTTGGTGATCTTGGTCACCACGCCTTCCATCGTGTTATTTTCACCGATGAACTGGGCCACAAAGCTGTTCTTTGGCTGTTCATAAAGCGTATCTGGCGGATCAAGCTGCTGGATGCGCCCGTCATCAAAAACGGCAACGCGGTCCGACATCGTCAAGGCCTCGGTCTGGTCATGGGTCACATAGACCGTCGTGATCCCGAGGTTATGGGCCAGATTCGTAATCTCGAATTGCATATGTTCGCGCAGCTGCTTGTCGAGCGCGCCGAGCGGTTCATCCATCAAAACCAGCTCAGGCTCGAACACCAAAGCGCGCGCAAGCGCGATACGCTGCTGCTGACCGCCCGAAAGCTGCGCAGGACGGCGGCCGCCGAACTCGCCCATCTGCACCATATCCAGCGCGCGTTTGATCTTGGCTTCGCGATCCGATTTGCCAAGCCCGCGCACCTCAAGAGGGAAGGACAGGTTTTCCGCCACAGTCATATGCGGGAACAAGGCGTAATTCTGGAAGACCATCCCGATGCCACGCTTATGGGGCGGGATATTGTTGATTGGCTTGCCCTGAAGAAGGATCTCGCCATGGGTGGCGGTCTCAAAACCGGCCAGCATCATCAAGCAGGTGGTCTTGCCCGAGCCCGATGGCCCAAGCATCGTGAGAAACTCGCCCTGACCAATGCTGAGGTTCAAATCTTTGACGACAAGCGTTTCGCCGTCGTAGCTTTTTTGCACACGTTCAAACGCGACAAACGCATCATTCTTGTCTTCGGACAAGGCTAACCTCTTCTGTTGAGCTGTGGTGTTTTCCCACATTTTCGTCAACCTAAACAGCCGCAATCAAGATTTACAACCGGAAAGGTATAATTTGGCCAATCGCACTTATTTGGGCACATTTCGCAGGCCATAAGGCTCAAAAAGCGGCTCTTTGCAAATCATTGCCGACACACAGGGGGGCTTCTGTGCTTGTCTGCCTATCCAGCTTGCACTAACCCGCTGCACACCACGCGCGACATGAGACAGCTATGGAATACAGCCAGCGCAGCCCATATGTTGCAGGCCGAATAAAGTGGAAAAGACGATGAGCAGCGACCTGAGCGCCAGCGATAAGAAAAGCACCGAACTGGTCACACGGCTATGGCGCGACCATGTTGCCAAATACTGGCCGATTCTGACGCTGGCCCTGATCCTGATGAGCCTTGAGGGCGCGGCGCTTGGCGCATTCGCATGGTTGGTGCGCCCACTATTCGATGAATTATTCGCCGCCCAATCCATGGACGGGATCGGATGGGTGGTGGCCGCGATTGGTGCTATGTTCGCCTTCCGCGCGATTGCGGGCTTTTTGCACCGCATCATTATCGCAGGGGTTGGCCTGCGCGTGACCAATGCGCTGCAAGTGCGGCTGGTCAAACATATCCTCGGGCTCGACAGCTCTTTCTTTGCCATCAATCCCCCCGGCTCTCTGATCGAGCGGGTGCGCGGCGATACAATGACGCTGCAATCGGCCTCCACCTCGGTTCTGCTGTCGCTTGGGCGCGACTCGGTTGCTTTGATCTCCCTGACCATTGTGATGCTGTTCACCGATTGGAGCTGGACCTTGGTCGCGCTGGTCGGTGTGCCGCTTTTGATCCTGCCCATGTCAGCCCTTTTGCGCCTGATCCGCCGCACGGCCTTTGCCGCGCGCGACACCGCTGCCCTTTTGACCACGCGGCTGGACGAGATGTTTCACGGCGTCCAATCCATCAAGGTGAACCGCCTTGAGGCCACCGAGACGGAACGCTTCGCCAAGGACACCCGCCGCTTCTTGCGGTTTCAATTGCGCTCCTCTGCGGGGCAAGCGGCGAACCCCTCGCTGATCGATCTGCTCTCGGGGTTGGGCTTTGTGGCCGTCACCCTGTTCGGGGCCGAGGCGATCATCAATGGCGAGAAAACGGTGGGGGAATTCATGTCTTTCATCACAGCGCTGTCGCTGATGTTCGACCCGCTCAAGCGCTTGTCCAATACCGCAGGCGGCCTGCAAGCTGCCGCCGCCTCACTGGATCGTCTTTATACGGCACTTGAGGTCACGCCCAAAATCACCTCGCCCGCCAATCCCAAACCCTTGACCTCGGGCGATATCCGTTTTGAAGCAGCCGAGTTTGCCTATGGCGATGCGCCCGTTTTGCGCGGGCTGGACCTGACCGCATTGGAAGGCAAAACCACCGCGGTTGTGGGGCCGTCAGGGGCGGGCAAGACCACCGTTTTCGGCCTGCTCACCCGTTTGATTGACCCCGATGCGGGCAAGGTCATGATCGGGGGCACCCAGATCAATGAGGTGTCGCTGGAAGACCTGCGCAACAGCATCGCGGTGGTCGGGCAGGAAACGGCGCTGTTTGATCAAACCATCGCCGAGAATATCCGCATGGGCCGGCTTGACGCGACAGATGCCGAAATCCAAGAGGCCGCCGCCGCCGCCCATATCCTCGAATTCACCGATGCCTTGCCCGAGGGGTTGGAAACGCCTGTGGGCCCGCGCGGCTCCTCTTTGTCGGGCGGTCAACGCCAGCGCGTAGCGATTGCACGCGCCATGCTCAAGAAAGCACCGATCCTGTTGCTGGATGAGCCGACCTCGGCGCTGGATACGCAATCCGAGAAGCTGGTGCAGGAGGCCTTGGCGCGCCTGTCCGAGGGGCGCACAACGCTGGTGATCGCGCATCGCCTGTCCACGGTGCGCGAGGCTGATTTGATTGTTGTGATGGATCACGGGCGCGTTGTAGAACAAGGCACCCATGACACGCTTATCGCGCAGGACGGAGCCTATGCCCGCCTCAATGCGCTGCAATCGGCAGGGATTGAGACATCTCTATAGGCAGTGGCGGCTGGCGGTAGAGTTCTGCGCGCGACGCGAGTGTATCAGACTACCTCTGTTGTGCCTGTATCGTTTGAACGAAGGGCCGAGCGTTGGGTATGCGCAGGGAGCGGAGCAAAGTTGCGGTCGTTTTCCGAAAACGGCCATTCGTGCAATATGTAGCGAATGGCGACGAGGAGCCCTTACCTACCTCTGTTCAGCTTATGACTTTTAGCGCATAACGAAACAGCAATGCGATCAAGCTGAAGACGGTTACACCTCCAATGCAAAGCACCATGACCGCTTTGAAGTCGCCCTCTCTCCAAGGTAAATCATCGCGATACAAGAAGTCGTAAGTATTCAGTGCCGCCAAAGAAAGACAGATTATGGCGAACAAAATTGCAGAGTAGTAAAGCATCTTCATCGTGGAATCATAATCGAACTATCGACGGTAACAAAGTCCCGCATCATACCAATTCGTCACTCGTGCAGCAAAGCTCCACTATCCCAAATAAGCGTCTATGATCTTGAGCCCATTTCTGAATCATAGCACACCCCTAACATTCTCGGTCAGCACCCTTGCAACCCGACCTCAGCCCTGCCCCCGCGCGGGCCGTTACGTCAGATACCCCCCTAGCGATCCCCGCCGCGGTCGCCGTCGCGGTCTCTGGGGCGGATGCGGCGCAGGCGGTCTTGCAGACGGTCGGCCAAGGCAAGGCGTTCCTCGGAACTCATCGCCTCCAATTCATCCAGCAAGAGCATATGCCCGTTTTCCTGTGCGCTCAGGACAAAGTCGCGCTGCGATTGCAGGGCGGATGTGACAGCGGCGCGGTCAAAGGGCTCAGCGCGAAGGGCGTCCTGAAAGGCACGGGTGGCCGAGACCAGCCCGCGCAAATCGCGGCGCATGCCTGTATCGCTTCGCGCAACACGGATCGCCAAGCGGCGGCGGGTGTCTTCATCCAGCACGCCGACAATCGGGCCAAGGCTGCGCAGCGATGCGGCCTCGGGGCCTGCCATGCGAACACGGTCATTCCCGAGCACGGCACCGCCGACCAATCCCAGCACCAAAAGATTGACCGCCAGCGAGAGCCCCAGCGCGATTTTCACGCCACGGCCTGTTTTCGATGTCTTGTTTGTCTGTGTCATCCCGTCACTCCGCCATTGCCGTCAGGGTCAGGGTCTCGAACCCCGGAAGCAGGTTTGCCGCATCTTCGCCAAGTATCGAGGACACCTGCCCGTTCAGCACCGTGTCGATCTGATCGGGCAGGTAGAAGCCCATCACCAGCCCCGTCAGCCCTGCCGCCACAACGCCTGATGCGCCGAACCAGCCACCAATCGCCGAAAGGACACCCGCAAATCCGCCCCCTGTAGTGGCAGACGCCACCACGCCCTGCGCCAGCGATGCGGCTTGGACATCTGCGGCATCGGCTAAGACGCGCGCCATCAGATCGCTTGAGGGGTTTCGCGCAGTATCTGCTTGGGCCTCGGCGAAAAACATCTCGAGACCATCCTCTTTCTTGCTGTCATCCACCATATCCCAACGCCTCCTTCTGGCCTTGCAATGCCGCCGCCAAGGCGCGTTTGCCTCGGGCGGTTAAACTCTCTACGGCCTCGACACCAATGTCCAAGGCCAATGCAATCTCGGAGTTGCTCAGACCTTCGATATGTCTGAGCGCCACTGCCTGTCTTTGCCGCTCGGGCAGCCGTGCCAAAGCCCCGTCAAGGGCGGCCAGCCTGCCTGAATGCTCCAAGGCCTCAAGGGGGCCAGGCGCATCATCGGCGGGGTCGAAATCAGGGTCCATCCCGACCGAGCGACCAGATTTGCGCAAGCGGTCCACACAAAGATTGGCCACAACGCGGTACAACCATGTCGAGGGGCGCGCCGCCCCGCCCTGATCCCAGTCTTTCGCGGCGTTCCACAGCTTGAGCATTGCCTCTTGCGCGACATCTTCCGCCTCGGCCTCATTGCCCAGAACCCGCCGCGCATGGCCAAGCGCACGCGGCAAAAGCCGCGTGGTCAAGAGCTTTGCCGCCAATGGATCGGCATTGGCAAAGAGCACCATCAGCGCGTCATCGTCGAGCGTTTCGATATCGGGGTCCATGGGGCTCATGGGCTCCTTATCTCAGGAAGGGATGCGCGGGCCAAGTGGCTTGGCCCTTGGGGGTGTGGGGTGCAGGTGCGGTTGAGGGGAGGCAACCACCCTGCATGCCACGGCTGGCCCGCGCATGGGTTAGGCCTTAGCCGCGATCACCGCGCTGGCCATGCCGTCCGCCACGGCGCTCCATCATGCGCTCGGCGGCCTCTTCGAATTCGGCCTGCGAGATCACGCCATCTTCATCGGCATCCACACGTTCGAACATGCGCTCAGGGCTGCGGCGACCACCACGGCCCTCATGGGCTGCGGCCATTTCCTCTTGCGAGATCATCCCGTCTTCATCCGTATCCAGACGCTTCAGCATCCGGTCGGCGCGGGAAGCCATGCGTTCCTGACCTGCGGCCAGCAATTCATCACGGCTGAGCGCGCCATCGCCATCGGTGTCATTGGCGGCAAAGCGCGCGGCACCAAGGTTTTGCAGCTCTTCCAGCGTCAATTCGCCATTTCCATCCGTTTCGATATCCGCAAAGGCGGGACGGTCTGGTGATTGTGGGCCTTCTTGCGCCGAGGCGAAGCCCGTCAGGCTCAAACCGACAGGGATCAGCAGCGACAGGACGAGTGCTTTTTTGATCGTCATGGGAGGTATCCTTGTTTTGGTGTGTTCAGTCTTGGGGTTTTGTCTTGTGACATTCCTCTCACGGGGCAGCGCGGGGTTTCCGTCGAAATTTTTTGCGATGTTTATCTCAGGCGGGCTTGTGACCTTGTGACGCAAGCCCGCCACGCGGCTTGGAGAAGGACCTTGCGGGTGCTAGAAAGGCCCCAGCAAAAAAGGACATCCCATGACCGACATCCCCTCGCAGGAGGCTTTTGAAGCAGGTCCGCCCAATAGACCCACATGGCCCGCGCTGCGCCGCACCATGACGGGGCATTGCCCCAATTGTAGTGAGGGAAAGCTTTACACGGGCTACCTCAACCTTGCCAAAAGCTGTGCGTGTTGCGGCGAAGACCTCAGCCATGCCCGCGCCGAGGATGGCCCCGCCTATCTGACCATTCTGGTGGTGGCGAAGATTTTGGGGACATTGATGCTGTATGTCTTCGAGCAATATCAGCCCGGACCATGGAGCATCGCGATCGGGTTTTCGCTGGCCGCAATCGCGCTTTCGCTTGTGCTGCTGCCGCTGTTCAAGGGGATGATCGTGGGCATCCAATGGGCAAAGCGGATGCATGGCTTCTGATCCGAGCGCGGATATCCCGATTCGCCATGCCGCAACAATCATTGTTCTGCGTGATGCGGGCACGCGGCCCAAAGTCCTGATGGGCCAGCGCGGCAAGACGGCCGCGTTCATGCCTTCAAAATTTGTCTTTCCCGGCGGGGCCGTGGATGGGGTGGATGCCAGCATTCCGCTGGCCCGCCCCTTGAGTGCGCAGACCCATGCCCGCCTGTCCAGCGATGCCGATCTGGACGCGCAGTCGGTGGTGGCGGCTGCCACGCGCGAGCTGTGGGAGGAGACAGGATTGCTGCTGGGGCTGCCCGACCCGCGTGCGGGCGAGATCGAGGCACCACAAGGCTGGCGTGGCTACTTAGGCACAGGGCATTTGCCAGATGGCGAGGGGCTGGAGTTCATTTTCCGCGCCATCACCCCGCCAGGTCGCCCCCGCCGTTTTGATGCGCGTTTCTTTATGGTGGATGCGGGCGCGCTGGCCTCGAACCCTGATGATTTTTCGCGGGCGGAGGATGAGCTATCTCATTTGCAATGGGTCCCGCTGGATGAGGCGCGCGCGCTGGACATGCCCTTTATTACCGAGGTTGTTCTGGCCGAACTGGCCGCGCGCCTGAATGGCACCGCTCAAGAGGGCGTGCCGTTTTTTGACAATGCGACCCAAACCAGCCGCTTTCGCAGATTGTTGTGAAGACGCCTCCGGCGGAAGTATTTTTCAAGCAAAGATGGGGCGATCAGGACAGGAAGAGCCGCTCGCCCAAGGACAGCCAGAACGGCATGGCTGCGAATGACAGCAAGGTTTGCATGGTGATCATGGCGGCCATCAGGGGGGCATCACCTTTGAGTTGGCGGGCAAGCGTATAGGCCGCAACCCCTGTGGGCAAAGCGCCATAGATCAGGGCCACCTGTGCCTGCATCGGATCAGCCCCAAGCGCGATGGCCGCGAGGATAATAACAGCGGGGAAGATAACGAGCTTGCCGAAGGCTGCCGCGATCAGCGGCAAGGCATCGGCTGAGAGCCCGCGCAGTTTCAGATTGGCCCCCACGCAAAGCAGCATGATTGGCAGCGCGGCCTGACCGAGAATGGAAAGTGTGTCGTGCAGAACAGGGGCCGCCCCCAGCCCCGCGAGGTTCCAAGCGATGGCCGCGAAAATCGACAGGATGAGCGGATTGGTGATCAGGCTAATGGCCGCGCCCTTGATCAAGCTGGAGCCCGCGCGGGGCAGCATGAAAGCAAACACTGCCACGACGGTCAGATTGACCACGGGCACCAAGACCGCCGCCCCCAGAACCGCCAATTGCAGACCTTGGATCTGATAAAGCGCCTCGGCCACAGCCAGCGCGATGAAAGTGTTAAACCGCCCTGCCCCTTGCATGACGCTTGTGCCGACCGCGCCCCCTCGGCGCAGCAACAGGGCTGCACATACACCAAAAGCAATGGCCGCGAAAAAGCCCGCATAGAGCACGCCCGCAAAGCGCATCAGCCCTGCATCTGAAAGCTCCGCCGTTGAGATGCGCACGAAGAACAGGGCGGGCATCAACACGAAATAGACCAAACGGTCATTGAGGTTCCAGAATTGCTCGGACGGGATGCCGCCCCGCCGTAGGCCGTAGCCTATGGCGATGAGCACAAAGATCGGCGCGATGGCCAGCAGGATCGTTGTCATCGCAGGCTCCCCACAAAGATCAGCAGAACCGAGCAGATGATGAAGACGAGCCCGATGATTTCCTTTCCGCTGGTTTTCTCGCGCAGGAAGAAGACCGAGAAGAGGAAGGAAAAGACCAGCTCCACCTGACCCAAGGCTTTCACATAGGCAGCCGTTTGCAAGGCGAGGGCCGTGAACCAGCCCAGTGAGCCGAAGATCGAGGTGAGCCCTGTCAGGCTGGTGACACGCCAGCTTTGCGCGACCTTGCCCAATTGCCCCGGTTCACGCCAGAGCAGATAGGCCCCGAGCAGGATCAATTGGCTTGCGGTCGCGGCCGTTAAGGTGAGGGCTGCGCGCAGGATTGCGTCCTCGCTGGCCAATTGCAGCGTGGCGCCGCGATAGGCCACGGCGGAGACCGCGAAAAGCGCGCCCGAGGCCAAGCCATAGCCCGAGGCTACATTGAAGATGCGATTGCGCAGCGGCAGGCGTATCTCGGATTTCGGCGGGTCCGATAGAAACAACACCCCCAGAAAGCCGATCGCGATAGCCACCAGAACAGGCAGTGAAACGGCATCGCCCAACAGCATCAGACCGACCGCCGCGCTCAGCATCACTTCGGTCTTTTTCAGGGTGATGCCCACTGCAAAATTGCGGAAGGCAAACAGGGCAACGACGCACATGGTGGCAATGATTTGTGCAATCCCGCCGCTAAGCACATAGACCCAAAAGGCGGGGTTGAGCGGGGGCAATTCTGCCCCTGTTGCCAGTGCATACAGGCCCAAGGCAAATGCGGCCAAGGGCGCGCCAAAGAGGAACCGCGCCAATGTCGCCCCGCCTGTCGAGAGGGTGGTGACCTTCAAATGCCGCTGCAGCAGGAACCGCAGGTTCTGCATGAAGGCGGCGAAAAGCGTGGCGGCGATCCAGAGGGACATAGGGTTTCTTCGCGCTTAAGCCCCGCGCTTACAAGTCAAAAGCGCCGATCAGCGCGGCCTGTCCCCGATCGCGCGTCCGAGGCCTTCGGGCAAAGGCAGCAGGGCATGATCCTGCGCCATGCGGCCCAAGGCCTGCGCAATCGCGTCAGGCGGGGCTGTGCTGCGGCGGGTGGAGAGATCAACATGGAGCAGCAATTGCTCGCAGGTTGCGACCTTCTCACCCCCTTTCAACATCTCCTGCCAGATATGGAATTTCTTGCCCCCGCCCTGCAGCACGCGGGTCGTGATATGGATGGTCTCGCCGATATCGACCTCGCCCAGATGCTGGATATGGGTCTCGACCGAGAAGATGGAATTGCCCGCCGCGATGCATCGAGCATCCATGCCTGCCCATTCCAGCAGCTTGTCGCAGGCATTGGAAAAGGCCTGTAGGAAACGCGCCTCGTTCATATGGCCATTGTAATCGACCCAATCCTGCGGGACTTGCCTGCGCAGGGTGACGGGGGGCGTTGTGCAATCGGGCGCGGGTGGCTCCAGCCGAAGCTCATGGGCACGGATCACCTTGCCCGCACCAGCGCCGCGGGATTTAAGCGCCCGAAGAAGGGTCACGAGATGGCCGTCGCGCGGAGCCTCAGCCCCCTGAAGGTCTGGCGTCTTGAGTGGCCCCATTTGCGCCCATAGCAGTCCCAAACCCTGCTCGAGCACCTGATCTATCTGGGCAGGCGTGGCGGCATGCTCTTCGATCAACCCATGGGCCTCTCGCCGCAGCGCCTCAAACAAACGCTCGGAAATCGCGGATGATCCCGCGCCCGCGATCCGGCAGGCGGATAGGCCAATGCCCGACAGGATCGCCTCGGCCTGATCAAGGCACTCTCGCGGGGTGGCGCTTGTACCTGCAAGCTCGACCAGCGGCAGGAGATAGACGGGGTTGAGGGGGCGGGCGAGGATGATTTGCTCGGCTCGGGTTGCGCAGCCTTGTATCTGTTGCGCGGTGAACCCCGCGCTTGAGGAACCGATGATCGCCTCGGGCGCGGAATGGGATTGGGCCTGTTGCAGCAATTTGCGTTTCAGCTCCAACCTCTCGGGCAGGCTTTCTTGGATCCACGCAGCATCTGCCACAGCCGCGCTGATTGTGCTGCAAATCTCCAACTGGCCCTCAGATGGCAGGGGGTAATCATAAAGCCCCGGCAGGCTGGCGCGCGCCAGATCAATGACATGCGGAAGCTGTTTGAGCGCGGCCGGATCAGGATCAAAGACGCGCACATCCCAGCCCATCAGCAAAAACCGCGCGGCCCATCCCGCGCCAATCTCGCCCACACCCAGAATGGCTGCTCTACCGCTCATCTGGTGACCTCGCGCAATTGGGTGAGATCATAACCGTTAAACTCAAGAACACTGCGCGCCGCCGCTATACGGTCTGCCCCGCCCGCGCTGTTCCGATCCAGCAACCATGCAAATCGGCCATCAGGTGCGCCAAGGACAGCAGTGCGGTAATCATCATCCACCCAGAGCACCCAGATCGGGCCATCAGCGCTGTTGAACCGTGCGGGGAAAGTTTGATCAAGCGCCATGGCGCTGCCTGCATCGCCAAGCTGCAATGCCGTGATGGCGCCCTCCTCATGCGCGAAACGCAAGGCCATGGGGGCCGCGCCAAGGGCCGCGCGCATCTGCCAAGCACCTGCAAAGCGCGCTGCATCAAAACGCGTGGTCGAGGAAATCTGCGCATTCGCATCGCGATAGCCAGTCGTCATTGGCACACAGGCGCTGAGTGCCAGAAGCATCGCGATGACAAGGCGCGCGCGGATCACAGCTGCGCCAACATATCAGCCACGGGGCCTGCAATGGCGCGGCCCATCTTGTCATGTGAGCCCTCCTCCCAATGGACCCCATCAATGGACGAGACCGTGATGTGGTGCGCGGCATCAAAAAACCCGCATCCCAAACGGGTTGCGACCTGTTCCATATGCTTGGCCAAATCGTGCTGGCGGGCCATGGCCCCTTCAAACATCGGTGCCAAAACGCCCGCTTCAACCACAGGGGGCGGACAGATGATCAACTCGGCCTTGACCACGCCCTCGGCGCGGGCCGCCAGAACCAACCGTTGGACCGAGGCTGCGATCTCATAGCTTGTGACCGAGAACTGGTTCTTGAGATCGTTGGTTCCCAGCAGGATCACCAGAAGATCAATCGGCTTATGACTATGCAGAATCGCGGGCAAAACGCTAAGACCATTGCGCATGCCCCCCCCAACCAGATCTTCATACACCGTGGTCCGCCCCGGAAGGCCCTCGCAGATGACATGCACATCCGCACCCAGTTCGGCGGCCATCACATCGGGCCAAGGCAGGCCACGGGCAAAACGCTCGACATTGTCCAGATCGACCATCGGCTTGGCACCGTGGGAATTGCTGTCACCATAGACCAGAACGGTTTTCATCGGGCTCTCCCTGCGTGCCGAATGCGCGCGTTGCACCTTGCCACAGCTTACGGAGATGATCCGCCGCGCCAAGCGGTTTTGCGCCCAATCTGTCATTATTTCTCAAACGGGGCTCGGACATCTTGCAAGGGAAAATTTTGCGATATACGCAACTGGCATGACACATTCCGCATTCCAGCCGCGCATCGGCAAGGCCCCTTTCCGCATCGGGCTGCTTTGCCTGCCTGATAGCAATCTCATGAGTTTGGCCGCAGCGCTTGATCCTTTTCAGGCCGCCAATCGCTGTGCGGGCCAAGCGCTCTATGAATGGCAGTTCCTCTCGCCCGAGGGGGGCAAGGTCGAGCTGAGCACGGGGCTGAGTTTTGACAGCGCCGCTTTGCCCTTTCAGGTCGAATTCGACCTGATGGTGGTGGTTGCGGGGCCAAGGCTGGATATGGCCGCCACCCCTGCCCTGCGCGCTTGGCTGCGCCAGTTGCGCAGCCGCAAGATCGCCTATTGCGGGGTGGATGGCGGGGTGTGGGTGCTGGCGCGCGCGGGGCTGTTGCGGGGCCGTCGCGCCACCACCCATTGGGAGGATCTGAGCGCCTTTGCCCTCGCCTTTGACGAGATTGAGGTGCAGCCAGACCGATATGTGATCGACGGGGCCGCGATGAGCACGGCAGGCGCTGCCCCATGCCTTGATCTGATGCTGCATATGATCCGGTGCCATCACGGGGCCGAATTGTCTGGCCAAGTGGCCAACACGCTTCTCTATGATCCCGCGACAGGCCCCGCGCCGCAGCGTCTGGTGGCCCAAGCGCGACTGTCACAAATGGCCCCGCCCGTGGCCCAAGCCGTGGCCATCATGGAGACCCGCTTGCAAGACCCGCCCGCCATCGCAGAGATCGCGCGGGAAGTTGGCCTGTCACCCCGCCGTCTGGAGATGGTGTTCCAACAGCATCTCGAAACTGGGCCAGGTGCGTTTTTCCTGCGGCTGCGCCTTGCTGAGGCGCGCCGCTTGGCGCTGGACACACGGCTTGGCGCACAAGAGATCGCGCTGCGGACAGGCTTTTCCAGCCCCTCCACCTTGGCACGGGCCTTCAAACAGGGGTTTGGCGCCTCAATCTCGGAGCTACGCGCCGCGCAATCCCGCGCTTAGAAGGGCATCGGGTGGGCTTTATGGGCTGCGTTGATCTCGGCCATCACTTCATCTGAAAGCCTCAATTCCGCCCCTTCAATAATATGGGCCAATTGCGCCGAGGTGGTCGCGCCGAAAATCGTGGAGACAGGGAAAGGCCTCTGCACCGTAAAGGCCAGCGCCATATGCACCAGATCAAGCCCGTGACGATTGGCGATATCGAGATAGGCCGCCACCGCAGGGAAGACCCGATCGGTGATGCGCCCGCCCAGATCAGGATTGTTACGCATCCGCGAGCCTTCGGGGATCGCGCCATTTTGGTACTTCCCGCTCAGCAAACCCGTGGCCAGCGGTGAATAGGCCAGCAGCGTGACCTGCTCGTTCACCGCCATCTCGGCCATATCGGTGTCATAGAGGCGGCAGAGCAGCGAATATTCATTCTGGACCGAGACCACACGCGGAAGCCCCCTATCCTCTGCCAAGCGAAGCCATTGCGAACTGCCCCAAGCGGTATCATTGGACAGCGCGAAATGGCGCAGCTTGCCCGCTTTGACCATTTTATCTGCGGCCTCCAAGACCTCGGCCATATTATCCAGCGTTTCCGCCTTGCTCTGCTGTGACGGGTCATAGCTCCAAGCGCGGCGGAAATGGTAGGAGCCGCGATTAGGCCAATGGAGCTGGTAGATATCGATGTAATCTGTCTGCAACCGCTTGAGCGAGGTCTCGAATGCCTCCTCGAAAGTGGCTGCTGTGATGTCTTGGCCCGGGCGCACGAAGGCCGCGTTATTGCC
The DNA here is from genome assembly GCF_053570515.1 of Rhodophyticola sp. SM2404. Classification (NCBI taxonomy): domain Bacteria; kingdom Pseudomonadati; phylum Pseudomonadota; class Alphaproteobacteria; order Rhodobacterales; family Roseobacteraceae; genus Rhodophyticola; species Rhodophyticola sp. SM2404. The sequence continues at coordinate 44,181 of NZ_JBSEDL010000007.1, forward strand.
CGTGATCTTGGTGGCCAGCAGGTAATCCCCACGACGCGCGGGGTGCTTTGCGTTCCAATTGCCGATGATCACTTCGGTGTCGCCCACGTTTTCGGCCAGCACCGGATTGACGGGATACATCTCGGCGGTGTCAACAATATTGATCCCCGCCTCCAAGGCCATATCCATCTGGGCATGCCCCGTGGCCTCATCGCTGTCACGGCCCCAAGTCATGGTGCCAAGGCAGTAATCGGTGATCATCGTATCGGTCTGGCCAAGCGGTATCTTACGCATCATCGGATCCTGTTCGCTGTCGATCTGTCGCGCCCATAGGTAGCGGCTTGAGCGCGCGGGGCAAGGCGAAAGCGGCAGATTGCACTTGAGAACATTTAGCGAACATATAAAATGGCCGCATGGATATCAGCCAGATTGCCCGCGACTCGTATCGCCGTGACACGCCCATGCTGCGCCCCTTCCCCGAAATGGACATGGCGCGGGCACGGGTGCATGAGCTATGCGGCCCCGCGCGGCGCAGGCTGGCGCTTTGGGTGGCGGCGGCCTGTCAGGGGCCTGTCTTATGGATCAGGCCTGCATGGTATCCCGACAAGTTGCATATGGCAGGCACCGCCGCCGAGATCGAACCCTCGCGCCTGATCTTCGTAGACTGCCACCGTGGCGAGGATTTGCTCTGGTGCATGGAGGAGGCCCTGCGCTCGGGCGCTGTGTCTATGGTTCTGGCGGATCTGCCCGAGCCTCCGCCCCTGACACCTGTGCGCCGCCTCCATCTGGCCGCCGAGACCAGCGGGGCCGCCCCTTTGGGGGTTTTGCTGACCCCCGGTGATGGCGGCGCGGCGGGGGTGGAGACGCGGTTGATGCTGGAGCCTGCCCATTGCGAGGGACAGGAAGCATGGCGGCTGAGGCGTTTGCGGGCGCGAATGGCCCCGCAAAAAGAATGGCGCGTGGAAAAGCGGCATGGCAAAGCGCAGCTATGTCAGACCGAAGCGCCGCAAGCGGCTTCCATAAAGCGGACACCCGCCTATAGTGACAGCATCGCATATCACCGGAGCCCGTCATGAAGCCACTACATCTTGCCACTGCCCTCATCGCTTTGACCGCCGCGACAGGCTTTGCCCATGAAGGGGTGCAAAACCCTGTCGTCATGGCCCGAATGATGAATATGAGCGATATGGCCGAGCAGATGGAGGTGGTGGTGAATATGGCGCGTGGCCAATCCGATTTTGACGCCGAGATTGCACAAGCCGCGATGGCGCAACTGGCCCGCGATGCCGCCGCCACGCATGAGCGGTTTGCCGAACCCGCCACTGACCCCAAATCCGAGGCCCTGCCTGCCATTTGGGACAATTTCGCCGATTTCACCGAACGGGCCGAGGCCACACAAGCCAGCGCCGAGGCCGCGATCTCCGCAATCACCAGCCGCGAAACACTGATCCCCGCGGTGCAAGCCATTGGTGCCACATGCGGTGGCTGCCATGACCTCTACCGCGAGGAATAAGGCGCGCAGACGCGCTTTGGCTTACAGGTTCGGGAAATAATCCTCGCACCCGCCTTCGCGGTAAACATCAGCCGTACAGCAATGAAGCCCGCCACCAAAGGCATAGGCATCACGCAGTTCAACCTCGATGACATTCATGCCGAGCTTATCCATCTGTTCGGCCTGATAGACCTCGGATTTCTCGACACATACGGTTTTCGGGTCCAGCACCAGCACATTCATCGACAGCCAAGTCGAGGAATAGCACAGGGGCGGCGGCGCGTTATGCGCAGGCTGCGCGGCATCGACGATTTCCCAATCATTGGCCTCGAACATGGCGCGCTGCGCCTCGGGCAAACGGCGCTGCGGGTTGTTCAGGATCAAACCGGGGCGAAGCGGCGTGAAGGTCGCATCGATATGGATCGGATAGGGATCACCCGGGAAATTGACGGTATGCACACGGTGATCAGGGAAATGGCGGCGCAGCCACTCAATGCCTTTGAGGTTCGTGGTGAAGCCGTGCTGCACCACGAGGTCACGCCCAAAGCGCAGCACATCGGCGGCATCAAACAATGGCTCCTCTTCGGTAGTGACGAAAAACTTCTCGGCCGCCCATTGCAGACGTTTTTCCACGCCAATCTTTTCGCTGAGGTAATCGGGGTGGTAATCGGCATCCGTCAAACGCGGCTTTGGCGCGCTTTCATGGCGGAAATTCGGATCCTCATTGAAGTATTTCTGCATCAAAGGACGATAATTTAGATATTCGAACCAGCGGCAACGATAGGACATCGTGGCCTCGAGCATCTCGGAGCCGACCGTCAGCAAAACATCGCGGGGTGGCATGCAGCCAAACTGGCTGTCGGTGTGGAAATCGGGGGTGGTCACGGGTTTGGAATGGTCGATCGATGTCGGGCGATCCACCCGCACACCGCGCCCTTCCAGAAGCGACGCGAAATTGTCGAGCAATTCATTGGCGCGGTCGATGGTTTCTTGCGGACGCCGCCCCCATTGGCCACGCATATCGCTGTCTTCGGGCACTTTCGCATCCAGCGCGGGCTCTTCGGGAGGGATATGGCAATCATCGGCACGGCCCACGATTACATGTTTGAGCGGATCCCATTCGTTCCAGCTATTGACCACCGTATTTTGCATCGCGCGCTCCCTCCAGATAGCAATCGGACCAGGCTTTCTAGGAACAAAAAACAAGCTGCACAAGCGGGCAAATCAGGCCCCTTGTTCAATCAGGATATGTAGCCTGCCAATGGGTATCGATTGCATCGATTTTGGGCAGTGAAAACTGCGCCTGCACGTCCCAATACCGGCCCGATGGCACGACATAACCTGCCTCGGCCTCAAGGGCTTGGGCCGCTTCTGCCTGCGCGTGATCAGGTTGGGGCGCGGCGGCAGTTACAGCGCCTGTCCATAGCGGGAAGACCAATCGGCTCTCACCCTCGGGCGCTCGGAAACAAAGGCAGCCTTGTGAGGCTGCATGATACATCAACCGCGCCGATTTCGCTTCGAGATTGCGCAAGCTCGGGTCTTGGCGGAGCGGATCAGCGGTGCCTGTTCCGTAAAAATGCGTCTTGCCCGATTTGGGATAGACCATGTCACAGCCCACCACCACAATCGCCGTGGGTCGCAGCGCCGCCAGCACCCAATAGCCCGCCGAAAACACCATGGTGCCCCCCGCATAAACGATGCCACCAAACTGGTTATTGGCAGGCACATAGGCCTCGGAGGTCACGATGCTCTGCCCCTCTTGCATAGCATCTGGGTGGCGGTCTTCGGGGAAATCATCGGGGAAGATGTTGTAATCCCAATCAGGCCTGATCCGCCACGCATTATTGATTGCGACAATGGCCGAGAATTCATCCTTGGACCACTCTTGGCACACCACGGCCGAGGGCGCGCTGCCAAGCAGCAAAACGGGGCGAGGATCAGTCATGGCGCACTCATCTGGTCAGGGAGGCATCGCCTCAGGCAAAATTCAACCTAGGCGCGCGAAAGGCGCAGTCCAGCGAAAACATTCGGGATAGGGGAGGGATGCGGGAGTTAGGAGCTGGCGTTGGTTCGGATCGCCGCCGATGGCGGCTTTGAGACCATTGCGACGAAGCTGACGAGCCGCGCGATTGTCAGACCGCGGGGTGGCGCCCTACGGCAGTTCGGCTTACTATATCTTAGCCAAGTCCGAAACACCTCTGATCTGCGCGTTTACGTTGACAAATCGCCAGCCCCAGGGGCGGTCTGGCGATCGCGCGGCGGCCTTCGGCCTTGTTCCGCGCGCGCAGCTCTACAAAACCCGCACAGCTGCCCCCAAGCCCCGCCCTAGCGCCCCGCCAAAAAAACCCTCAAACGGACAATCTGCCTCAGATTTTCCGCTTGGTCTTGGCTGAAATCGCGCTCATAGAGAGCCATGATTTCGACGTCGATAAAATCCCTCCTGTCTCATGCAAGATATTTCCCGCTGTGGTCCGCGCTGACCGCAATGCGTTGGCGCGCCTTCGATCTGCGCTCGCGGGCTTTGGGGACAACTGTTGCCACCGTCTTGCGCTGGTTCCCGCTGGCAAGGCGCCGCTTTGACCGCGAGGCGCGGCGGGTTTTTCCCGATATGCCCCGCAAGGAACGCCTCAAGCTGGGTCAGGAAATGGGTCGCCATATGGGCCGCACCCTGTTCGAGATTTACCATGATGCCGAATTCCAGACCCATCACCATAAATTCCGCGTCTCCGGCCCCGGTCTTGACGCGCTGAAAGAGGCGCAGACAGAGGGCAAGGGTGTGATCATCGTCTCGGGCCATTTCGGCCAATGGGAGGCGATCCGCTCGGTGATCAAAATGCACGGGTTAGAAAGCGGCGCGGTCTATCGACCGCAAAAGAACCGCCATTACGAGCGCCGCATTCGCGCAGGGATTGAGGCCGGCGGCATGCCCATTCTGGCAACGGGCCGTGTGGGCACCATGGCGCTTGTGCGTCACTTGCGGAAGGGCGGTATCATTTCGATCCTGCTCGACGAGAAATATTCAGAAGGCGTGCGCATCCCCTTTCTGGGGCATGACGCGCTGACATCGCTCTCGGCGGCGCAGTTGGCGCTGAAATATGATATTCCGATGATCCCCGCCTTTGGCACACGGATCGAGGATGGCAATGCTTTCCAAGTCGATTTCGAGGCCCCCATCCCCCATACCGACAGCCTGACCATGACACGCGCCTTCAATGACAGCCTGTCTGCGCGGATCATGCAAAACCCCGAGCAATGGTATTGGCTGCTCAGACGGTGGGATGGCGTCTGAGGCCCCCATGATCTGATCCGTGTGATCTGACCCGCGTGATCTGACCCGCATTCCGGATCACATCTAGCCTTGGCCCGCCTGATGCGCTAATCCCCGCGCAAGACAAGCAGGACATAGCTCATGGCACGCATACTCATCACTTCGGCAATTCCCTATATTAACGGGATCAAGCATTTGGGCAATCTGATCGGAAGCCAGCTTCCGGCCGATCTTTATGCCCGATACATGCGCGCGCGCGGCAATGAGGTCTTGTTCCTCTGCGCCACGGATGAGCATGGCACCCCTGCCGAATTGGCCGCCGCCAAAGCGGGTAAGCCCGTCGAGGATTACTGCGCCGAGATGCATGAAGTGCAAGCCGAGATTGCCAAGGGCTTCCGCCTGAGCTTTGATCATTTCGGACGCTCCTCCAGCGCGCAGAACCACCGATTGACCCAGCATTTCGCAGGCCGTTTGGCCGAGGCGGGTTTGATCCGCGAAGTCAGCGAGCGTCAGGTCTATTCCCATGCCGATGGCCGCTTCCTGCCCGACCGCTATATCGAGGGCACCTGCCCCAATTGCGGCTATGACAAAGCGCGTGGCGATCAATGCGAGAATTGCACCAAGCAGCTTGACCCCACCGATCTGATCGAGCCGCGCTCGGCCATATCAGGCTCGACCGATCTGGAAGTGCGCGAAACCAAGCATCTCTATCTGTGCCAATCCCAGATGCGCGGTGAATTGAGCGACTGGATCGAAAGCAAAACCGATTGGCCCGTTCTGACCACCTCGATCGCGAAGAAATGGCTCAATGACGGGGACGGGCTGCAGGATCGCGGGATCACCCGTGATCTGGATTGGGGCATTCCCGTCAAAAAAGGTGATGAGGATTGGCCGGGCATGGAAGGCAAGGTCTTCTATGTGTGGTTCGATGCGCCGATCGAATATATCGCCTGTGCCGCTGAATGGGTGGATGCGGGTAAGGGCAGCGATTGGGAGCGTTGGTGGCGCACCGATAAAGGCGCCGATGATGTGCGCTATGTGCAATTCATGGGCAAGGATAATGTGCCTTTCCACACGCTCAGCTTCCCTGCCACGATCCTCGGCTCGAAAGAGCCTTGGAAGCTGGTGGATTACATCAAATCCTTCAACTACCTGAATTATGATGGCGGCCAGTTCTCGACCAGCCAAGGGCGCGGTGTGTTCATGGATCAGGCGCTGGAAATTCTACCCGCTGATTACTGGCGTTGGTGGCTGCTCAGCCATGCGCCCGAAAGCTCGGATAGCGAATTCACATGGGAGAATTTCCAAGCCGATGTGAACAAGGACCTCGCGGATGTCTTGGGCAATTTCGTGAGCCGCATCACCAAATTCTGCCGCTCGAAATTTGGCGAAGCGCTGCCCGAAGGGGGCGCTTATGGCGAACAAGAAGCTGCCGTGATTGCCGAATTGCAGACCCGTCTAGAGGCCTATCAAGCCCATATGGAAGCGATCGACATCCGTAAGGCCGCCGCTGAATTGCGTGCGATCTGGGTGGCGGGCAATGAATATCTGCAATCGGCAGCGCCTTGGTCGGTTTTCAAGGAAGACCCCGAGCGCGCCGCTGCAATGGTGCGTTTTTCGCTCAACCTGATCCCCTTCTATGCCACGCTTTCCGCGCCCTTCATCCCCGATGCAAGTGCAACACTGCTCGAGGCAATGAATGCCACGGACAGCGCTTGGCCAAGCTCGGTGGATGCGGCCTTGAACGCGCTGCCTGCGGGGCATGGCTTCACCGTGCCCGAGGTTCTATTCGCAAAAATCAGCGATGAAGACCGCGAGGATTGGCAGACGCGCTTTGCGGGTGTGCGGAGTTAGGAAGTAGGGGCTCTGCCCCGCGTCCTGCGGACGCCCCCCGTCATATTTGGGGAAAGGTGAAGATCAGGGAAGCTGGCGCAAAACAGCGCCCGGATTCATGATGCCTGCAGGATCAAGTGCGGCCTTGATCGCGCGCATCGCCGCAAGCTTCGCAGGATCGCCGTAGCGCTCGAGATCATCAACCTTTAGCCGCCCGATCCCATGCTCGGCACTGACCGAGCCGCCCAATTCATGCACCAGATCATGGATCGCGCGCTTGATCGCGCTGCGCGATCCGTGATGCTCGGCCGCGCTCGCGCCTTGGGTCGGGAAGACATTGTAATGCAGGTTCCCATCACCCAGATGCCCAAAGCAGTTCAGACGGAACGGGCCGATCTGGGCCAATATGTCAGGGGCTCTGGCGATGAATTCAGGAATGGCGGCGATTGGCACCGATATATCATGTGATGAAACAGCCCCGATCCTGCGATTGGCGGCGGGGATGTTTTCACGCAGGGCCCAGAAATCCTGTCGCTGCGCCTGCGATTGCGCAATCACGCCGTCGCTGACCAGATCAGCCTCGAAAGCCTCGGCAAAAAGCGCCTCAAGCGCGTCCTCGGGCGATTGCCCCTCGCCCAGACCCAGATCAATCAGACAGCACCATTCGGGGCGCGCGTCAAAGGGCTGGCGGGTTTCGGGGCCGACCTCATCCAGAAAATCGAGGCCTGTTTTGCCGATCAATTCAAAGGCTGAAATCCCCTCGCCGATCCGCGCTTTGGCCAGACGCAGCAGGGCAAGGGCGGCCGTGGGGTCAGGCACCACCATCATCGCAGCCCCCGTTGCGGCAGGTTTGGGGAACAAGCGCAGCGAGGCGGCAGTGATCACACCAAGCGTGCCTTCCGAGCCGATCAGCAAATGGCGCAGATCATAGCCCGTATTGTCTTTTCTCAGCGGTGAGAGACCATGATAGATGCTGCCATCAGGCATAACGGCCTCGACCCCCAAGACAAGATCCCGTGCATTGCCATAGCGGATCACATTCACCCCGCCTGCATTGGTCGCGAGCAAGCCGCCAATCCGCGCCGAGCCTTGCGAGGCCAGCGTCAGCGGGAAGATCAGATCATGGGCAGCGGAGGCATTATGCACCTCCTCCAAAATCGCGCCTGCCTCGACCACCATGGTGCCGCCAGCAGGATCAATGTCGCGCAGCGCGCGCATCCGCTCCATTGACAAGATCACAGGCGGGTTGCCCCCTTCGGCCAATTGCCCGCCCACAAGGCCCGTGCCCCCGCCAAAAGGGATCACAGGCGTGCCCGATTGCGCACAGGCCGAGATCACTTGCGCTACGTCCTCGGTGGAGGCGGGCGCAATCACGGCCAAGGCCTGCCCCTGCCACCGCCCGCGCGGCTCCTCCAGATAGGTGGGCGCAGGGTCACGGAACGCGGCGTCAGGCAGGATCTCGCGAAGATGGCTCAGGATATCGCTCATTTGCACACTCTTTCACTGACACGGGCGCGAGGGGAGGCTCATTGGGCAGGCAGGTAGTTACCCGACCTCGGTCTTGCCACGTCTATCGCCCCGCAGATTGGCATAGAGCACATGATTGCGCCAGCGCCCGTCGATCTGCAGATAGCTTTGCGCCACGCCCTCGTATTTATAGCCGCATTTCTCTAGCAGGCCGCGCGAAGGCGCGTTTTCGGGCAGGCAGGCGCTTTCGATCCGTGATAGATCAAGCGTGGTAAAGGCGTAATGGATCACCGAAGTCACGGCCTCACGCATATAGCCTTGGCGCGCGAAAGGCTGCCCGATCCAATAGCCGATCGTGCCTGCCTGTGCGGGGCCGCGTCTGATATTATCCAGCGTCACCGCCCCCAAAAGCGCGTCATCCTCACGGCGGATCAGGAAAAGCGGGATCGCCGTGCCTTGCGAGAGCGCCCGCTGCGCCCAATAAACACGGTTGGTAAAGCTCTTGCGGGTCAGATGGTCCGAGGCCCAAGTCGGTTCCCATTGCTGCAAGAACTCGGCCGAGCTGTGGCGCAGGGCAACCCATTCACGGAAATCCGAATGCTGCGGCAAACGCATGCTCATGCGCTCCGTCTCGATCTGGATTTTCCGCTTGAGCGTCAACATCAGGCCGCCAGACGTTCGGTCAATTCAGCCAGATCTGGTGCTGAGGCCACGGGGCCATAAAGCGCCATCGCCGCCTTGCGCGATCCGACCAATTCCATGGCATGATCCTTGAGGCCCTGCAACGTCACGGCGTCCACGCGGGCCACCGTTTCTTCCAATGGCGGCACGCGGTTCCAGATCGCCACCAGACGCGCCAGTCGCTCAGCACGCGAGGACGGGCTTTCCAGCCCCATCAACATGCCCGCCTTCATCTGCGCGCGGGCGCGCTCCAGCTCGGCGCTGCTCATATCCATGGTAGAACGGCGCAGCTCTTCGATGGTCAGCGCGGCCAGTTCGGGCAAGTCTTCCTCACCCGTGCCGGCATAGATTGTCAGCATGCCTGTGTCGTCAAATGCGCCCACCTGCGCATAGATCGTATAGCACAGGCCCCGCTCCTCACGGATTTTCTGGAACAATCGTGAGGACATGCCGCCGCCCAAAGCGGTGGCATAGATCTGCGCGGTATAGATATCATCCGAGCGGTAGCCCGGCGCCTCGATGGCGAGGGTGAAATGGGCCTGCTCCAGCGATTTGATCTCGCGGTGTTCGCCACCATGAAACAGCGCAGGCGCGGCATTGAGTTTCGGGGTGGCGGGCATATGGCCAAAGGCGGCTTCCGCCAGACGCACAATCTCGTCATGATCCACCGCACCTGCCGCAGAAAGGATCAACTGGCCAGGTCCATAATGCTCGGCCACGAAACGATCAAAATCGGCGCGTCCAAAGGCGCGCACCCGCTCGGACGGGCCAAGGATAGTGCGGCCAAGGGGCTGTTCTGGATAGGCGCGCTCCTGCAGCCAATCAAAGATGATATCGTCAGGCGTATCAGCGGCTTGGCCAATCTCCTGCAAGATCACGCCGCGCTCCACCTCGATCTCGCGCGGATCAAAGACAGGGTTGAGCACGATATCCGAGATCAGATCGACCGCCAAAGCCACGTCATCTTTCAGGACACGCGCGTAATAGGCCGTTACCTCGCGCGAGGTATAGGCATTGATATAGCCGCCTACATCCTCGATCTCTTCGGCAATTTGCAACGCGCTGCGCCGCTTGGTGCCCTTGAAAGCCATATGCTCAAGGAAATGGGCAATGCCGTTTTGCTCAGGCTGTTCATGCCGCCCGCCCGCACTCACCCAAACGCCAATCGCGGCGGATTGCAGGCCAGGCATATGTTCCGTCACGATCCGCAGACCATTGGACAGGGTGTGAAGTTGCACGCTCAAGCGGCGATCTCCTTGCGGATAATGGATTCGATCTGGTGCAGATCATTTTCAACGCGGGTCACACGCTCGGCACGGTCAAACAGATCGCCCATGCGCGGTGGCAGATCGGGACGAATACCCGAAGCCGCCTCAACCGCATCAGGGAATTTCGCGGGATGCGCCGTGGCCAATGTGATCATCGGGGTGGTGCCAAGATGCTGCTCGGCCACATGCACGCCAATCGCGGAATGCGGGCAAAGCAGCTCGCCCATATCCGGCAGGGCACGCGTGATCATGGCCGAGGTTTCCTCTTCCGAGGCGCGGCCCGAAGCAAAGCTTTCCCGCAGAATCTCAAGCGCGCCTTGGCTGATCGAGAAACCGCCAGCCTTCAACTCATCCATCAATTGCTGCACCGCCCCGCCATCACGGTCATAGGCGTTAAACAAGGCGCGCTCGAAATTCGAGCTGACCTGAATATCCATCGACGGGCTGATCGAGGGTTTGACTCCATCCATGCGGTATTCTCCCGTGCTCAACGCACGGTGCAAGATGTCATTCTGATTGGTCGCTACCACCAGTTTTTCAATCGGCAACCCCATGGAGCGCGCAATATAGCCCGCGAAGATATCGCCAAAATTGCCCGTGGGCACGGTGAAGCTCACAGGGCGATGCGGCGCACCGAGGCTGACCGCGGAGGTGAAGTAATACACCACCTGCGCCAGCACACGCGCCCAATTGATCGAGTTCACCCCCGCCAAGCGCACATCATCGCGAAAGGCGAAATCATTGAACATATCCTTCACACGCGCCTGCGCGTCATCAAAGGTGCCAGTGATGGCCAAAGCATGAGCATTGGCCTCGCTGACTGTTGTCATCTGGCGGCGCTGCACCTCAGAGACACGACCATGCGGAAAGAGGATGAACACATCCACATTATCAAGGCCCCGAAACGCCTCCATCGCAGCACTGCCCGTATCCCCCGAGGTCGCGCCCACAATGGTCACCCGATCGCCGCGCCGTGTCAGGGCGGCTTGGAACAATTGCCCGATCAATTGCATCGCGAAATCTTTGAAGGCCAGCGTCGGCCCGTGGAATAATTCCAGCAGGAAATGATTATCGCCAAGCTGTTTCAGCGGCGCGCGCGCGTCATGGCCGAAACTGGCATAGGCGCGCGCGATGATGTCTTGGAACTCGGCATCGGTGAAGGTGTCGCCGATAAAGGGGCGCATGATGCGGAACGCGGCCTCTTCATAGCTGACGCCCGCCAGCGCCGCGATGTCGCCCTGCGACATCTGTGGAATTTCGGCAGGAACATAGAGACCCCCATCACGGGCAAGCCCCGTCAGCATGGCCTCTTCAAAACTAAGTTCGGGCGCCTGCCCGCGTGTCGAAACGTAACGCATAGAGCTTCCTTCAAACCGTCCGCTGCCTGATACGCCACAGAAGATAGCCTGTCATCCCCAACCAGATGAAAGCCAGCGAAAACCATGTAATTACATATTGCAGATGGTCATTGGGGATAGAACTGCTGTCCACTGGAAAAGGCGTGATCGCAGAATCAGCTCCCGAAACCTCGCGCGCAATCATCAAAATCGGCTCGGTACCCAAAACATCCGCCATTTGCGCGATATCACGGGCAAACCAGAAATTGCCTTCAATATCATTTTCGGGCGTGGAGTTGTTGCGGTCATCGGGCCAATGAAGATTACCCAGAACATCCAAGCGCCCCTCAGGGGCGGGCGGTATCTCGGCACGGGTGGAAATGATCCCGCGATCCAGCAGGATCACACGGCCCCCGATCTCGAAAGGCGCGATAATCCTATAGCCTGGCCCTTGGATTTTCTGGCTCACCAGAATGCGGACATACTCCGCGCCCAAATTGCCACTGGCCTCAACAGGCAAATAGCGGTCCCGCTCAGGGTCAAGCGCCTCCAATTCGGGGATCGCCACGGGCTCGGCCAAAATGCGCGCGTCAATCTCGGCCAGCACGGCGTCTTTCCATGCCAGCCTTTGTAATTGCCAAACCCCAAGCGAGATCAGAATAGCCGCGCCAATCACGCCGAAGACCAAAGGCAGGATCATCCTGCGGACCATGAAACAAACCCTCTTCAAGATGAAAACGGCCCGCCATAAGGCAGGCCGCTCTGGATGGTCAGGGGCAAGCCCCTTCTCTATCCGTAAAATACTCCCGCCGGAGGCAGACAGACCAGCGGTCTGTCTTTCCGAAGGATCAATGCTCAAGACCACCTACGCCCCAGATATAGACAGCGGCAAAGAGGAAGAGCCATACAACATCAACGAAGTGCCAATACCAGGCAGCCGCTTCAAAGCCGATATGTTTCTCGGGGGTGAAATGTCCCTTTTTCACGCGCAGATAGCAGATGAAGAGGAAGATCGTTCCGATCACAACGTGGAAACCATGGAAACCCGTGGCAAGGAAGAAGGTCGCGAAGAAGCGGTCGCCACTGAAGGTCCAGTGGTAATGGGCGAACAATTCGTAATATTCGAATGCCTGAAGGCCGGTGAAGATCAGGCCAAGTACGGCACCAATCAAAAGGCCGTTTTCAACATCCTTGCGGCTTTCATTATGCACAAGCGCGTGGTGCGCCCAAGTCACGGCACAGCCAGACAAAAGCAAGATCAAGGTGTTGATCAGCGGCAGATGCCAGACGTCAAAGACATAGATTTCAGCAGGCACATAGAGCGAACCTTCATATTCACTCATCGGGTAAAGGGCATGTTTGAAAAACGCCCAGAACCACGCCACGAAGAACATCGCCTCGGACATGATGAACATGATGAACCCATAGCGCAGTCCGATACGGACAACGGGGGTGTGATCGCCGGAATGGCTTTCTGTCACCACCTCGGACCACCAGCCAAACATGACGTAAAGCACAGCCACAAAGCCCATAAGGAACATCCAAGGCCCCGAGCCATGCATCCACTGGACAGCGCCAGCAAGCATGACAAAAGCGCCAACAGACGCGATCAGCGGCCAGAGCGACGGGTTAATAATATGATAGTCGTGGTTTTTAGTATGGGCCATTGCTGTGGTCCTTCGGTCTCGTTCACTCGGTGGGGCCGCTCAGCGCGGCATAGTCTTCGGGTATGTCCGTCACATGGAATGTGTAAGACAAGGTAATTGCACGTGTGTCTGCTGCTTCTTCGTCTTCAAGAATGCTCGGGTCAACATAAAAGGTGACAGGCATCTCGATCCGTTCACCAGGTTCAAGGACCTGTTGCTGGAAACAGAAACACTCGATCTTGGAAAAGTAATACCCCGCAGTAAAGGGTGTCACGTTATAACTGGCTGTGCCTGCGATCGGCTCGTCGGTCGGGTTAAACGCCTCGTAAAAGACCATACCCGTCTCGCCCAAACGGATTTCCATCTCTTGGACAACGGGGCGGAACTCCCATGGCATTTCGCGCGCAGTATTGGCGTCGAAGCGCACGGTGATCATTTGGTCCAAAATCACATCGCTGCCGGCATCGGCGATATTCGTCGTGCCACCATAGCCCGTGACGCGGCAGAACCAGTCGTAAAGCGGCACAGAGGCCCAAGCCAGACCGCCCATAAACACGATCACGCCCATCAGCGACATTACGGTTTTGGAATTACGGCTCAATACTCCGACTCCTCAACGGGCGGTGTGATCGAGACGCGGGGCGCGTGATCAAAGGCTTCCATCGACGCGCCTTGGCGCACCTTGGCCACCGTCAGGCCGAACAAGATGGCGCAAAACCCGACAAGGCAAAGCGCCACGCCAATATTGCGGCCAAAGCGGCGCTGATGCATTTCACTTTCTGCACGAATAGCCATGAATCACCAACTCCCGATTGCGAACCCTGCCTGACGCAGGGCCACATCGGCCATCAGCGCCATAAACAGCAGGAAAAGATAGTAGAGCGAGAAACGGAAGAACTTTTTCTCCACGGCATAGGCATCGGCCTCGGCCATTGTCTCATCGCGCTTATAGATATCCCATGCGCCTTTCAGGAAGATCGCATTTAGAACCAAAGCCGCGGCAACATAGACAGGGCCACCGATCGAAGTGAAGCCCAGAACCATCGCAAGCGGAGCAAGAAGAAGTGTATAGACCCAGATATGGCGGCGCGTTGCAGCACGCCCATGGGTCACGGTCAGCATCGGCACATTGGCCTTGTGATAGTCGGATTTCATGAACAGCGCCAAGGCCCAGAAATGGGGCGGGGTCCACATGAAGATCAGACCGAACATCAGCACCGATTCAATCGATACGCCACCTGTGACAGCCGCCCAACCGATCATGGGGGGGAAGGCACCAGCCGCCCCGCCGATGACGATGTTTTGCGGCGTCGCGCGCTTGAGCCACATCGTATAAATCACGACATAAAAGAAGATGGTGAAGGCCAGAATGCCCGCTGCCACCCAATTGGTTGCCAGCCCCAGCATCGCCACCGACATGAAAGACAGCGCCAGCCCAAGGCCGAAAGCTTCGCCTTCGGTCACACGGCCCGACGGGATCGGGCGGGTCGAGGTGCGCTTCATCAAACGGTCGATATCGGCATCATACCACATATTCAGCGCGCCCGAGGCCCCACCGCCAATCGCAATGAACAAGACCGCACAGAAATAAATGAACCAAGGCTGCGAACCTGGCGCGACCATCAGCCCTGCAAAAGCCGTAAACACCACAAGCGACATCACGCGCGGCTTGAGAAGCTGCACGTAATCACCAAAGCCTGCCTCTTGCGGGCCTGCGGGCTCCGCTTTGGCGGCTGCGAGATTTGCGGTGGCGTCGGTCATGATGCGATTGGTCTCTCGGAAAGAAGAAACCGCACCCGCCACCCTGCCCCGATCAAAAGGTCAAGATGGCGGGCTGCGGCGATTACTCGGCTGCGGCCAATTCGATGGTCCGCGGCGCGGTTGTGCCAGTCGAGGCGAATGTTTCGATATCGCCAGCAAGCCACATCTCATATTCCTCAGGCGTCACAGCATAGACTGTGATCGGCATAAAGGCATGGGCCACACCGCAAAGCTCGGAACACTGGCCGAAATAGATGCCTTCCTGACCAGGATCGACTTCGAACCACAATTCCGCAAGGCGGCCAGGCACACCGTCCTGCTTCACACCGAAGGCAGGGATGGTCCAGGAATGGATCACGTCAGCGGCTGTGATTTGCATCACAACGGTCTGGCCTGTTGGCACGACCATGGCTGTATCGGTTGCCAGTAGATATTCATCTTGGGTGTAGCCGAATTCCTCAAGCTCGTCCTCGGTCAGCATGAAGCTGTCAAAGGCGATGTCATGCTCGGGATACTCATAGCCCCAATACCACTGATAGCCTGTTGCCTTGATCAGCACATCGGCCTCGGGGATTGTCTGCTGCTTGAACAGAACTGGCAAAGAGAACCCGCCGATCACAAACAGGATCACCAGTGGCACAGCCGTCCAGATGATCTCGATACGGCGGTTATGGGTGAATGTCGCGGGCTCGGGATTTGCGGCGCGGCGGTGGCGGATGATCGTGTAGGCCAAAAGGGCTGTTACGAACAAAACAATCGCTGTGATGATCACCAGCAGCAGCGAATCGAGCATGCGGATATCTTGCGCCAGCTCGGTCACGCCGGGTTGCATTCCAATGCCACCGGGCACGGGAGCGCCGATAACCTCAAGTCCGTCACGCAGCGACTGTGCGCCTGCTGTTCCTGCAACCAAAGTGGTTGCCGCAAATGCGGCGCAGAGACCGCTCATCTTGGTACGAAGTGCCATTACATTTGATCCTGTGTTCGCGGGCCGCCTAAAGGTCTGACAGGCTTCCCGTTGCGTTCGAAGCTGGGTGAACCATATAGAGAGTTGTCACGCAAGGCTGTGGTCTAAAATGTCTCACCTTTGGGACAGTTTGCCCCAGCATGGCTGCCCCCTGCTTTTGGGGCGTTTGAACCCTAGATGAGGCTTATTCCAAATGTCCGACCCATTTCGCCCGTTTGACACCCTGATTGACGAATCAGCCGCCCTTGCGGTGCTGCGCAAGGCCACATCGGGGGCAGAGGATGGCGAATTGTTCCTCGAGCGCCGCCGCTCGGAGGTTTTGGTCTTTGATGATGGCAGGGTGAAAAACGCAAGCTATGACGCCGCCGAAGGTTTCGGGCTGCGCGCCGTGAAGGGCGAAGTTGCGGGCTATGCCCATTCAACCGAGATTTCCGAGACCGCCCTTTTGCGCGCCGCTGAAACCGCGCGTCTGGCCGTGGGTGCGGGCGGCGGCACTATGGCCGATGCGCCGCAAGGCACGAATGCCAAGCTCTATACAGATGAAGACCCTATGGCCGGTGCCGAGTTCGGCGTGAAACTCGAGACCTTGGCCGAGATTGACGCCTATGCCCGCGCTTTGGACCCGCGTGTGGTTCAAGTCTCGGCCTCGATGGCCGCCTCGCATCAAGAGGTTGAGATCCTGCGCCCCGAGGGCACCCGCACCCGCGATATCCGTCCAATGGTGCGGTTGAACATCTCGATCATCGTCGAAGAAAACGGTCGGCGGGAATCAGGGAATGCGGGCGGCGGTGGCCGTGTGGGGCTTGTCGGGCTTTTGGGCCGCGACCATTGGGAAGGCATCGCGCAGGAGGCGTTGCGCGTGGCGGTGGTGAACCTTTCGGCCGTTCCGGCACCTGCGGGCGTTATGGATGTGGTGCTTGGACCGGGCTGGCCCGGTATCTTGCTGCATGAAGCGGTCGGGCACGGTCTTGAGGGGGATTTCAACCGCAAGAAACAATCCGCCTTTGCAGGCCTGATGGGCCAGCGTGTGGCAGCCGCAGGTGTGACCGTGCTGGATGATGGCACCATCCCTGACAGGCGCGGCTCCATCACCATTGATGATGAGGGCACGCCTTCGGCGCGCAATGTGCTGATCGAAGACGGTATCCTTGTGGGCTATATGCAGGACCGCCAATCGGCCCGTTTGATGGGGGTCAAACCCACGGGCAATGGACGGCGCGAAAGCTATGCCCATGCGCCCATGGCGCGCATGACCAATACCTATATGCTGGGTGGCGATGCCGACCCTGCGGGTATTCTCGGCGATCTGAAGGATGGCATCTATGCCGTGGGCTTTGGTGGCGGCCAAGTCGATATCACCAATGGCAAATTCGTCTTCTCCTGCACCGAAGCCTACCGCGTGCAAAACGGCAAGGTCGGCGCACCCGTCAAGGGGGCAACCCTGATCGGCGATGGCGCGACAGCGCTTCAGCATATCCGTGCCATCGGCAATGATATGGCGCTTGATCCGGGCATGGGCAATTGCGGCAAGAACGGCCAATGGGTGCCTGTGGGGGTCGGACAGCCAACACTGATGATTGGCGGGCTGACCGTTGGTGGCTCCGCCGCCTGAGGATTGCGCGCGCGGCTTCTGTTCAGGCTTCATTAACCAATCCCCTCTAGCTCTGGGGCCATGCATTTCGAGCCTGACCTCGGCTTTCACGAGCCCCCCCTTGCCTTCCGCCCTGCCCCTGCCTCGGGCGGGCAGGAGCGGCTGGCGCGATTGCGGCTGATCCGCTCGCGCCGCGTGGGGCCTGCAACCTATCTGCGGCTGATGGCCGAACATGGGTCAGCCTCAAGCGCGCTTGAGGCTTTGCCTGAGGTTGCCCGTGCCGCTGGCGTGACGGACTATTCCCCCTGCCCCGAAGGCGTGGCCTTGGCCGAAATGAAAGCGGCCAAAAGGGTGGGTGCGCGGCTGTTATGTCTAGGCGATGCCGCCTTCCCCGATGCTTTGGCCCAAACCTCTGATGGCCCGCCTTTGCTATGAGCAATGGGTGATCTGCGCTGGCTTGAGCGCCCGATGATCGCGGTGGTGGGCACGCGGAACGCAACATCGCTCGGCGCGCGGATGGCACGGCGTTTGGCGGCTGATCTGGGACAGGCGGGCTTTACCATCGTCTCGGGGCTGGCCCGCGGGATCGACGCGCTGGCCCATAGTGCTGCATTGGACACAGGAACAATCGCCGTGCAGGCAGGCGGTGTGGATGTGATCTACCCGCCCGAGAATGCGGATTTGGCAGATCAGATCGCCAAACAGGGCCTCCGTCTCTCTGAGCAGCCAATCGGGCTTGACCCGCAAGCGCGCCATTTTCCGCGCCGTAACCGTATTGTTGCGGGGCTGGCCCAAGCCGTCATCGTGGTGGAGGCGGCTGCAAAATCAGGCTCCTTGATCACCGCACGGATGGCCGCCGAATATGGGCGTGAGGTGATGGCGGTCCCCCGCCATCCGATTGACACCCGCGCGGCGGGGGGCAATCTGCTGATCAGGGATGGGGCTTGTTTGATCCGCAATGCAGATGATGTGTTGGAGGCGCTTGGCCACAGCCGCGCAACGCCCACGCCACAACCGCCCCGCAAACCAGCCCCTACACTGCCCACTGCCGCTCAACCGCTTGCCACATCGGCGATCAGCGCGAAAATCCTTGCCCTTTTATCCCACGCCCCCCAGCCCGAGGATCACCTAGCGCGCGAGATTGAAGCGCCGCCTTCGCAAACCAGCCGCGCCTTGAGCGATCTGGAGTTTTCGGGACAGATCACGCGCCTTCCAGGCGGGCTGTTGTCACTGGCCGCCTCGAAGGACGCATCCTGAGGCGCAAGGGGCGGGCGAAAAATTCCAGTGATCTCATACCATTGACAAATCCGCTTGCGCGCCCACATGGTCCGCCGCCATAACCACTGACCTGAATCCATAGGAAGCGCATGCCAGTTGTCGTCGTCGAATCTCCGGCTAAAGCCAAGACAATCAACACTTATCTCGGCAGCGACTATACCGTTCTTGCCTCTTACGGGCATGTCAGGGATCTGCCGCCCAAAGACGGCTCGGTCGATCCCGAGAACGGATTCGACATGCTTTGGGAGATCGGGACCGATTCAAAAAAGCACGTCAAAGCCATCGCGGATGCGCTCAAAGATGACGATGCACTGATCCTCGCAACCGACCCCGACCGCGAGGGCGAGGCGATCTCTTGGCATTTGCAAGAGGCGCTGACCAAGCGCAAGGCGATCAAGAAAACCACCGCTGTCAGCCGCGTGGTGTTTAACGCCATCACCAAGACAGCCGTGACCGAGGCCATGAAAAACCCGCGCCAAGTGGATATGGAATTGGTCGAGGCCTATCTGGCGCGGCGGGCTTTGGATTATCTGGTGGGCTTCAACCTGAGCCCCGTTTTGTGGCGAAAACTGCCCGGTGCGAAATCGGCGGGGCGCGTGCAATCGGTCTGCCTGCGCCTGATCGTTGAGCGCGAGATGGAGGTCGAGGCCTTCAAACCGCGCGAATACTGGTCGGTGCGTGCTGTGTTGGAAACGCCGCGCGGCCAGAATTTCGAAGCCAAGCTACAGGTTCTGGCGGGCAAGAAGCTCGATAAATATGACCTTGGCAATGCCGCGCAGGCATCGCTGGCGGTCAAGGCCGTCTCCTCGCGCGGCTTGAGCGTTCAATCGGTTGAGGCAAAACCTGCCAATCGCAACCCCTCGCCGCCCTTCATGACCTCGACCTTGCAGCAAGAGGCCAGCCGCAAATTTGGCATGGGCGCACGACAGGCTATGAGTGCGGCGCAGCGTCTCTATGAGGCGGGGCATATCACCTATATGCGAACCGATGGCATCGATATGGCCCCCGAAGCGGTCCATGATGCACGCGACACAATCAAGGCGCGCTATGGGGCCGAATATGTGCCCTCCTCGCCGCGCATGTACAAAAACAAAGCCAAGAACGCACAGGAAGCGCATGAATGTATCCGCCCCACGGATATGTCCAAATCGCCCGATGACATCCGCCTGTCCGAGGAAGATCAGCGCAAGCTCTATGACCTGATCTGGAAGCGCACCATCGCCAGCCAGATGGAAGCCGCCCGCATGGAGCGCACCACCGTCGAGGTCGGCTCGGACGATCAGCAGGTCGTGCTGCGCGCCTCGGGTCAGGTTGTTTTGTTCGACGGGTTTCTCAAAGTCTATGAGGAAGGCCGCGATGACAGCGAGGGTGATGAGGATGGCAAGCGTTTGCCCCAATTGGCCCAAGGCGATGCGCTCAAATCCGTCTCGGCCGCGCTGAAGGCTGATTTCGACAAGGCCGCCGCCGCCCAATCGGGCGATGCGGATGCCGTGATCGAGGCTGAGGTTCCCGCTGGCCTGCGCCAGAATGCAGGGGCCATCCTGTCGGAAAATGGTGGCGTGATGGGCCAGCAGCATTTCACCCAGCCGCCCCCCCGCTACACGGAAGCCACGCTGGTCAAGAAGATGGAAGAACTGGGCATTGGCCGCCCCTCCACCTATGCCTCCATTGTCACGACGATTCAGGATCGTGGCTATGTGGTGAAGGATAAAGGCCGCCTGACGCCCGAGGATAAGGGGCGTCTGGTGACGGTCTTTTTGTCCAATTATTTCCGCCAATATGTGGGCTATGATTTCACCGCTGATCTGGAAAACCAGCTTGATGAAGTCAGCGCGGGCGATCGCAATTATAAAGATGTGCTCGACCGTTTCTGGCGCGATTTCAAGGCCGCTATTGATGAAACCGCCGAGCTGCGCATCACGGATGTCCTTGAAAAGATCAATGAGGTGCTGGAGCCGCATCTCTTCCCCGCCAAGGAAGACGGATCAGACCCGCGGCTTTGCCCAAATTGCGAGATCGGGCGCTTGTCGATGCGCACGGCGCGCTCGGGCGGGGCATTTATCGGCTGCTCCAACTATCCCGAATGCCGCTATACCCGCGCCTTCGCCCCTCCCGGCGAAGGGGATCAGACGGCGACCGAGGATAAGATGCTCGGCGTTGATCCCGACACCTCCGAGGCGGTTTACCTCAAATCAGGGCGTTTCGGCCCCTATGTCCAGCTTGGGGATGTCACCGAAGAGGTGAAGAAACCACCACGCTCGTCTTTGCCAAAGACATGGGCGCCCGATACCGTTGATTTAGACAAAGCGATCAGCCTTTTGCGTCTGCCGCGTGAAATTGGCAAACACCCCGAAGATGGTGAACCCGTCGAGGCAGGTCTTGGCCGCTATGGGCCTTTCGTCAAACACGGGCGCATCTATGCCAATCTGGCCGATATCGAAGAGGTTTTCGAGGTGGGCATGAACCGCGCGGTCGAGTTGATCGCGGCCAAAGCGGTAGGGCGTGGCGGGCGCGGCGCGGCCGCAGCCCCGATCAAGGAATTGGGTGAACACCCAAAAGAGGGTGGCCCCGTCAATGTCATGGCTGGCCGCTACGGGCCTTATGTCAAATGGGAGAAGGTAAACGCGACCCTGCCCAAAGGCACCGAGCCTGAAAGCGTCACCATGGACATGGCGGTCGAACTGATCACCGAGAAACAGGCCAAATCCCCCGCCAAACGCAAGGCCGCCGCGAAAAAACCTGCTGCAAAGAAGGCAGCCCCAAAGAAAACGGCGGCCAAAAAGCCAGCGGCTAAAAAACCAGCGGCCAAGAAAACAACGACAAAAACCGAAGATTGAGCATTTTTGTCAAGATTTCAGAAGGGCGGGGTTGATCCCGCCCTTTTTTATGCCCATTTGCTGGCCTTCAGGATCACAAGGGCAAGCGGAGCCGTTTAATGAATGCATCAGTTCTCGAGTTTTTGCTAACGCGCCGCTCGGTGCCTGCGCGTATGATGGCAGGCCCCCTGCCCTCCGAAGATGAGGTGCAACAGCTTCTGCGCGCCGCCACACGCGTGCCCGATCACGGCAAATTGGAACCCTTCAGGCTTGTGGTCCACGGGGCCGAGGCGCGCGCGCATCTGGCCGATCTGACGCGAAAATTGGGCGCTGAAAAAGGCATGGACCCTGAACGGCTGCAAAAACAGGCGCAGGCCTTTGAGGGCGAGCATCTGACGATCTCCGTGCTCTCCACCCCTGTTGAGGGCACAAAAATCCCGCTGGTTGAGCAACAGATGACCGCAGGTGCGGTTTGTCTGTCACTGGTCAATGCAGCGCAGGCCATGGGCTATGGTGGGCATTGGCTGTCCAGTTGGATGGCGCTCGACAAGGATTTTCTTAAGCAGGCCTTTGATCTCAGCGCACCTGCCATGGTTGCGGGGTTTGTTCATATTGGCACCACACCCGTCACCCCGCCCGAGCGTCCACGCCCCGATCTTGAAAAAATCGTGACCTATCAACCTTGACCCGAGGGGGCTTCGCCCCGACCTAAGGGGAAAGGCGCGGCGAGAATGACGCGCAGAATTAGGGGCAAGGCAGATGATTTTTACCGATATCTTCAAATCCATCGGGCAGCTTGGCGATCCGCGGTTTTTGCGCGTGCTGGCCATGGGGCTTGGCTTAACGGTTTTATTGCTGCTTGGCTTCTATCTCAGCTTCATGGGGATATTGGGATGGCTGCTGCCTGACAGTTTCACCCTGCCATGGATCGGCGAGATCACATGGGTTGATACAGCGCTGACATGGGCCAGCCTCCCGATCATGCTGCTTTTGTCGATGGTGCTGATGGTGCCTGTAGCCTCGGCCTTTACAGGCCTGTTTCTGGACCAGATCGCCGATGCGGTCGAGCAGCGGCATTACCCCTCCCTGCCCCCTGCCCGCCATATCGGCCTAGCGGAAGGCATTTGGGACAGTATCAGGTTTCTTGGTGTGCTTCTGGCGGCCAATCTGGTGGCGCTGGTGCTGTATATCACGCCGCTTGCACCCTTCGTGTTCTGGGGGCTGAACGGGTTCCTGCTGGGGCGTGAATATTCGCAAATGGTGGCCATCAGGCGCGAAACGCCCGAAGGGGCCGCGCGGTTCCGCTCGGAAAACCGCATGACCATTTTTGTGGCAGGCGTGTTGATGGCGGTGCCGCTGACCATTCCCGTGGTGAACCTATTGGTCCCCATCCTCGGTGCGGCCAGCTTTACCCATATCTATAACAGGATCACTCGGTCGCGTAGCTAGGGTTGCCCAAACCAAACCGTGTGAACAGATCGATATCTTGCAAGGTCACCAGATCAAAGACGATCACGCAGAGCACGATGGCAAATACCACCGAAGCAATCGCCGTATTCACCAGCAATTTGCGCCCCAAGCGCAGGTCGTCAGGGGCGGAATCGGGAGTGCCCTTCACCTTATTGCCGGCCTCGCCTTGCGTCTGGATGTGGAAGGGCAAGGTCATGAAAAGCAGCATGAACCAGATGATTGCATAAAGTACGATACCGGTGATGACATTCATCAGACTTGCTCCAATTCAACCAAAGTGCCCGTGAAATCCTTGGGATGCAGGAACAGGACAGGCTTGCCATGTGCGCCGATCTTGGGCTCGCCATTACCAAGCACACGCGCGCCTTTGGCCTGCAAGGCATCGCGCGCCTCAAGGATATCATCTACCTCATAGCAGATATGATGGATACCGCCCGAGGGGTTCTTTTCCAAAAAGCCGTTGATCGGCGAGGCTTCGCCAAGCGGATGCAGCAATTCGATCTTGGTATTTGGCAATTCGATGAACACCACCGTCACACCGTGATCAGGCTCATCTTGTGGTGCCCCGACCTTGGCCCCGAGCGTGTCGCGATATTGTGCGGCAGCAGCCTCAAGGTCAGGCACAGCAATGGCCACATGGTTCAGGCGTCCAATCATCTGAAATCTCCTTCGCGGAACATGGGGGTGATATGACGCCTGCTGCGGCGCCACACAAGCGGCGTGTCGCCGCGCCTGTTTACCAAGCATCAACCTTACCAAGGTCTAATCACCCATAGAATCGTATGGATTTGGGGTAGTGACATGGATGATTTTCGAACAGGGTTTGGCTATCGGCCGCAACCCACTGCCGAACGACCACTTCTAGGCCTGACCATTTTGGTTGTGGAAGACAGCCGCTTCGCCTCGGAAGCCTTGCGGCTTTTATGCCTGCGATCAGGGGCGCGGATCAGGCGGGCCGATTGCCTCGCCTCGGCGCGGCGGCATTTGCAGGTCTATCGACCAACCGTCGCGATTATTGATCTGGGCCTGCCCGATGGCTCGGGCCTTGATCTGATCAGTGAGCTGGCGGATGCAGGGCCGAATATTCCTGTGGTTCTAGCGACCTCTGGCGCGGAACGCGAAGCCTCAAAAGACGCCGCCCTGAAATGCGGGGCGAACGGGTTTCTGCCCAAACCTCTCGACAGCTTGGGCGCGTTCCAAACAGAAATTTTGCGCCATCTCCCGATGGAGCTGCAACCCACAGGCCCGCGCGCCTTGCCCGAGGGGGAAATCCACCCCGATGAATTGGCCTTCCGCGAGGATTTAACCCATGCGATGGAGCTTTTGGCCAGACCAGCACCGCCCGTGGCCTTTGTGCGCTCCTTCGTGATCGGCGTGGCACGGGCGGCACATGACACAGCGCTTGAAGATGTAGCGACAGACTACTCGTCTCAATCAGGTCATGAACACCAAGCCCTGCGCCGCATGATTTCCGAAAGGATCGCGTCTTTGGCAGCCGTTTAAAGCGCGGGATCTGCGTTTACGCGAACAAGCCGCGTCAAATCCGAGAGGCGTTCCACCTGCCGCCCCTCCGCATCGAAATTGCGCGGCGACAGCCAAGCCTCAAAGGCCTCTTTCAAGGCGGGCCATTCTTGATCAATCGCCGCGAACCACGCGGTATCACGATTGCGCCCTTTCACGACAGCGGCCTGTCGGAACACGCCTTCATAGCTCAGCCCAAGCCGCTGCGCCGCCCGCCGCGATGCCATATTCAGCGCATTGCATTTCCATTCATACCGCCTGTAACCGGCCTCAAAGGCCCATTTCATCATCAGATACATCGCCTCGGTGGCCGCACGGCGACCCTGTAATTCAGGGGCAAAATTGATATGGCCTACTTCGATCGTGCCTGCCTCAGGCGTGATCCTGAGATAACTGGCCACACCACACCAATGCCCGCTCTCAAGGTCGCGGATGGCATAGAATTTCGGATCATCATGGGCTTCCGCCTCGCGCACCCAACGGTGATAGGCTGCCGCCGAATGGAAAGGGCCATAAGGCATGTAATCCCAGATCGCCTCCGAGGCGGAAAACGCTTGGTGCAAATCGCCTGCATGCCGATCCGCGGATAGCATGGCCAACTCGGCATAGCGCCCTTGCAAGCCTTCACCCTGTGGCACAGGCGGCGGCGTGAAATTTGCCACAGGCACACCCAGACGATCTGACATAACGATCTTACCCCTTTTGATCCAAACAAACGCGCGCGCGGCAAAAGCACAAGAAAAAAGGCGCACCGCAATGGCGCGCCTTTTGGCAATCAAGCTTGAAAGCCCAAATTATTCGCGGGGCAGCACCCGCAAACCAAGCTCCATCAACTGCTCGGCCAATGGCTCATTCGGCGCATCCATCATCAAATCTTCCGCGCGCTGGTTCATCGGGAACAAGATCACCTCACGGATATTGGCAGTATCGGCCAGAAGCATCACGATCCGGTCGATCCCTGCCGCACAGCCACCATGGGGCGGCGCGCCATATTGGAACGCATTGACCATCCCGCCAAAGCGACGACGCACTTCATCCTCGCCATAGCCTGCCAGTTCAAAGGCCTTGAGCATGATTTCCAGCTTGTGGTTTCGCACAGCGCCTGAGATCAACTCATACCCGTTACAGGCCAGATCATACTGATACCCAAGCACCTCAAGCGGGTCCCCGCCAAGCGCATCCAAGCCACCTTGCGGCATCGAGAACGGGTTATGCGAAAAGTCGATCTTGCCGCTTTCCTCATCCTTCTCATACATCGGGAAATCCACGATCCACGCGAAAGCAAAGCGGTTCTGATCGGTCAGCCCCAGCTCGTCGCCCACAACCACACGCGCGCGGCCCGCAACGCTTTCAAACTCATGCGGCTTGCCCGCAAGGAAGAAGGCCGCATCGCCCACGCCAAGACCAAGCTGCTGGCGCAGGGCCTCGGTCCGCTCAGGGCCGATATTCTTGGCCAAGGGGCCAGCCGCTTCCATGCCGCCATCAGCCTCGCGCCAGAAGATATAGCCCATGCCAGGCAGACCTTGGCTTTGCGCCCATGAATTCATCCGGTCACAGAATTTCCGGCTGCCACCTTTCGGCGCAGGGATCGCGCGGATCTCGGTTCCCTCTTGCTCAAGGATTTTCGAGAAAATCGCAAAGCCCGAACCCGCGAAATGCTCGCTCACAACCTGCATCTTGATCGGGTTGCGCAAATCGGGCTTGTCGGTTCCATACCACAACGCCGCATCGCGATAGCTGATCTGCGGCCAATCCTGATCAACGGATTTACCACCGCCAAATTCTTCAAACAGGCCTTTCATCACAGGCTCGATTACATCAAAGACATCCTGCTGCTCGACAAAGCTCATCTCGAGGTCAAGCTGGTAGAAATCTGTGGGCGAGCGATCCGCCCGCGGGTCCTCATCGCGGAAACAGGGCGCGATCTGGAAATATTTGTCAAAGCCCGACACCATCAACAGCTGCTTGAACTGCTGCGGTGCCTGCGGCAGCGCATAGAATTTCCCCGGATGCAGACGCGATGGCACAAGGAAATCGCGCGCACCTTCAGGGCTGGAGGCCGTGATGATCGGCGTCTGGAACTCGCGGAAATTCTGCTCCCACATCCGCTTGCGGATCGAGGAGACAACATCCGAGCGCAAGACCATATTCTTCTGCATCACCTCGCGGCGCAGGTCGAGGAAGCGATAACGCAGACGCGTTTCCTCAGGATATTCCTGATCGCCGAACACCGTCAAAGGCAGCTCTTTCGATGCGCCCAGAACCTCTAGGTCACGAATGAAAACTTCAATCTCGCCTGTGGGGATTTTCGAATTCACAAGGCTCTCGTCGCGCGCCTTTACCGTGCCATCAATGCGGATACACCATTCCGAGCGGACCTTCTCAACCTCGGCAAAAACGGGGCTGTCAGGGTCACAGATCAATTGCGTCATGCCGTAATGGTCGCGCAAATCGATGAACAATACCCCACCATGATCTCGGACCCGATGGACCCAACCCGACAGGCGGATGGTATCACCGACATTGGATTTGTTCAGATCGGCGCAGGAATGGCTGCGGAAAGCATGCATGGGGAAACCCTTTGGATGGCGTATAGTCGCGTCGCGCCGATACAGCGCGCGAAGCCCGCGAAGTCAACCCCGCCAAACCGCTCCGACGCGCTGTCTGGGTAAAAATTGCGCTGTTTTCGCGCAAATGGCACGCGCGGCCATTACCCGCCACATGCCAGCGCTTCTGCCAGACGCGATGTCGAAAATGGCCCGTTATCCCGCGCATGGGCCATCCCGTCTGAGGACAGCGTCGTCACCATCACGCGGCTCCAATCGGCATTGGCCGTGACCAATTCAGGCCCATCACCGCAATCGCGCAGCCCACCCGAGATGAAATCCTCGCCAATACGGTGGTTGGTCAGACCCGCAACCGAGGTCACCTCTTCGAGCTGCACCCCACCGCCCTCTTGCGGGAGATAGCGCCAGATGCGCAGGGTCCGCGCCAGATGCGGGCGGTCGATATAGGCAAATTCCACAAAACCGTCGCCGTCCAAATCGGCCGCGCCAATCGGCGCCAACCAGCGAAACCGCTGCCCGATCCATGGCAAATGCGCGAGGGGCGTCAGGCTATCGCCCTCAACGCTCCAAAAGGCCATGCGCGCGCCCAAATCCTCATGGCTCTCGATGGTGACAATCTCGGCCTGCCTGTCGCCATCCATATCCCAAAGACGCGGCGCCAGATCTTCAAACACAACAGGCCGCCCCCATTCCGCCGCAACCTCGCGCCCCCCCGACAAGCCGATAACCAAACGCTCCCATTCCAGATCATCGCCCAGAACCCCATGCGGATAGCGCGCAGTCGGTCCTTCATAGCGCGCCGAGACGATCTCGGCGGCCACTGGAGCAGCAAGAAAAAGGGCCGCCCCGCATAAGGCAGCCCCCCGTTTCATCTTTCCAAAAATACGAATTCCACCGCCGATCCAGATATAAAGGTCTCGACAGAGGGCGCGCATCAGATCTGCTTTTCAGGCATCTGCACAACCAGACCGTCCAGCGCATCGCTCACCTTCAACTGGCAAGTCAAACGCGAACGGGTCTCATCGGGCGAATAGGCAAATTCCAGCATATCCTGCTCCATGGCGTCAGTGGCAGGCAATTTGCCAACCCAATCGGGGTGCACATAGACATGGCAGGTGGAACAGGCACAGGCCCCGCCGCAATCGGCCTCGATACCGGGGATATTATTGTCGCGCGCGCCTTCCATGACCGTCAGGCCATTGGGCACATCCACAACATGTTCCGTGCCATTATGCTCAATATAAGTGATCTTCGCCATGTCTCGCCCCTAATGGTTACAGCTTTTCCTGCGCCCTTAGGTAGCCTTCCATCGCGCTGCTTTCCAGTCCCAATGCATCTCTTGCCTCTGGCGCAAAATG
Organism: Rhodophyticola sp. SM2404; assembly: GCF_053570515.1. Taxonomy (NCBI): domain Bacteria; kingdom Pseudomonadati; phylum Pseudomonadota; class Alphaproteobacteria; order Rhodobacterales; family Roseobacteraceae; genus Rhodophyticola; species Rhodophyticola sp. SM2404. The sequence goes on from NZ_JBSEDL010000007.1 coordinate 72,481, forward strand.
TTCTACATTTGTTCTCATGGAGCCAGCAACCCGCCCGCCCGAATGGCCACGCCCCCCGATGGCCCTGCCCAACCACATGCTGCACTTGCCTCCCGAAGGCGCGCGCGCAACCGTGGCGGGGCTGGTTCTGGTGCGCCAAAGGCCAGGAACCGCCAAGGGCGTTATTTTCATCACGCTTGAGGATGAATTTGGCGTCTGCAATGTGATTGTGTGGCAGAAAATCTATGAACGCTTCAGGCGCGCCGTGATCGCAGGCCGCCTTTTGCGGGTCACGGGGCGGGTGCAGCGGCAATCAGGCATTACCCATGTCATCGCCGAACAGGTCGAGGATATCTCGCAACTGCTGGATGAGCTTGTGACGCATCACCAAGCCACACGTGCGGCCGATCAGCCTTGAAACACTTCCGAAATTCGGGTTTTGCCTGTAATATGCCCTGAAAGCCGGAATAAACTGGCGCATATAGCGAAAAAGACACCGAGCAGTGACGCAACGCTTGATCAAAATTCTGGGCTGTCTCAGCCTTGCCGCCTGCGGGCCGACCTTCGAGGTGCCTGATCTGCGCAGCATGATCGCGCCCAATACGGTCGAGGTTACGCGCGGCATGGGGCCGCCCGATGCACGCGCGGATGCCTGTTATGGGCGTGAGACAACACCAGCCGTGATCGAAACCGTGACCGAACAGGTTATGATCCAGCCGCCGCAAATCGACAGCGCAGGCCATGTGCTGGAACATGCCATTTTCGTCACCGAAACCCAGCAACGCATTGTCCAAGAGCGGCGCGAATTATGGTTCGAGACCCCCTGCCAAGCCGAAACCGACCCCGAATATATCGCCTCACTGCAACGCGCATTGGCGGCCCGCGGGGTCTATAGCGGCCCGATCAATGGCCAGATGACCCAAGCCACCCGACGCGCCATTCGCCGCTTTCAAGAACCACAAGGCCTTGATAGCCCGATCCTGTCACTGGCGGCCGCACGCCAATTGGGCATCTCTGTCTGGGACCCCGAACTGGCCTATGGCCCGCGCGACACGGACTAGGCCAGATCCCGCAATACAGCCGCAAGCCCCGCTTTCCAATCGGGCCGTGGCAGGCCAAATACCTTCTCGAAACTGCTGCAATCAAGGCGCGAATTCAGCGGGCGTTTGGCAGGCGTCGGATAGGCCTCTGACGCGATATCCTCCACCTTACAATCCAAGCCTGCCTGCGCAAAAATCTCGCGCGCGAATTCGGCCCAAGATGTCTCGGGCGTGCCCGAGAAATGATAGATACCGCGCTTGGAGGGGTCCTGCGCAAGCGCCTCAGCCATGCCAAGACAAGCAGCCGCAATATCAGCGGCAGGCGTTGGCCCGCCAATCTGGTCTGCAACCACCGAGAGACTGTCGCGCTCCCCCCCGAGGCGCATCATGGTTTTCACAAAATTCGCACCATAGGCCGAAAACACCCAAGAGGTGCGCAGAATGCCATAGCTTCCCTTGGCCGCCTGAATGCCTTGCTCGCCTGCAAGTTTTGTCCAGCCATAAGCGTTTTGGGGGGCGGTTCTGTCAGAGGGGGCAAAGGGCGCTCTCCCCACACCGTCAAACACATAATCCGAGGAAATATGCACCAGTGGAATGCCAAGATCGGCACAGGCCTCGGCCATAATCGTGGGCGCGGCTCCGTTGATACGGGCGGCCAGCGGCTCTTCTTCCTCGGCGCGGTCCACGGCCGTATAGGCGGCGGCATTGATCACCGCATCTGGCGCATGGGTCGCGATGGCCTCAGCCGCCAATTCGGGCACGCTAAGATCTGCTTCCTCCCGCCCAAGGAACACGGCCTCAGGGGCCAAAACCTGCAACGCGCGCGCGACTTGCCCGTTTTTTCCAAAAACCAGCAGCCTCATCCGCGCCCAAGCCTTTCACCCACGCCTGCACGATCTTGCAAAGCGCGCCACCAAGCCTCGTTTTCGAGATACCATTGCACGGTTAAACGCAGCCCTTCGGCCAAATTTACCCGCGGCTGCCAGCCAAGTTCGTTTTTGATCCTACTGGCATCAATCGCATAGCGCAGATCATGGCCGGGACGGTCTGTCACGAATTCAATCAAGCGGTCATGCGGGGTGGCCTCGGGCTTCAAATCATCCAGAATGGAGCAAATCTCACGCACCAGATCGATATTGCGCGCCTCATTGTCGCCACCAATATTATAGCTCTCACCAAGCGCGCCTTTCTCAAGGACGAGCAAAAGCGCCTCGGCGTGATCTTCTACAAAAAGCCAGTCACGGACATTTTCACCCTTGCCATAAACTGGGATGGGTTGGCCCGCCAAAGCGTTCAGGATCACCACGGGGATCAGCTTTTCAGGGAAGTGGAACGGCCCGTAATTATTCGAGCAATTGCTGAGCACTACGGGCAAGCCGTAAGTTTCGCCCCATGCGCGCACCAGATGATCCGATGCCGCTTTCGAGGCCGAATAGGGGCTGTTTGGCGCATAAGGCGTCGTCTCGGAAAAGGCAGGGTCATCCGCCGCAAGGCTGCCGAATACCTCATCGGTTGAGATATGATGAAAGCGGAAGCCCTCGAACTTGCCGCGCCCCTCCCAATACTCCCGCGCGGCCTGCAACAGGGTGAACGTTCCCGTCACATTTGTCTCGATAAAGGCGGCGGGGCCGTCGATGGAACGATCCACATGGGACTCGGCGGCCAGATGCATGACCGCATCGGGCTGATGGGTTGCAAAGATGCGCGCCAAAGCTGCGGCGTCACAAATATCGGCCTGCTCGAAGGCATAAGCCGCGCTCTCTGCAACGCTTGCGACATTGTCGAGGCAGGCAGCATAGCTCAACTTATCGAGGTTCACGACCTCATGGCCACGCGCCACGGCCAGCCGCACCACCGCCGAGCCGATAAAACCCGCACCCCCTGTTACAAGAATTTTCATGCGCTTTCCCCATAAATAAAGGGGCTATCGATGTCGCAAAGCCGCGGCGCTTTTACATCTTTGTCAGACAAAATCGGCGCACCCTCACCCAAATCCCAGTCGATCCCCAGATCAGGGTCATCCCAAGCGATCCCCGCATCATGGTCAGGCGCATAGAAATCGGTGCATTTATACAGGATTTCGGTATCGGCTTCGCGCGTCACAAACCCATGGGCGAAGCCTGCGGGCACCAGCAATTGACGACCATTCTCGGCCGAAAGCTCCACCCCGAACCACGCGCCGAATGTGGGCGAGCCCTTGCGGATATCCACGGCCACATCAAACAATCGTCCCCGCCCGCAGCGCACCAATTTGGTTTGCGCTTTCGGGGGATGCTGAAAATGGAGCCCGCGAATGGTGCCGATATCGCGGCTGAGCGAATGATTGTCTTGCACGAAGCCCAGATCAAACCCTGCCTTGGCCATCACTTCCGCATTCCAGCTTTCGGAAAAATACCCGCGCGCATCGCCGAAACGCTTTGGCGTCAGCACCACCAAATCAGGAATGGTTGTGGTTTCTATCTGCAAAGCTCGGCCCCTATCGCTATTTTGGCCAAGCAATATCACCGACAATCCCCTCTGTCACCGCATGGCAGCAAAGCAGTCCTGTTCGGGCTGAAACACAGATGCGCAGGCGCGACCCGCAGCTTTCGACATATAGAGCGCGACATCTGCATCATTGAGCAATTGCGCAGCCTCGGGCCTGTCATAACGCGAGGTGAGGGTGATGCCGACACTTGCGGAAATTTTGCAAATATTTCCCTCAAAACGGATGGGCTTTTCCATTGAGGTGATCAGCCGCTCCGCGATCGCGCGTGTATAATCGACATCGTCACAATCACGCAGCAAGATCACGAATTCATCGCCGCCGAACCGCGCCGCCATATCGCCCGCGCGCAATTCGCTGCGCAGAATATGCGCCACATGGTGCAGCACATGATCGCCCGCGGCATGGCCGAAGGTGTCATTGACCTGTTTGAAGTAATCCAGATCGAGATGCATGAGCGCAAAATGCGCATCGGGCCGCGACAACAGACGCGTCAAAACAGCCTCCAAGGCACGGCGATTGGACAATCCGGTAAGCGTATCGGTCAGGGCCTGCTCTTCCGCGGTGGCGCGGGCCTGCATCAAGCGGGCCGTCAGTTTTCGCGATTCTGCCGAGACGACTTGATTGGCCTCATAGAGATACATCAATTCGACCGTCTGATCGCAGGGCGAGAAGTCATTCAAACTCAGGCCAAACTCATCCACCACCCTGATGAAAGACAAACCAGGGGAGATATTGAGAATTCCGCCTGCATCCTCAGGCAATGTGGCAATGGTGCCCCGCAGGAAAAGATGCGGGGTGGAGCGGAGGACCAATTGCAGGTTTTGCCCTGCCAAAGCCAACCAGTTTTGCGCTGTATCAGGCGCAAAGGGTTTGCGGATTTCAAGGATATCGGACAAAGGGCTGCCGATAAGCCGCTGACCAGACGCCATTTTCTTGAAAGTTGGGCCCGCATGCGTGATCTGGCCCTTGAGGTCAAAGAACAGATGCATCGGCATCAGCAGATCAAGCGCTTCGCCATGAGCGCCGTGGTTTTTCGCGACTGCCAATTCCGTCATGACGCAAGGCTTTCTGTCAAATGAAAGCTTCGGCCTTCTGCGAATTGAGTATCGACCAGATCAATCCGTAGATATTCCGCGCCATCCTCGACCCCGTCCAATGACAGAAGAACCAGCGCCCCGTAATCATCGGCCATCGCGCGCAAGCTGCCCAGAAGAAGCGGCGCAATCCCCGGCAAATCCCATTCCGCACGCAGCCGGAATGACCCAGCCATATCGCCCTGCTCAAGGCTGAGGCGGGGCATCTCGATATCGGGCATCGCCAATTTGCCACGATCGGCCAGCTCATCCAGCGAATAGAGAAAATCATGAAAAGTCGCCCCCCCGAAACGGAGCAGACGACGCAGCGGCTCCAGCGTGTCTTGGGTGACAAGATAGGTGCCCATATCCTCCAACAGGCTGTTCGGGTCGCGATGAAGCACCGCGCAGGCCGCCTCGAACACATCATGGGTCAGGCTGTGATCATAGCTCAGCATCGTCTCGAAGCTGTCAAATGGCAGATTGGCCTGTGACGCGATTTCAGCCCATAGAGGGGCCCCATGCATATCCACAAGGAAGCCCTGAAGGGCACGGTTTATCAGCCCGTGCATTGTCACATCCTCGCCATGTCATTCGCCATTGCGGATAAGAAAGCGGGAAAGATTTAAGAAATCGTTGCAGAACAGCGCAGGAGCCTCAAAAATCTGTCGGCGCGCCGCCTTCGGCCTTTCTGCGCGCCACAAACTCACTCAATTCATCACGGATGGCGCCGTCCATCGCGGGCGGCTCGAACTCCTCAAGGATTTTCTTGTAAATCCCATGCGCGCGTTCAGGTGTCCAGACAGCACCGCCCGCCTCCCACGCCTCATAATTGCGCCAATCACTTAAGAAAGGCTGATAGAAGGCGCTTTGATATCTGTCTTGGGTATGGGCGCAGCCGAAATAATGCCCCCCTGCCCCGACCTCGGCCATGGCCTCGATTGCAATGTCATCAGGGCCTGTTTGGGTGATCTCAGGTTCGAAATAGCGTTGGATTTGCTGTAAAACCTCGCAATCCATGACGAATTTCTCGGGCGAGGCGATCAACCCGCCCTCAAGCCAGCCTGCCGCGTGATACACCATATTCGTGCCCGACTGGACCGCCGCCCATAGGCTTTGCGATGTCTCCCACATGGCTTGCGCATCAGGCACATTGGCCGCGCAAACCCCCGACGAGCGCATCGGCAACCCATAAAAACGCGCCATTTGCCCTGTCATCTGGGTGGCGCGCATATATTCGGGCGTCCCGAAAGCGGGCGCGCCTGATTTCATATCCACATTCGAGGTGAAAGTACCAATGCCCACAGGGCATCCAGGCTTGATATATTGGATCAATGCAATCGCACTCAGCGCCTCGGCAATGCTCAGGGTGACCGCGCCCGCCATGGTGACGGGGGCCATGGCCCCTGCCAGCGTGAACGGGGTAACGATGGTGGGCTGACCACGGCGCGCCAACCGCATCGCACCATCCAGCATCGGCCAATCATGTTTCAGCGGGCTGACCGAATTGATATTGGTATACATGCGCGGTGTTGCGTCGAATTCATCATGGCTCAAACCTGCCGCGATGCGCACCATTTCCATCACATCCTCTACCCGCTCGGGCCCCAGCGAATAGGCATGCACCACCTTATCGGTCAGGGTGAGTTTCTCGAACACACAATCGAGATGGCGGATTGAGGCATGAATATCGACAGGCTCCACCGGATAGCCGCCCGCGAAATGGATGCAATTGAAATACTGGGTGAGCTTCATGAACTCCTTATAAGTCTCGAAATCGCCCGGGCGTTTGCCGCGTTTCAGATCCCATGCATTGGGCGGCGAGGAGACATTTCCAAAGACAATATGCCTGCCCCCGATCGTGATCGTTTTGTCAGGGTTTCGTGGGGTCACTGTGAAATCCGAGGGCGCTTTGGCGACCATCTCGGTCACGAAATCAGGGTCAAAGCGCACCAGATCGCCCGAGATGAGGCAGCCTGCCTCGGCCATCAAACCGCGCGCCTCCTCGTTCAAAAACTCGATCCCCAATTCGGATAGAACCCGAAGGGCACCGTTATGGATCGCCTCGACCCCGTCTTCCCCCAAGGGCTCGGTCGGGCGGTCGGGGTTCAGCGGCACCCGCCACGGCATTTGCGAAATCACCGCAGGTGTGGCGCGCATTTGATTGCCGCGCCGCCCGCCTGATCTGCGCTGTGGTCTTGGGCTGTCGCTATTCATCGCTCAAACGCTCCCCGCCTTGGGCACAGCGCGCTAGATGCGCGGGCCTTTGGCCAGTTTGCGGGTGAGCAGGGCGAAAAAGGTCTTCAGATCGCGACAGATCGCGTCGTTTTTGATGATTTGCGTGTTTTGAAAAGAAGCGGCGTTAAAGGGCCAGCAAAGCGGCTATCCCTGCATCTGAGGGGCCAACCATGCGGGCAGATGCCCGATATCGGGCAGGATCGCATCGGCATGCGGGGCCAGATCATTTGCGCTGGCAACCCCCGTCAAGACGCCAATCGTGCGCATCCCTGCCGCGCGGCCTGCATGAAGGTCATGCAGGCTGTCGCCCACCATCACCACCTGCGCGGGATCACAGCCTGTGGCTTGGGCAAAGCCGCTGCACATTCCAGGCTCAGGCTTAGCCCCGAACCCACTGTCGCAGCCCAAGACCTTGTCGAAACTGCCCAGAATGCCCGCCTGTTCCAGATGGGCCTGTGCCTCGATCTCAACCGCGTTAGTCGCAACCCCAAGTTTGAGGCCAAACCCGCGCAATTCCGACAGAAGCGGCAAAAGGGGCAGAACAGGGGCCATCTCGGCCTGCACGGCGCTGTCTTCAAGCCGCGAAAGCAACGCGGCAGGGTCCGCTTCGGGAAGCGCAGGAAGCATGGCTTGGAGGATTTCTTCACCCGTGCCCGCAATGGCGATGCTGGTGGGAAGAAAGCGCGAATTGCCAAGATCATAATCGATGATATCGGCCAAACGGTGCAGCAAATCGGGGTCACCACCTGAGAGGTCTTGCAAGACCGCCCCGCCCCAATTGCCCCAGCTTTTCTGGAAATCAAAAAGGGTTCCGTCTTTATCGAATAGGATTGCTTGCAGCTTCGTCGTCATATCTGGGCTCCGTCAGAAAGCGGGGTCAGGTCCAATTGGGCAATTGCCCTCCTGGCAAAGCGGCTCGGGCTTGCGCGATATGCTCGGGCGGCACATCAAGGCTGTCGGCACAATTCATCACCCATTCATCATTCATCAAGATGAAATCCAACACGCTGCCCAAGAAATCCGCATCCCGCGCAAGGGCGGCTTGGCGCAGATCATCCGTGCTGGCCCCGCTTGCGCCCAAAAAGGTTCCCAGCAGGTCGTCATCGCTGCCAAGCCAAGCCAATGCCTTGATCGAAAAAATTTCGGCAGAATCCTGCTGCATTCCTATCACCGCCCTTCTCACTAAATGGTTTGTTAACCTTTACCGCTCAAACATGCCCCCAGTCCTAAAAGGACACTATTGGGAGTATGGAATGACCCGGCGTATACTTGTGGTAGATGATGTAGCGGCCAACCGCATTGTTATGAAGGTCAAATTACGCCAAGCCTATTTTGACGTTTTGCAGGCGGATACATCAGAAGATGCACTGGCCATTGCCCAACAGTTAAAGCCCGACCTCATCATTCTTGATATGGGCATGACCGATGCCAATGGGGTGAACCTTTGTGAACGGCTCAAGGCGGACCCTGCAACCGCCTATATCCCGATTATTCTGGTCACCACCCTCAATGATCAAGCCAGCAAAATCAGGGGCCTTCGCATGGGGGCGGATGGTTTTCTTCCCAAACCCGTGGATGAGCTGACCCTGCTGGCCCGCGTCAGATCGCTTTTGCGCGCGGGCGAGGCTCAAAGGCTGCTATCAGCCCGCGACGAGGCCTGTGCAGGCCGCGGCATGAGCGACCCCGCCGCCACATTTCATGGCCCCGCCAATATCGCAACCGTCACGACCTCCCATTCAAAGCCTGATCACTGGACATCAACACTGTCTCGCCATTTGCGGGATCGCATCTCGATCCTCACCTGTGACGAAGCACTGGCGGCGGTGGAACTGTCTGACCGTTTGATGCCCGATATCTTCATCATCCCCGTCGATCTGGTCGAGCGGAATGACGGGCTGCGCCTTCTGGCTGATCTGCGCTCACGCGGGCATCGCTGTTCGGCACAGACCATAATCCTGCTGCCCGAAGGGGACACGGAGCGCGCGGCCATGGCGCTTGATCTTGGCGCGGGCGATATCCTTTATCATCCGCTGGATCGCGATGAACTGGTTCTGCGGGTTGCGCATCAACTCAGACGCAAGCGCCAGACCGACCGTCTGGAGGCAAGCGTTCAGGAAGGCCTTGAGATGGCGGTGACCGATAGCCTCACGGGCCTGCATAACCGCCGATACGCCATGCATCACCTTGAAAAAATGGGGCAAAGCGGTGCAGGCCTGACGGTGATGATGCTGGATTTGGACCATTTCAAACAGATCAATGACCGCTTTGGCCATGCCTCGGGCGATAAGGTTCTGGCCACCATCGCGCGCCGCCTCTCGGCCCATACGCAAAACACCGATCTTCTGGCGCGGATCGGCGGAGAGGAATTTCTGCTGGCATTCAATGGTGCAAACCGCGCCATAGCCTTTGATATCGGAGAGCGGTTGCGCCATGCCGTCGGGGCCGAGCCTATTCAACTCTCCGCAGGCGGCCCCCAAATCCGTGTGACTTTGAGCGTGGGGATCGCGCTGACCCAAGGGCAGACCAACAGTGCCGAAGCATTGCTTGAACAGGCCGATCGCGCGCTCTACCGCGCGAAAGCCGAGGGGCGCAATGCCGTAACAATGTTTGCCGCCTGATGCTGCCCCAAGCCGCCTGTCACCCCGCCTCTGCGCGCAATTCATCGCGCAGGAAACGGCGCAGGATTTTGCCCGAGGCTGATTTTGGCACCTGATCCACAAAGCGGATTTCAGCGGGCAATTTATACTTCGCCAAGCACCCTTCAAGATAAGTCGTGATCACGCCTGCATCTCCTGTGACGCCCTCGCGCATCACTACGAAAGCGATTGGCAACTCCCCCGCTTCCTCATCCGCCTTACCGACAACGGCGGCATCGATGATATCAGCGTGATTGATCAAAATCTCTTCCAGTTCGGCAGGTGCAACTTGGAAGCCTTTGTATTTGATCAATTCTTTCAAACGGTCACGAATGAACATGAACCCGTCCTCATCAATCACCGCCAGATCACCTGTGCGCAACCACCCGTCCTCGGTCTTGGTCTCGGCAGTGGCGCTTGGGTTGTTGAGATAGCCCTTCATCACTTGCGGCCCGCGCACCCATAGCTCGCCTTCCGCGCCCGGCCCCAAGTCTTTGCCTGTCTCGGGGTCCACGATGCGGCATTCGGTGGAAGGCACCGCCTGCCCGCTGGAACCGTGACGGATATCGGGCGCGTTGGTCATATGGCTGATCGGGCTGAGTTCCGTCATCCCATAGCCTTGGACCGAGCGCGCGCCAAAACGCGTGCCAACCGCAGCCTCGGTTTCAGGCCCAAGCGGCGCCGCGCCCGAGAAAATCTCCTCGACGGAAGACAGATCGAATTGATCGACCAAAGGATGCTTGGCCAAAGCCAAAGCCACGGGCGGCACGATATAGAGCCGCGTGGCCTGATGCTCATCCACCAGTTTAAGGAACAGCTCCAGATCAAAGCGCGGCATGGTTACGATGCGTGCGCCCTCGGACAGGAACAGGTTCATCAAAACCGTCATGCCATAGATGTGAAAGAAGGGCAGGAAGGCAATCGCCGTGTCATGCGGTTTGATCCGAGAGATCACCGCCGATTGATCTACATTCGCCACCAGATTGCGATGGGTCAGCATCACGCCTTTGGGCCGCCCCGTGGTGCCTGATGAATAGGGCAGAACCACGATGTTTTCCGTGGCCACAATCGGGGCTTGATCGGCCAAAGGCTCGCCCATCAGATCGCTAAGATCGCGCAGACCATCCGCGCCGCCGATCACGACCAATTCAGACGCCTCCGTGCCCTCCATCGCCTCGCGCGCAACATCCACAAAAGCGGGGATCGTCACCATCATGACAGCGCCCGAATCCTGCAATTGGTGGCGGATTTCTGGCGCGGTATAGGTGGGATTGATCGTCGTGACGGTTCCACCCGCAAAGGCCACGCCGTGAAACACGAGGACATATTCAGGCATATTGGGCGCCAAAAGCGCGATCACTTTGCCAGGTGCAAGCCCTTCGGATGCCAGCCCGCCCGCCAGTGCCTGTATCTGCTGCTTGAGCGCGTTGCCCGTAAAGCTTCGCCCCGTCGGCCCCTCAATCAGCGCCACCTCATCGCCGCGTGCATCCAGACCTTCGAACAAACGTTCCGTGACCGAGATATCGCGCAATGCAACCGTGCCATGCAGGCTTTCAAATGCAGTCATATGTCCTCCCTTGCGCTGGTTGTGGTCCAGCGTCAGGAGAGCAGCCTAGCAGGATTTTCGGATTTGAAAATCCAAATGTAAGACAATTGAAAAAATCGGACTATTCCATCCAATCGGCTTTGCGCTTCTCGAAAAAGGCCGCGATGCCTTCTTTGGCCTCGGGATGTTCCCAACGATCCACCAAGGCCTCGATGCTGGCAGTGATGGCCGCCTCATCCAAAGGGGCCCCCAAACGGGCGACCAAAGCCTTGCCCGCGGCCACGGCCGCAGGTGCCGCAGACAGATAAGGGGCGATCTCGCGCTCAACCGCTGCATCCAGTTCATCTGGTGCCACGACCCGCGCCAGCAAATCCAAGTCCTGCGCCTCTGCCGCGCCGAAGACACGGCCCGAGAAAAACACCCGCCGCGCTTTCGCAGGCCCCATCCGCGCCACCACATAAGGCCCGATGGTCGCAGGGATCAAACCAAGGCGCACCTCGGTCAGCCCGAATTTGGCACCCTCAACCCCAATCGCGACATCACAGACCGAGATCATCCCGACCCCGCCACCCAAGGCCTGCCCTTGAATGCGGCCAACCAAAGGTTTGGGCATACGGTCCAAGGCACCCAGCATATCGGCCAGCTTGCGGGCCTCGCGCGCACGGGTCGGGCCATCCGCCTCGATCTGCTCGCGCATCCAAGTCAGATCACCACCCGCGCAAAAACTGGCGCCCTCGCCCGTCAGCACCACCACGCGCACCTTGGGATCAGCGCCCAAATCAGTGGCGGCTTGGGTTATGTCTGCAATCATCTGGGCGTTGAGCGCATTATGCTTCTCGGGCCGCGCCAAAGTCAGGGTGGCCACCCCGCACGCATCCCTGTCGATCCTGATTGTCGTCATCTTCCGCCCTCTTCTTGCGGCCCACGCATGGCGCGCGCCATTTCTGCCGCTTGGGCCAGAACCGCCCCGTCCAGCCCAGTTTCATAGCCCAATGCATCCAACCGCAAGGCCACCGCCTCGGACGCGACATTTCCCTGCGCACCCGGCGCATAAGGGCAGCCCCCCAAACCCCCGACCGAGGCATCGAATACGCGCAGCCCCCGCGCCAGAGAGACCTCGATATTCTCGAGCGCCCGCCCGCTTGTATCGTGGAAATGCCCTGCCAGACGGGGCGCAGGCATCTCCTCCAAGACGGTTTGCAGCATCGCATCTACCCGCTCGGGCCGCCCTTGCCCGATTGTATCGCCAAGCGAGATTTCATAAGCGCCCAAATCCCGCAAAGCCGCCACAACGCGGGCCACCTCTTGCGGGGCAACCGCGCCGTCAAAGGAGCAATCAGTGACGCAAGAGACATAGCCGCGCATCGGCAAGTCATGGGCCTTGGCCGCCTCAGCCACGGGGGCAAAGCGCGCAAGGCTGTCTTCGATACTGGCATTGAGATTGGCCCGAGAGAACCCTTCCGAGGCGCTGGCAAAAATCGCAATCTCATCAGCCCGCGCGGCAATCGCGGCCTCAAACCCCTTCATATTGGGCGTCAGCGCGGCATAGGATATTCCCTGCCCGCGTTTGATGCCTGCCAAAACCTGCCCGCTATCGGCCATTTGCGGCACCCATTTGGGGCTTACGAAACTGGCCACTTCGATGCGCCGAAATCCTGCCTGAGACAACAGATCAATCAGAGCGATCTTTTCGCGCGTGGGAATCGCACGGGTCTCGTTTTGCAACCCGTCGCGCGGCCCAACCTCGAATATCTCGACATATGGCTTCATGGCCGTCTCATCCCTTCTCAGCACCCACCGCTCATGCCTCAAGCGGCCAAGGCGCGTAATAGTCACGCGTATAGAGCCGCGTTGCCCCGTCAATCGGGCGGCTGGCCATAAAAGCAGGGCGCGCTGTGATCCGCTCATACCAGTCTTGCAGGGCTGGAAAAGGGTCAAGCTTGGCAAAATGGCGGCCCATATAAATGGCTTGCCCCACAGCAATATCAGCCGCCGAGAACCCGCCATCCAGCAGATACTCCCGCCCCTGCAAACGCGCCTCAACCACGCTAAAGCATTTGGCAAGACGCTTGGCCTCAAGATCCATGATCAGGGGCGAGCGCATGTGGTCCTCATAGAGCACAATATGCTGCTGTGTCAGGGCGGCGGCATGCTGGCTGATTGTCTCGGAGAAATGCAGCCAGACCAGCCATTGCCCGCGCTCGGGATCGTCCGCGTTGCGACCAAACCCCGCCTCAGGGAAGCGATCACATAGAAATTCTGCAATCGCTCCTGTCTCCCATAAAGTCTCGCCCTCAATTTCCAAGGCGGGCACGCGGCCCGCAGGATTGAGCGCGCGGAATTCAGGGCTACGCAGGCTCTTGTCAAAGGGCCAATCCACCAACTCAAAAGGCACGCCCAATTCATGCAGTAACCAAAGCGAACGCATGGAGCGCGTCTGTGCGCAATGATGCAAACGGATCATATCAGTCCTCCTCCTCAAGTGTGATCATGGGTGCACCTGCTTCAACCTGATCGCCCGCTTGCACCAAAAGCTGGTCAACCACACCGTCACGCCCCGCAATCAGGCTATGCTCCATCTTCATCGCCTCCAGAACGGCCAAGCGGTCACCTTGGGCCACTTTTTGCCCCTCACCCACAAAGATGGCTTTCACCAGTCCCGGCATCGGGGCCGTCACGCGGCCCTCGCCTTCATTGGCGCTTGCTGCAACCTCAAGGGGATCGACCCGCGCAAAATGATAACCATCGCCCCAGAACACCGAAACCCCTGCGTCATGGGTCACAATCGCGGCCTGCGTTTTCGCGCCATCCACATACCACGCATCCTCGCGCGTGATCTCGTGGCTGGTCTCGTCCAGATGAACGAGGAAATGGCTGGCCCCCAAAGTTTCAACGCCCACCTCGATAATCTCATCTTCATGCAGCAGTCTCACGCTTTGGCGCAGCGGGTCCCATAGGTGAAAGCCTTGCGAAGCGGAGGCTTCGGCATCCAGCCCCATTGCGCCAAGCGCGGCAAGCGCTTTGGTGCGGCTGCAAGGCTGGGGGGCCTCCGTCAAAGCCGCGCCCTCACGCTCGATCAGATCGGTATCAACCTCACCGCGCCCAAAGCCTGCATGGCCTGCCAAACGCCGCAGAAAGGCAAGATTTGTGACTGATCCCGCCACTTCCGTCTGCGCCAAGGCCTGCTGCAATTTAGCCAAGGCGCTTTCGCGTGTCGAACCATGAGTGATGATTTTCGCGATCATCGGATCATACCACGGGCTGATCTCATCTCCCTGCCGCACGCCCGTGTCATTGCGGGCAGCCTCGCAAAACTGCAGATGCGTCAGACGGCCTGTCGCAGGTAAAAACCCTTTGGGCACATCCTCGGCATAAAGCCGCGCTTCAAAGGCATGGCCCGCAAGCGTCAAATCCTCCTGTCGCAGAGGCAATGCCTCACCAGCAGCCACGCGCAATTGCCATTCGACCAGATCAATACCCGTGATCGCCTCGGTCACAGGATGCTCGACTTGAAGCCGCGTATTCATCTCCATGAACCAGAACCCATCGCGCAGAAGCCCGTCTGCCCCGTCCACAATGAACTCAACCGTACCCGCCCCTGCATAGCCGATCGCCTCAGCCGCGCGCACCGCCGCCTGCCCCATCGCCGCGCGTATCTCGGGGGTCATGCCAGGTGATGGCGCTTCTTCGATCACCTTTTGATGGCGCCTCTGCAACGAGCAATCCCGCTCGAACAAATGCACCGCGCTCTCGCCATCCCCAAAGACCTGCACCTCGATATGGCGCGGCTTGGAAACCAGCTTTTCTATAAGAACATCATCATTGCCAAAAGCGGTCGCCGCCTCGCCGCGCGCGCTCTCCAGCGCCTCGGCAAAATCCTGCGCCGCCATAACCTTGCGCATCCCCTTGCCGCCCCCACCTGCCACGGCCTTGATCAAAACGGGATAACCGATCAAGGCGGCCTGCTCAGCCAGATGCGCCGCGTCTTGAACCGCCCCGTGATAACCAGGCACGACAGGAACCCCTGCCTTCTCCATCAAGGCTTTGGCCGCATCCTTCAAACCCATGGCACGGATCGCCGCCGCCGATGGCCCCACAAAAACCAAACCTGCGGCTTCAACCGCTTCAACAAAGTCAGGGTTCTCCGACAAAAACCCATAGCCTGGATGGATTGCCTGCGCGCCTGTGCTGTGCGCCGCGGCAATAAGTGCATCCTTTCGCAGATAACTCTGAGAGGGTTTCGCCCCGCCGATATGAACGGCCTCATCGGCCATCGCTACATGGCGCGCGCGCGCATCCGCATCGGAATAGACCGCCACCGTCCCAATCCCCATGGCCCGCGCCGTCTCGATAATACGGCAGGCAATCTCACCCCGATTGGCGATCAGTATTTTGCGAAACATCGTCTCTCCCTCACGCGTGCGTCTTCATCTTTCCAAAAATACGAAATCTCAGCCTCACATCCTGAACACGCCGAAACGGGTTTCGGGGATCGGCGCACAAAGCGCGGCTGAGAGCGATTGGAACAAGACCTCACGCGTTTTGCGCGGGTCAATCACCCCGTCATCCCAAAGCCGTGCCGAGGCATAGAGAGGGTGGCTCTGCTCTTCGAACATCTCAATGGTGGGGCGCTTGAATTCGGCCTCCTCCTCGGCGGACCAGTCCTGCCCTGCCCGTTCCAAAGCATCGCGCTTGACCGTGGCCAGAACACCTGCCGCCTGAGCCCCGCCCATGACCGAGATACGGCTATTTGGCCAAGACCACAGGAAGCGCGGGCTATAGGCGCGCCCTGCCATGCCGTAATTCCCCGCCCCGAATGAGCCGCCAACCAGCATGGTGATTTTGGGCACCTCGGTCGAGGCGACAGCCGTAACCATCTTTGCCCCATGGCGCGCGATCCCCTCATTCTCATAGCGCCGACCAACCATGAAACCGGTGATATTTTGCAAAAAGACCAAGGGGATTTTCCGCTGACTGCACAGCTCGACAAAATGCGCAGCTTTCTGCGCACTTTCCGAAAACAACACCCCGTTATTGGCCACAATCCCGACAGGGCAGCCCAAGATATGGGCAAAGCCCGTGACGATGCTTTCCCCAAAACGGGCTTTAAATTCATCAAAGCGGCTGCCATCCACCACGCGCGCGATCACCTCGCGGATATCATAAGGGGTGGAGAGGCTGGCGGGCACCACGCCCAAAATCTCTTCGGGGTCATAGGCAGGCGCTTCAGGGCTTTGCCAGTCGACGCTCATGGGCTTGCGGCGGTTCAATTGCGCCACGGCTTGGCGCGCCAAAGCCAGCGCATGCGCGTCATCCTCGGCCAGATAATCGGCCACACCCGACAGGCGCGTATGCACATCGCCGCCGCCCAGATCCTCGGCGCTGACCACCTCGCCCGTGGCCGCCTTGACCAAAGGCGGGCCTGCCAGAAAAATCGTGCCCTGCTCCTTAACAATAATCGAGACATCCGACATCGCAGGCACATAGGCCCCGCCCGCCGTGCAACTGCCCATCACAACCGCGATTTGCGGGATATTGGCCGCACTCATCCGCGCCTGATTATAGAAGATACGCCCGAAATGATCCCTGTCGGGGAAGACCTCATCCTGTTGGGGCAGGTTCGCGCCGCCGCTATCGACCAGATAGATACAAGGCAGATGGCATTGCGCGGCGATCTCTTGGGCGCGCAAATGTTTCTTGACCGTGATCGGGAAATAGGTGCCGCCCTTGACCGTCGCGTCATTGGCCAGAACCATGACCTCTTGGCCATGGATACGGCCCACACCTGCAATCGCCCCGCCGCAAGGGGCTGCATTGTCATACATCCCGTGGCCAGCTGTGGCCCCCACCTCCAGAAAGGGGGAGCCCGCATCCAGCAAATTCGCCACACGCTCGCGCGGGAGCATTTTGCCACGGCTGACATGGCGGGCGCGGGATTTCTCGCCGCCGCCCTGTGCCGCAAAACCCGCGGCCTCTGCCACCACGCCAAGCGCCTCCAGATGGGCCGCGCGATTGGCTTGGAACTCTTGCGAACCTGTCAGGATATTTGATGTAAGTTTCATATCATGCGCCCCGTTGCATTTGTCTTGATCTCTCGCCCGCTCATGCGCGCGGCTCCGCGCTTGCACGGGCTTTCAATTCCTTGCGGATCACCTTGCCCGTCACCGTCATCGGCAAGGCCTCCAGAAAGGCAATCTCGCGCGGGTAGGAATAGCCCGCCAAACGCGATTTGACCCAGTCCTGCAACTCCGCCTCGCTCGCCTCTGCGCCTTGTTTTTTGACCACATAGGCCTTCACAATCTCGGTCCTGAGCGCGCAGGGTTTGCCGACCACGCCGACAGTCGCCACAGCAGGATGGGTGAGCAGGCAATCCTCAATCTCGGCAGGGCCGATCCGATAGCCCGAGGAGGTGATCACATCATCCTCGCGCCCGACAAAGCGCAGATAGTCACCATCCCAAATTCCGCGATCCCCCGTGATCATCCAATCGCCGCAAAATTTCTGCGCGGTCTCCTCACGCCTTTGCCAATAGCCAAGCATCATCGAGGCCGAGCCGCGCCGCACGGCAATATCGCCCTCGCTTTTCGTGGGCTGGCCCTCGGCATCAATCACCGCCAAATCATGTCCAGCCACAGGCTTGCCGATGCAGCCGCCTTTCGCGGGAAAAATCGCGCCACAGGATGAGGCGATCATATTGCATTCGGTCTGGCCGTAGAATTCATTGATCTCAAGCCCGAAGGCGCGCCGCCCCCAAGCCAGCATCTCCTCGCCCAAAGGCTCGCCCCCTGAGGCGACCGAGCGCAAACCGCCAATCTCGACATCCGCCGCCTTGAGCATGCGCAAAGCAGTTGGCGGGAAGAACACATTGCGTATCTTGGCCTGCGCAATGATGCGCGCACACTCATCGGGCGTGAATTTCTCCAGCCGTGCTGCAACCACGGGCACACCCAAGGCAAGCCCCGGCATCAGCACATCAAACAATCCGCCAATCCACGCCCAATCGGCTGGGGTCCAGATCATATCATCGGCTGCGCCCAGAAAATCATGGCTCATCTCGACACCGGGCAGATGGCCCGTCAGCACGCGGTGGCCATGCAACGCGCCTTTCGGGCTGCCTGTTGTGCCGCTGGTATAGATCAGAACCGCCGCATCCTCGCAGCTCGTTTGCACCATTTCAGGCGCGTCTGCGGCAAGCGGCTCCTCTTCTGGCAGCACGATATCAAGATCAAAATCCGCCAGCATATCGCGCCCTTGCGCATCCGTGATCACGCAGCGCGCGCCACTATCGTCCAGCCTTGTGCGCAGCGCATCGGTCTTGAATAGTTTGAACAGGGGCACCGAGATCGCGCCAATCCACCAGATCGCGATATGGGCTGCCGCACAATACATATCCTGTGAACGCAACACGCCAACGCGGTCACCACGACGCACCCCGCGCTCCTGCAGCGTTGCGGCCAAGCGGCCTGCCATATCGCGCAATTGGCCATAGCTGACATCCTGCCCCGCCCCAAGATCGCGGATCGCCAAAGCCTGCGCAGGGTGGTCCAGAACTTGGGCAGCCATATTCAATTGCGCGGGCAAATCCCATTCAAACCCGTGATAGAGCTGCTCATAGGGCGCGCGGGTCAACATGCGGGCACCCCTCTCAGGTCTGTGGTGCTCCATCCAGAATATCGGGCTCGATCTCCAGCAATCGCCCCAGATCGTCGACCGGATAGGCAAAGCTCTGCTCGGGCCCTTCGCAGAACACGACCAAGCGCACCTGCTCCAGCGCCGAGGGGCGCGCATAGCAATCGGTCAGCGCGCCGCCCGTATCCGCGACATAGGCCTGCGCGATGCGTGTGATGATCTCGGTCTCGGAGGGCGGGATATGGCGCAAGCCAACCCAAAGCGCCAAGAGACCTGCCAATCCACAGATCACCGCCAAACTCAGCGCGATATTGCGTGGCATGTGCTTGCCCTTTTTCCTGTGCCAGATATGCGATCATCGCATCACGCTCCCAGCATGCATCAAGACATAGAGGCCATCAATTCGCGGCCAACCAACATGCGACGAATTTCCGAGGTGCCAGCCCCGATTTCCATCAATTTCGCATCGCGGAACAGGCGGCTGACGGCACTGTCATTCATAAAACCAGCCCCGCCCATGGCCTGCACCGCCTGATGCGCGACCACCATCGCCTCCTCCGAGGCATAGAGCACACAAGCCGCCGCATCCTGCCGCGTGACCTCACCGCGATCGCAGGCCTTGGCGACCTCATAGACATAGGCGCGTGCGGAATTCATCTTGGTATAGATATCGGCAATTTTGCCCTGCATCAGTTGGAAATTGCCGATGCTTTGGCCGAATTGCTTGCGCTCGACCATATAGGGCATGATCTCGTCCAGACAGGCGGCCATGATCCCTGTGCCGATGCCCGAAAGGACCACGCGCTCGTAATCAAGGCCTGACATCAGCACAGCCACGCCGCGCCCTTCCTCGCCCAAGACATTCTCGAAGGGGACTTCGACATCCTCGAACACCAGTTCGGCGGTGTTGGAGCCGCGCATCCCCAGCTTGTCGAAATGCGCACTGGTGGAAAACCCCTTCATCGATTTCTCGATTAGGAAGGCCGTGATGCCACGGCTACCCGCATCAGGATCGGTTTTGGCGTAAACCACCAGCGTATCGGCATCGGGGCCATTGGTGATCCAGTATTTCGTGCCATTCAGGACATAGCGGTCATTGCGCTTTTCGGCGCGGATTTTCATCCCCACCACATCCGAGCCAGCCCCCGCCTCGGACATCGCCAGCGCACCAACATGCGCGCCCGACACCAGACCGGGCAAATAGGTCTGCCGCTGCGCATCCGTGCCATTAAGCGCGATCTGGTTCACGCAAAGATTGGAATGCGCGCCGTAAGACAATGAAACCGAAGCCGAAGCGCGCGCGATTTCCTCAGTGGCAATCACATGCGCGAGATAGCCCATGCCCGCCCCGCCATATTCTTCCGGAACGGTGATGCCCAAAAGGCCCAATTCGCCCATCTCGCGCCACAGCTCGGACGGGAAGCTGTTACTTTTGTCGATCTCGGCAGCCATCGGTTTGACGCGCTCCTGCGCCCAACGATGCACCATATCGCGCAGCGCATTCACGTCTTCGCCTAGGTCAAATGTCATCGATGCGGTAAACACTGCGCCAACCCTCCCGTAATTGAACGACTGTTCATTTAATAACGGAGAGGCCGCCGTGAGTCAAAATTTACGTTGCGGAGGATGCTTGGGCCTTGTGTAAAAACCAAGCCAGATTGCAGGGTGCCCTTTCGGGTCAAACAAGCGCCTCAAGCCATTTGCGCCGCCATACGCAGGCGCAAAGCAGAATGCGTTGCCATGGCACCGATCCACATGCAGCCCACCGCAACCCAAGCCGTAGAGGAGAAAATCGCACCGCCCGACATGCCCGCCCCAACCGCGCATCCCCCCGCCAGCATGCTGCCAAAGCCCATAAGCGCCGCGCCCATTAGATAACTCTCCATCGGGGTGTCGGGGCCAAAACGCTGGATGCGCGCCTCTTTCGTGATCAAGGCCATCACCCCCGACCCGATAAAAACACCCGGCACAAGCCCCACACCAAAGACCAAGGGCAAGGAGGTACTATTCACAAGCCCCATCAAAGTATCGGTCGAAGGCCCTGTGAAGGTGATCGAGGATATGGCGATAACCTCAAATGAATTGGACGCGATCGCATAAGTGCCGAGCCATCCCAGCGTCACGGCAAGCCCCACGCCCAGCGCGGCCATGATCCGCGTGGCGGGCAGGCCCTTCTTCATCCCAAAGATAATCGCGGCACATAGAACGGCGGACCCGATCATCGCGGCCATGCCATTGCTGAGGCCAAACTGTGCCAAAAGATCGCGCGACGCGCCCCCCTGCACGCTCCAGAGCATCGCCAGCCTTTCGCGCGCAGGTGCAAGCACACCGCGCAGAGCGGATTGCGCGACAAGTGTCAGCACCAGGCCTGTAACAATCGCCCTGAGATTTCCCGTTGCCGAGAGGACAAGCAGGCGGCTTGCACAGCCGCGCGCAAGGATCATGCCCACCCCGAACATCAGCCCGCCAATGATCGCCCCTGACATGCTGCCAGTATTGATGATTTGACGGGTTTCGCTGACATCCAGCCAGCCCAGCCAGATCGCCGATTGCACCGAGGCAACCGCCGCCGAGAAGGCAATCAACCAAATCGCAAGCCTTGGGCCCAATTGCCCTTCGGCCAATTCAACCGTGCTGGCGCGCAAGCAGAAGCGTGAATGTTGCGCGGCCGCGCCAAAGGCCATCCCGACGATCCCGCCAAGCGCCACCAGCAGCACGCCTTCACCATAATATTCGATCAGATTTTCCAACATAGGGTTTGGCTACCGAACTGGGTGAAAGCCCGCTTTGACCTGTGTCAAACCTACAGGTGACCTGCGCAAAAAAGAGACCAAGCAAGACCGTCATGTCGCGCGGCGGGTTCAAAGGTGGAATTTTCTTCCACGCTCTTGATGCAGATCAAAACTC
The DNA here is from genome assembly GCF_053570515.1 of Rhodophyticola sp. SM2404. Lineage (NCBI taxonomy): Bacteria > Pseudomonadati > Pseudomonadota > Alphaproteobacteria > Rhodobacterales > Roseobacteraceae > Rhodophyticola > Rhodophyticola sp. SM2404. The sequence goes on from NZ_JBSEDL010000007.1 coordinate 94,017, forward strand.
GCGCGCGCCCAGTTCTATAGGCCTTATCCCCAGAGCTAAGGCCGCGCGCGTAACAGGGGAGCTGCCAGATCATGACCGAACCGCTGAAATCCTATCTCGGGCAGAATGTGCCCCGCTATACCAGTTACCCCACCGCCCCGCATTTCTCGAAAGAGTTCGAGGCGCGCGCCTATTCCGACTGGCTAGGCGATTTGCCGGTTGAGGACCCCGTATCGCTCTATCTCCATGTCCCGTTTTGCCGCGCGCTATGCTGGTATTGCGGCTGCAATATGAAACTGGCCACGCGCGAGGCGCCTATTGCCCAATATGCCAAAACACTGACCGAGGAGATCGCGCTGGTCGCAGCGCATTTGCCTGCGCGGATGAAGATATCGCATCTGCATTGGGGCGGCGGCACGCCGACTGCATTGCGCCCCGATGATCTTGCCCGCGCGATGGAGGTCATAGGCCAGCATTTCACGATCACAGCCGATGCCGAACTGGCCATCGAGAGCGACCCGCGCACCCTCACCCCCGAGATGATCAGGCGGATCGGGGATTTGGGCTTTACGCGTGCGAGTTTCGGCGTTCAGGAATTTGACCCCAAGGTGCAAAAAGCCATCAACCGTGTGCAGCCACCCGATATGGTGCGCGCCAGCGTTGACGGGTTGCGCACGGCGGGGGTCACGGGCATCAATTTCGACCTTATCTATGGCTTACCCCACCAAAGCGTTCAGACCCTTCTCAAGACAATCGATCTTTGCCTCGAGATGCAGCCCGACCGTATCGCGCTTTTTGGGTATGCCCATGTGCCTTGGATGGCCAAGAAGCAAAGGCTGATCGACGAAGCGGCCCTGCCCGATACCGCCGCACGGCTTGCGCAATCTCAGATGGCCGCCAGCGCCTTGGCCGATGCGGGCTATGTCGCGATCGGGCTGGACCATTTCGCGCGGCCAGAGGACCCGATGGCGATTGCCGCCCAAACAGGCCAGCTCAGACGCAATTTTCAGGGCTATACCACGGATCAGGCCGAAACCATGCTGGGGTTGGGGGCCACATCGATTGGGCGGACGCCATCGGGCTATGTGCAGAACCTTTCAGAAACTGGGGCTTGGGCCCGCGCCGTGACAGCGGGGGAATTGCCCATCGGCAAGGGTTTGGCGTTTCAAGGCGAAGATGTGCTCAGAGGGCGGGTGATCGAGCAACTGATGTGCAATGGTCGCGTCGATTTGGGCCTTGAGGCCGCCCGCGCTGGCGCATCTGCAAATTGGTATGCCGACCAGCTAGGGCGGATTGATCAATTCGAAACAGATGGTTTGATCACGCGCGAAGGTGGTGTGATCACCGTCACCCCCAAAGGCGCGCCTGTCCTGCGCGTCATCGCATCCCTGTTCGACAGCTATCTCACCCCAAGCGTGAAGCAACATGCGGTGGCCGTTTAGGGAATAGGCAAACCCAGCCTTGTTACTGCGGAACGTGGCTAGAGCCGTGCCCTAGCCCTTTGCAGCCATCACCTCTTCGCGAATAATCTCGGCGATGAGGGCGGCGTCTTGCTCGGTGAAGGTGAGGGGCAGACGCATATCTATTAGGCCTGCCAGAATACGGTCGGTTCGGGGCAGTGATTGCGGCTTAGCATAGCGCCATGAATCGTAGCGCGAGGTAAAGGCCACAGGCTCGGGCGCGCCGAACCATTTCAACTCCACCCCGCGGGTGGCGCAGGCCGCAATTAGGGCGCGGATGTCATCACCGTTCCAATCGGGCAGCAGGAACTGGATGGAGGAGCCCACGATTTTCTCGCGCGGATCACGCTCGATCACCTGCATGGAGGGCGTGTTGCGCAGGCCTGTCTCGACGCTGCGGTAGAGCGTATTCCAGCGGGTGATCTGGGCCTCAAGATCGGCCAATTGCGGGCGCAGGATGGCGGCGCGCAGGTTATCCATACGGCCCGAGACATTGGGCGTGAAATATCTGATCTGCTCGAAAGCCTCGGGCGGCGGGGCCGCGCGGTGGCGTTCATAAAGCATATAGCTGCCCGACAGGATGATCATCCGCGCCATGAGTTCGGGATCATCACAGGTGACAAAGCCCCCCTCGCCCGAATTCATATGTTTATAGGTCTGGGTGGAATAGCAGCCGATCACCCCGTGCCGCCCCGAAGGCTTGCCCGCCCATTCCGCCCCCATGGTATGGGCGCAATCCTCGACCACCTGCACACCTGCGCGGTCACAGATATCCATCAGCGCATCCATATCGCAGATATGGCCGCGCATATGCGACAAGAGCAGAACCTTCGCCCCGCTTTGCGCGATCTTTTCCTGCAAATCAGGCAGGTCAATGGTCAGGCTTTCAGTGGTTTCGACAAAAACAGGCTCGGCGCCCAGCGCGGCGATGGCACCGGGAACAGGGGCGAGGGTGAAGCCGTTGGAGAGCACTTTATCACCTGCCTGAACCTCCAGCGCGCGCAGCGCTGCACCCATGGCATAGCCGCCCGATGTCACCGCAAGGCAGTATTTCGCCCCTGTGAAAGCGGCGAAGTCTTCTTCCAGAAGGGCGGCCTCGGCGATCTCCTCGCCCATGGTGTTATAGCGGTGGATACGGCCCGAGCGCATGATCGCGACCGCCGCCGCGATCCCATCTTCGGGGATCGGCTCTTGCTGGGTGAAGGGGCGTGTGAATCTCGGCTTAATATCCATGAAGGAAGGATTAGCCCCCTCACGTCTCGCGTCAATGGCAAGCGGTGTGTTACGTATTTTTGGAAAGATGAAAGATCAGGGAAGGATCATATCCAAAACGCGGTCCAGATCATCATAGTGATCCAACAAGGCCTCGGGCGCGAGATCAGCCACTGCATGGCCACTTGGACCAAAAGTGACCAACACTGAGGGCACGCCCGCGGCTTTGGCGGTTTTTCGGTCGGTGATGGTATCGCCGATCAAGGTGGAGTGGGAGACCGATCCGCCCGCTTGCTCGACCGCTTTGAAATAGGGCGCGGGGTCGGGCTTGCGGGTGGGCAGCGTATCAGCCCCGACAAGCGAGGTGAACAGCCCCGCTATGCCCAAACGCTGCGTCAGGGTGACGGCAAGCGCTTCTGGTTTATTGGTGCAAATCCCAACTGCCATTTTGGCGCGGTGCAACCGCTCGACCGCTTCGATCACGCCGGGATAGAGGGTGGTATAGGTGTCGATCGCATCGCCGTAAGCGCGCAGCAATATGGGAAAGCCATTCTCGATCACGGCGGCCGCATCAGGCAGATCAAGGCGTTCACAACTCAGTTTCAGCATTGCGCGAGCTCCTGCAACCGCAGTTGCATCATCGCGCCCCATCTCGAGCTGGGAGGCATATCCCAATTCCGCAAAAGCGGTATTTGCGGCTGCAATCAGATCACCGCTTGTATCGGCGATTGTGCCATCCAGATCGAAAATCACCGTTTTTCTAGCCATTTGAACCCCAATTGGCGAATTTCCGCCCGTTTTTGAAATGTAGCGTAAGGCGATTTGACCGCTGATGGCCTTGCACGATGCGCCCTCATGGATAATACCCATCGCAAACAAGGGAAAGCCCGAGAATTCATGTCTGAAGAGCAGTCTACACTCCGCCCCTGCGCATTGGTTATTCTTGCCGCTGGCCAAGGCTCGCGGATGAACTCCGACCTGCCAAAGGTGCTGCATCCAATCGGTGGCGCGCCTTTGGTGGCCCATGCCATGCGCGCAGGTGCGGCGCTTGAGCCCGCCCGCATCATTGTGGTCACAGGGCATGGCGCAGAACAGGTTGAGGCGGCCGTTGCAGCCCATCAAGACGCCGCGATCTGTGTCCGCCAGACCGAACAGCTTGGGACAGGCCATGCCGTATTGCAGGCAAAAGCCGCCCTTGAGGGGTTCGAGGGCGATGTGATCGTGCTTTATGGCGACACGCCGTTCATCTCGGAAGAAACATTGCTGTCCATGCAAGCCGCGCGCGCCCATCACGATGTGATTGTGCTGGGGTTCGAAGCCGCTGACCCGGGCCGCTACGGGCGCTTGTTGATGCAGGGCGATGCGCTGGAGCGGATTATTGAGGCAAAGGATGCAAGCCCTGAGCAATTGGCCATCACGCTGTGCAATTCAGGGCTTCTTGTCGCCGATGCGACCACGCTGTTTTCGCTTCTGGATGAGGTGGGCAATGACAATGCGGCGGGCGAGTATTACCTGACCGATGTTCCAGAACTGGCCCGCAAGCGCGGTCTTTCGGCCAGTGCCGTGCGCTGCCCCGAGGCGGAGACTTTGGGGATCAACACCCGCGCTGAACTGGCCGCCGCCGAGCAGCTTTTCCAAAGCAGCAAACGCGCCGAGGTTTTCGAGAACGGCGTCACGCTGATTGCGCCTGAGACAGTTTATTTCGCCTATGACACCTATATCGGGCGCGACACGGTGATCGAACCTTTCGTGGTTTTCGGCCCCGAGGCGACGGTGGAATCCAATGCCACGATCCGCGCCTATTCCCATATCGAGGGCGCGCATATCTCCAGCGGTGCGGTTGTCGGCCCCTATGCCCGCCTTCGCCCTGGGGCCGAGCTTGATAACGATGTGCGCATCGGCAATTTCGTGGAGATCAAGGCCGCCCATCTTGGCGAAGGGGCCAAGGTCAATCATCTCAGCTATATCGGCGATGCCGAGATTGGCGCGGGTGCCAATATCGGGGCGGGCACCATCACCTGCAATTATGACGGGGTGATGAAGCATAAAACCACGATTGGTAAGGGCGCGTTTATCGGCTCGAACACGATGCTCGTGGCCCCTGTCAATGTGGGCGCGGATGCGCTGACGGGTTCGGGCTCTGTTATCACCCAAGATGTGCCGGCTGAGGCCATGGCGATTGCGCGCAGCAAACAAGTCAACAAGCCGGGACTGGCCGCCAAATTACGCGCGCATCTGCTGGCATTGAAAACCAAAAAGAAGGGCAGCTAACCATGTGCGGAATTGTTGGTGTATTGGGACATCATGAAGTCGCCCCGATCTTGGTCGAGGCGCTCAAGCGGTTAGAATATCGCGGCTATGACAGTGCAGGCATCGCCACCGTTCAAAACGGTGTTCTGGACCGCCGCCGCGCCGTTGGCAAATTGATCAATCTGTCTGACCGTCTGGTGCATGAGCCTTTGGCAGGCAAAGCGGGCATCGGCCATACCCGTTGGGCCACCCATGGCGGCCCCTCCGAGGCCAATGCCCATCCGCATAAAGCAGGCCGCGTGGCGGTTGTACATAATGGCATTATCGAGAATTTCCGCGAGTTGCGCGCGCGCCTGAGCGGCAGCCCATTCGAGAGCGAAACCGATACCGAAACCGTGGCCAAGCTGTGCGAGAGCTTTTTGGAGCAAGGCCTGTCCCCGCGCGAGGCGGCCGTGGAAACCCTCAAACATCTCGAAGGCGCTTTTGCGCTATGTTTCCTCTTTGACGGTGAAGACGATTTGATGGTCGCCGCCCGCAAAGGCTCCCCCCTCGCAATCGGCTATGGCGAGGGCGAGATGTTTGTGGGCTCGGACGCGATCGCGCTGTCGCCGATGACGGATAAAGTGACCTATCTCGAGGAAGGCGATTACGCCATCATCACGCGCGACGGCGCCGAGATATTTGACGATATGGGCCGCCGCGCCAACCGCGCGGTCAAGACAATCGCCGCCCAAGCCGCCCAGATCGACAAGGCAGGACATAAGCATTTCATGGCCAAGGAAATCCATGAACAGCCCGTGGTCCTGTCGGAATGTCTGGCCCATTACGCGCCAAGCGATCATGTCGAGATTGCGGAAGGCGAGATTGATTTCAGCGAAACCGACCGTCTGACATTGGTGGCCTGCGGAACGGCCAATTACGCCTGTCTGGTTGCGAAATACTGGTTCGAGCAATTGGCGGGCCTGTCCTGCGAGGTCGATATCGCATCGGAATTCCGCTACCGCGAACCGCCCGTCTCAGATCGCTCGACAGCACTTTTTGTCAGCCAATCAGGCGAGACGGCAGATACGCTCGCCGCGTTGCGCTATTGCAGTGGCAAGGCGAAAACGATCCTGTCGGTTGTGAATGTCGCCGAAAGCTCCATCGCGCGCGAAAGTGATCTGGCGCTGCCCATCATGGCAGGGGTCGAAGTCGGGGTGGCCTCAACCAAAGCCTTCCTCTGCCAACTTGGCGCCTTGGCAAATCTGGCCATTCTTGCGGCCCGCCAGCGCGGCAAGATCACGCCCGAAAAAGAAGCCGAGCTGGTCGCAACCCTGCGCGGACTGCCGGGGCTGATCAATCAGGCGCTCGCGCTTAATGACCAGATCGCCAAGCAAACCTCCGAATTGGCACGTGCGCAAACGGTGCTTTTCCTAGGGCGCGGGGCAATGTTCCCGATGGCCTTGGAAGGTGCGCTCAAGCTCAAGGAAATCAGCTATATCCATGCCGAAGGCTATGCCTCGGGTGAATTGAAACATGGCCCCATCGCGCTGGTGGATGAAGAGGTGCCTGTGATCGTTCTGGCCCCGCGCGACGCGCTCTTCGACAAAACCGTCTCCAATATGCAGGAAGTCATGGCGCGGGATGGCCAAGTGATGCTGGTCACCGATAAGCAAGGGGCCGAGATTGCCTCGGAAGGTGTGTGGAAAACCCTGATCATGCCCGAGATTGACCCGTTTTTCGCGCCGATCCTTTATGCAATCCCCGCGCAGCTGATCGCCTATCACACCGCGGTTCATAAGGGCACGGATGTCGACCAGCCACGCAATCTGGCGAAATCCGTGACGGTCGAGTGAGCGCCGAGCAGGCCTTGGCCGCGCTGAGCGCGCAAGCCGATCCCGTTCGGGCCGAACAAATGCGCGCCTATCATAAGGTGGATCGTCCCTATCTGGGCCTCTCCAACGGGCAGGTCAGCGCGCTTGCAACACAATGGCGCAAATCGCTGCCACTGGCGGACTGCGTTGCGCTTTCTGATGCGCTGTGGAGCAGCAATATTTTCGAGGCGCGCATCGCCTGCGGCAAGCTGTTTTTACAAGCCCGAATCCGCCCCGATGATGCCCTCGCATGGGAGGCCATCAGCCGCTTCGTCCCTGAGTTTGATTCATGGGCCATCGCCGATGCTGTGGCGCAAGCTGGCACCAAGCGCTTGCTCCAAAACCCTGCGCGGCTTGATGAGATCGAGGGTTGGACAAGCTCTGAGCATCTCTGGACGCGCCGTGCGGCGCTTGTCTTCACATTATGCTATACCAAATCGCGCTTCCCCAAACCCGATGAACTGGCTGCCCGCGACAGGATTCTTGGCTGGTGCGCGAGCTATGTCGATGACAAAAATTGGTTCATCCAAAAAGCCGTTGCGTGGTGGCTGCGCGATCTCTCCCGCAAGGATGCGCCGCGCACCCGCGCCTTCCTTGAAGAGCATGGCGCGCGTTTGAAACCCTTCGCCAGAAAAGAAGCCGCGCGTTACCTTGCAGGATGATGCTCAAAACAATTCGGAGCTGCATATGGAGATTCTCATCACAGGCGCAAATCGCGGCATCGGGGCCGCACTGAATGACCAGCTTTTGCACGAGGGCCACACAACCCACCCTACCGCGCGCGACAAAGCGGGGTTTCTCACCCTTGACGTGACCAACCCCACCTCTACTACCGCCCTTGCAAACACCCTAAACGGCCAAAGGCTTGATGCGGTGATCTGCAATGCGGGCATCTACAACGATAAGGGCCAAGACCTTGAGACAGGCTATGCAGCCCCGCTTTGGGCCGAGACCTTCGCCGCCAATGTCACGGGTGTCTTTCTGACCGTTCAAGCCCTTTTGCCAAATCTTGCCCTATCAGATGCGCCCAAGATCATGATCATCTCCAGCCAGATGGCATCGCATGAACGCGCGCCGGGGGGCAGTTATATCTACCGCGCCTCCAAGGCAGCAGCCCTCAATCTGGGGCGCAATTTGGCAACCGATCTCAAACCGCGCGGCATCGCGGTCGGCATTTATCACCCCGGTTGGGTGCAGACCGATATGGGCGGCGGGGAGGCTGACATCACCACCACCCAATCCGCGCAAGGGCTGGCGCAACGGCTGGCTGAGCTGAGCCTAGAGACAACAGGCCAGTTCCTCACATGGGATGGCCGTATCCACCCCTATTGATCTTCATCTTTCTCTAAATACGAAAAGCCGATCAGGCCCTTCCCCCTTGCACCTCAGCGCGGCGCAGCGTAAAGCCTGCCGCGATTTTAGAGAAGGAACGCTCATGCCCATTCTGGTCATGAAATTCGGCGGCACAAGCGTCGCCACACTTGATCGTATCCGCCGCGCCGCCAAGCGCGTGGGCCGTGAAGTTGCGAATGGCTATGATGTCATCGTGATCGTCTCGGCCATGTCGGGCGAGACGAACAAGCTGGTGGGCTATGTTGGGGAAACATCGCCGCTTTATGATGCGCGCGAATATGATGCGGTCGTGTCCTCGGGCGAAAATGTCACCGCAGGGCTGATGGCTCTGACACTTCAGGAAATGGATGTGCCCGCACGCAGCTGGCAGGGCTGGCAAGTGCCGGTGCAAACCACCGACGCCCATGCCAGCGCGCGGATCGAGGCGATCCCGCCTGAAAACATCCTCGCCAAATTCGGCGAAGGCATGAAGGTTGCCGTGGTGGCGGGCTTCCAAGGGATCAGCCCCGAGGGCCGCATCACAACGCTTGGGCGCGGAGGCTCGGATACAACCGCTGTTGCTTTTGCCGCTGCTTTCGGGGCCGAGCGCTGCGATATCTACACGGATGTGGACGGCGTCTATACAACAGACCCGCGGATCACCTCCAAAGCGCGCAAGCTCGACAAGATCGCGTTTGAGGAAATGCTGGAACTGGCAAGCCTCGGGGCGAAAGTGCTTCAAACCCGTTCGGTGGAGCTGGCAATGCGCTACAAGGTGCGTTTGCGGGTTTTGTCGAGTTTCGAAGATAATGATGATAGTGCAGGCACATTGGTCTGTGACGAGGAGGAAATCGTGGAAAGCAATGTCGTGGCCGGAGTGGCCTTTTCCCGCGATGAGGCAAAAATGACCCTGACGGAGGTCGCCGACCGCCCCGGTATTGCGGCCGCGATCTTCGGGCCTTTGTCGGAGGCAGGTGTGAATGTCGATATGATCGTGCAAAACATCTCGGAGAAGGGTCTGACCGATATGACCTTCTCTTTGCCGATTGATCAGGTCCAGCGCGCAGAAAAAGCCTTGAGCGAGGCCAAAGCGGCCGATGACATCGATTATGTTGAATTGCTGACAGATACCGATGTTTGCAAAGTCTCGATCGTAGGGATCGGGATGCGCAGCCATGCAGGCGTAGCCGCCAAGATGTTCTCGACCCTGCGCGATGAGGGCATCAATATCAAAGTGATCACGACCTCCGAGATCAAGGTCAGCGTCTTGATGGATCGCAAATATCTCGAGCTGGCCGTGCAGGCCTTGCATGATGCCTTTGGTCTGGATCAGGCCGCCTGAGGGGCGAGCCTGCATCTCAGGCTCATTTTGAGCCATCGAGACAGGCTTGGGCCGATTGGCCCTTTCGTATTTGAGGAAAGATGAAGGGTGAGGCGCGGTGCTGCCTAATGCCCTTCACCTTGCTCCATCAGCCAATCGAAAAAGATACGAGCTTGGGGTTTGGCGGCCCCGCTAGCTGACAATGTCGCGAAATAGCCTGTGCCAAGATCGATCACACCGCCATGCCATGGCACCAATTGGCCGTTTCTGACCAGATCATCCGTGATGGAGCGCCAGCCGAGCATCAGGCCTAACCCGTCTTGGGCGGCCTGAACGGCATGGACGTAATTGTCGAAACTGCGCTCGGGGCCGTTTTGACGGCGCAAGCCGCGTTGGGTGAAATACGCGCTCCAACCTGCCCAATTCGTGTTGGGCGCGTTGCGCACATGGATGAGGGGGGCAGTCTCTAGGCCTGTATTGTCCTGCTCCAGCCGTGTGACCAGATCAGGATGGCCCACGGGGCAAATGCGTTCGGGAAAAAGCTCGATATTTTCACCATCTCGCCAATCGCCGCGCCCATAGCGTAGAGCCAGATCAGCGCCCCCCAAGAGCGTTGGCAATCCTGTAGGCGGAGCTGAGACATTGACGGCAATATCGGGATGTTGGGCGTAAAACAGCGGCAATCGCGGCATGAGCCAGAAACTCGCCATGCCCAAAGTGCAGGCAATATTGATCTGTTGCGCGTCGGCATAGGCATCGCTTCGGATCTCGTCAATCGCAGCCTCGATCACGCCAAGGCCCGATTGCGTGGCCTCGGCCAGACGTTGGCCCAATTCCGTCAGCCGCGCGGGGCGCCTGCTGCGATCCAGCAAATCAGCCCCCACATGATCCTCCAATGCCTTTAAGGTCTGGCTGATTGCTGGTTGGGACACGTTGAGATGACGCGCGGCATCGCGCATTGAGCCAAGCCGTGCAATGGCCTCAAAGGTTGTGAGATATCTCAGGGGTGGAAGTCGGTCCATTAACTTAACTCTTTGCTTAATTTAAAATAAGTCAAAAACATCTTTTATTTCAATAAAATAATATTAAAGATCACAAAAAAACATAAGGAATAGGCTATGAATATCCTGACAGCATCCAGCGCAGAAACACCGGAGCAGGCAGGGTTTGAGCTTGGGGAAACGGGGCTGAGTTTGGCCTTGCCGCAAGCAGGCCATCAGTATTTCAACTATTACTGGCTGCGCGATAATTGCCCCAGCTCATTCGATCCTGTGACGCGGGAGCGGAGCTTTGATATTTTTCACCTTGAGCATGCGCCCAAAGCCGCAAGCGCCACGCTGCTGGAAGACTATCTGGAGATCACTTGGGCGGATGAGGATCATGTCTCGCGCTTTCCGCTGGACTGTCTTGAGATCTATGCCACAGGGCGCCCTCGCCCAGATCCTGCCGATTTGCCACGCCGCGCATGGTATTCCGACCATTACAGCAAAATGGCGCGGTTCTCCTTCGAGGCCTTGAGCACGGATCAGACCCAAATGGCGCAATGGATCGAAGCCTTGATTGTCGATGGCGTCAGCATTGTCGAGGATATGCCCAATTCCGATCAGGGATTAACGGATCTTGCCCATATGATCGGACAGGTTCGTCCGACATTTTTCGGAGATTTTTTTGACGTCTACCTCCATGTAAAGCCCACCAATGCGGCCTATACCGCGAAGGCGCTGGAGTTGCACACCGATGTTCCCGCCGAGGAATTCGCGCCCGGGGTGCAGTTCCTGCATTGCCGTGCCAATTCGGTAGAGGGGGGGCAAAGCCTCTTTGTGGATGGAACGGCGGTGGCCAATGAATTCCGCAAGCTGGACCCTGAAGGGTTCAAGCTGCTCAGTGAAATCGACATCCCCTTTTATTGGGAGCATGACGGGTTTGACGTGCGCGCGCGCCAGCGGGTGATTGAGTTGGACAGCCATGGCGAGGTCTCGGGTCTGACCATCAGCCAGCATCTACTTGATATGATCGATCTGCCGCAAAGCCAGCTGGACAGCTATTACCCCGCCTTTTGCCGTTTCGGAAAACTGCTGCAAGACCCGCGCTTTGTCACCCGATTTACCCTGAAAGCAGGCGAGTGTATCGTATTTGACAACCACCGCGTGGTACATGGCCGTGAAGCTTATGTCGCCACCAGTGGTGAGCGGTATTTGCGCGGCACCTATGTGGACCGCGCCGAGATGCGCTCGAAATATCGGGCCTTGGTCAGCAAAGGACGGTTCACGGAATGAAGGATTTATCTTCGCAAAACGACAATGCCTTGCGCGAAGACCTCGCGGCTGCGTTCCAGCTTTGTCACAGGTTTGGCTGGAGCGAGTCCGTGGGCAACCATTTCAGCGCCGCCGTATCTGATGACGGAAAGCAGTTCCTGCTGAACCCGCGCTGGCAGCATTTCGCGACCATCAAACCGCAAGACCTTTTGCTGCTGGATGCCGATGATGCCAGCGTGATGGAGGGGCCGAATGCGCCCGATGCCTCGGCTTGGACGGTGCATGGCACCATGCACCGCTTATTGCCCCATGCGCGCGTCATCCTGCATTGCCATACACCCTATGCCACGGCGCTCTCCTGTCTGGAGGATCCGACGCTCTATCCGATCGATAACAACACTGCGCGCTTCTTCGGGCGGATTGCCTATGATCGGGAATTTGGCGGGATCGCGGATGCCACCGAGGAAGGTGAGCGTTTTGTCAGCTCCATGGGGGCGGCGCCTGTTCTGGTCATGGGCAATCACGGTGTGACGGTGACAGGCGAAAGCGTGGCGGATGCCTTCGAGGAGCTGTATTTCTTCGAAAAAGCCGCGCAGACGCTGATCCTTGCGCGCTCAACGGGTCAGCCTTTGGCCGTGCTCTCGGATGAGGTGGCGAAAAACACCGCGCAAGGCTGGGATGCCTATCGCGGGATGGCCACGCGCCATTTCGACTATCTGAAATCGACGCTTTAGGTTTTTTGGGAAACGGCGGCTTAAAGCGTTTCGCTTTAATTGCCGCCGATCCCCGCTGCACAATGCGCCCCGCTTGAGGCCTGCCCCGAGCCGAGCGCGAAGATCGGCGGGGCCTGAAACGGGTTCAGGGGGGCGCTGGCCTGCAGGTCAAAGGCAAGAAACCCCGCCAAGACCGCAAAAAGGATGCCGACCCCGAATTTCCGTGTTGCGATCATCATGCCTACCCCTCCAAACCAAGGCGTGGCCGCAGCCGCACACCAATCATCGAGCCCAAAAACGCCGCGCCAAACCACGCCCATCCATGCAGGCTGCCCGTTGATATGCCGCTGAAAAACGCCCCGACATTACAGCCGAAGGCCAGCCGTGAGGAATAGCCAAGCGCCAGACCTGCGATGATCGTCGCGATCCATGCGCGGGGTGGAAGTTTGGGCAGGCGTTGTGCAAGCCCGCCCTTCCAGACCGCAACCGCAAAGGCCCCGCCAATGATGCCAAGATTGGTCAGGGAGGTCACATCGGTCAGGATGCTTTGGGCCAGCCGTTCGGCATGGGCAGGGCTGCCCCAGAACGCCGATGCGCCCAGATCGGCCCCCAAGGCACTGGCCCCTTTGGCCACCCACAGCCCAAGCCCGTAGACCACACCCCATGGTTGCCCCGCGACCACGAGGTTTGCCAAGGCAAGTGCGGCGATCAAAGCGGCCGCAATCCACAAACGGCGCGGCAGCATCCGTGTTCCGGGTTTACCAATGACAATGGCGATCACGGCAACCGCTGCCAAAGCGCTGAGTGTCAGCATCAAGCCCGTGCTGCCCGAAAAGGCGACAACAGGCAGCGTGCCCAGATCGGTCCAGAAGCCCAGATGGCTGGCCCCCAGAAAGCTGCCAATCGCAAAGAAGGGCAGCGCGACTAGGCTGACGGCATTGCCGCTGCCTGCATTGACCAAAGTGCCCGAGCCGCAGCCCAACACGATCTGCATCGCAATCCCGAAGACAAATGCGCCCCCGACCATCGCAAAGCCAATCGGGGCATGCGCGCCCACCAACTCGGCCCCGTTGGAGGCCAGAAGCGGGAAAGCCAGCAGCGCCACCAAACCAATGGCCAAGAGCTGCGCCAATAGGCCTGCGGGTTCACGGCGCAGGATCATTGCGCGCCAAGGCCCCGCAAAGCCGAAGCGCAGCCCTTCAAGCGTCATCCCGAAGCCAAGGCCTATCAACAGCAAGAGCCCGTAACGCGCGCCCGCAAACATCGCCACCAGCAAAACAAGAACAAGTGCCGCCCCGATCAGGGCGGCACGCGTTAGGTTTGACGATGGCTTTGGGGATATCGACATTTGGTCAGCCGATGCAGCCATGGGTCACTCTCCTTTAGAAGATGTTTTTGATCTGGTTCCACAATGTGCGGACAGGACCAGGAACGTTTGCCATTTCATAGCCTGCATTCGACCAGCCGACCATCGACTCGGGGAAGAGTTTTACATTCTCGATCCCAGCCAGCTCAGACAGGGCAAACCAATTGGTCGCGGCCCAATGGCCGGTATTGCAGAAGGAGACGAGTTGGTCGTTTTGCGCAAAGCCTTCTGCTTCGGCCAAAAGGCGCACCGCTTCGGCATCAATTACGGCAGGGCCTGCGCCGAACCAATTTGCATGCTCGAAATATTGCGATTGCGGCAAAGTGCCTGGACGTGCAGCGGCAGGGTGGCTGGAATTACCGCTCCAGAAGCTTTCAGGGCGGGCATCAAGCAGCAAGGCTGTGTCATCACCCGAGACCACGGCCTGAACGTCCTCAACCGTGGCCAACCAATCGCTCTGGATCGACACGGACAGAGTGCTTGGCGCAGGTGCCACAGCATCGGTGGAGAGGGTATAACCCGCTTCAACCCAAGCATTCACACCACCGTTCAAAATCGATAACTCAGTGAAGCCAAGCGATTTCAGCGTCCAATAGACCCGCGCGGCAGCACCGAAATCGGTCACATTGGCGCCTTGATAGGAAATCACGACAGGCTGGGACAGATCGCTCAAACCGATCTGGCGTATAACAGCCGTCAGGTCTTCATCCGAGCGCAACTGGCCAGGGTTATCAGATGGACCACGGAACAAGCCGTAAGGCGCGTTGACCGAACCCTCGATATGGCCTGCGGTAAAGGTGTTTACGTTTTCCTCACCCTCGGCCGCGGCGGTTGCGCGGATATCAAGGATGGTGACGGAGTTTGCTGCAAGCTCGGCATTAAGCTGCTCGGGGCTGGCCAAGGGGCCAAGCTCGGCAATGGCGGTGCTTGCCAGCAAGAACAGGGAGGTCAGAGCATAAGTCAGGAGTTTCATGGAAGCCTCATATGAGAACGAAAAGACATATCTGAGCCGCATCTGGGTGAGAAACCGCGCAATGGCAACGGGCATGCCCCGCTGCAAAGCCTGCAGTCCAAGGCAGGTTTTCACCGCAAGGCGCGCTCTGCCGAAAGCCTGACCCGAGTTGGGATCGCGCAAAGAACACCTGTCTTGCCGATCACGGGGCGCGAGGCAGAATTTTCTTTTTCGCGGGAAGAACGCGGCAAGCTAATTTCGGATAGCGCTAGGTTAAACGAGACGATGTTCAAACGCAATGAAACGCGTCAGTGTCTCTGCGAAACACCTGTCGTATTATGCCAATTTTCGAAGGTTGGTCTCTCTTCTGTCGAAGAGAGCATGGTGCGGTCGAGAAGACTCGAACTTCCACGGGTGTTACCCCACAGCGACCTCAACGCTGCGCGTCTACCAATTCCGCCACGACCGCACTGTCTCATGACTTGGTGAGGCGCTCTCTAGACCAAGGGCGCGCCCACCTCAAGGGCAAATTTCGCCGTTTCTTTGAAGACGGATTTCAAGGATACGACGGCGGGCCACATCGCCCAATATCAGCGTCAAGCCAAGCGCGATGACAACCCAGCCTGCATCAGGTGTTTCGGGGAAAACCGTGCGGTTGGTGGCCCGTCCCGGCATGAAGTTAAACAGCCCCGCAATCAGCAGCCCCCGCCAGTAGAGGTTCTGAAACACCCTGCGGTGCAGATCGATCCGCCCCGCAAAGGCATGGCGCAGCCCTGCCCAAAGCGACCAAAGCGTCAGAACCGAGAGAAGGTGGATCGGGCTGAGCGGGCCAATCAGGCCAAATTCCGTAATCCAGAATGACGAGACCGCCACCACAAACATGGCCAGCACCCAGATATATCCGCCCGTCTTATGCAGACGATCACGGCGATTGCGCAGGATCACGAATGGGCCAAGCACAACAGCAAGTGCGGCGGTGCTGGCATGGAGTTGAATATAGACGGGAGCGTCAAGGAAAGGGGCAAGTGTCATTTGGGAAACCTCTGAAATATTGGCTTATTCGTTTCGATTGGCTATGACTTGCCCATGGGTGCGCTCGTCTCAATCCGAGCTTCGTGAACAGCAGGGTCCGCTTCGTGAATAACAACCAATCGCCATCCGCGCTTCGTGAATGGAGTGCGCAATTTTCGAAATTGCCGACTCTTGTGATCTTGGGATCCGTCTCAGCGCTGCTGGCGATTTTGGGGCCCTTCAACACAAGCCAGATGCTGACGCTTGCGCCGCGCTTTGCCTATTGGCTGGTGATGTCGGCCTCGACCTATTCGATAGGGTTTTTGGTCAATACGGCCCTTTGGCCGCGTGTCGCACCAAAGCTGCCCAAACCTGTTGGCTTGGTCGTGGTGGGGCTAGCAACGGGCCTTGCCATAACGCCTGTGATCACGCTGCTGAACCTGATCAGCTTTGGCTTTTGGCCATCGCTTACGGAATGGCCCGCCCTGCTGGCACAATTCGTGACAATCGCGCTGATCATCACAATCATTTTCCAGACCCTCTCGGGCCATCTCTCGGCCTCGTCCACATCTGAGCGCCGCGCACCTGATTTGTTGGCCCGCCTGCCCTTGGACAAGCGCGGGGCTTTGGTGGCGCTGTCTTCCGAGGATCACTACACCCGCATCCGCACCACCAAAGGCGAGGAGCTGGTCCTGATCCGCCTTGCAGACGCGATCCGCGAGGCAGAGCCTGCAAAAGGCCTGCAGGTGCATCGCTCGCATTGGGTGGCGCTTGATCACATCGCCGCTGCGCGCCGCGATGGCGACCGCGCGATCCTGAGCCTGAGCATTGGGGGTGACATTCCCGTCAGCCGCACGCATATGCCTGCCATCAGGGATGCGGGGCTTTTGCCGCGCTAGTGGAGGCCGCAATGGTCGAATGGATCACATCAGACGCGCTTGTGCCTTATGAAGACGCTGTGGCCTTCATGGATAAACGCGTGGCCGAAATCGCGGCAGGCGAGGCCGAGGAATGCATCTGGCTGCTGGAACATCCCGCCCTCTACACGGCCGGGACCTCGGCCAAGCGCGAAGACCTGACCGACCCCGACCGCTTTCCCGTCTATGACAGCAAACGGGGCGGGCAATATACCTATCACGGGCCGGGCCAGCGCGTGGCTTATGTGATGCTCGACCTCAATAAACGCGGGCGCGATATCAGGCGCTTTGTCACCCAGCTTGAGACATGGATGATCGCGGCCTTGGCCGAGTTCAATGTCACAGCCGAGGTTCGTGACGGCCGTGTAGGTGTCTGGGTGCCGCGCCCCGAAAAAGCGCCGCTTCCCGATGGAAGCCCGCGCGAGGATAAAATCGGGGCAATCGGCGTACGCCTGCGCCGCTGGATCAGCTTTCACGGCATCTCGATCAATCTGGAGCCCGAGCTCAGCCATTTCGATGGAATCGTTCCCTGTGGAATCACGGGCCACGGGGTCACCAGCCTGGTTGATCTGGGCCTGCCCGTCACGATGAATGATCTCGATATCGCGCTGAAAAAGCAGTTCGAGGCGGTCTTTGTTGACGTAGAGGCAACAGAGCACTGAAAGGTTCGAAAATTTCCAAACCGCTGCCTTTTTCTCGCCGCGTTAAAATATTGTAAAGATTACACGTTGATACTGAGTGAAGGCGCGGCACAATCCCGCTGTGCGATAACGAGTTGAATGATGTTTTGGATTGTTATGGACAAAGAACCCAACCGTAAGGGCGCGCTAACGGAGGCGGCCTTGCTGGTTTTTGCCTTGGTAGCGCTGATCGCCATCCTTGGAATCGCTGTCTATAGCGTGGCCTTCCCGTAAATCCGCATATGGGTGCAGCCTTTGGCCCGAAAGGTGCCAATGTTGCGCGTTTCATATGCCAAATATGCGAAGTTTTACGGGGGTTGGCAGCCAGTTTTCCCCGCTGAAATCGCTTGAAAATTCGACGCGCAGCCTGAGGCAATTTTTCTCACACCTGCGACCGCTTGCGCGTTGCGGATGAGCAGAGTGCACATTAGAACGGCAGGGAACGAAAATTTGCCAAAGCGGCCAGACCACTTTGCGCGACGACAATCGGAACAGGAGATCGACATGGCCGATGCTGCCATCTCTGGACATGATCACGAACGGCCGAGCTTTTTCACTCGGTGGTTTATGTCCACAAACCACAAAGACATTGGTATTCTTTACCTCTTCACGGCAGGTCTCGTTGGCCTCGTATCCGTAATCTTCACCGTTTACATGCGCATGGAGCTCATGGAGCCCGGTGTGCAGTATATGTGTGTTGAGGGCGCGCGCCTGACGGCAGCAGCGGTCGGCGAATGTACAGCAGACGGTCATTTGTGGAACGTCATGATCACAGGCCATGGCGTGTTGATGATGTTCTTCGTGGTGATTCCCGCGTTGTTCGGCGGTTTTGGCAACTTTTTCATGCCGCTGATGATCGGCGCGCCAGACATGGCGTTCCCGCGTTTGAACAACATGTCTTACTGGATGTATGTCGCAGGTACGGCGCTGGCTTTCTGTGCAGTCTTCGTTGACGGCGGTGCAGGCCCGGGTTGGACCTTCTATCCGCCAATCTCATGGCAGGATGCGCCAACCAGCCGCGCGGTTGATTTCGCGATCTTCGCGATCCACGTATCGGGCGCGTCCTCGATCCTTGGTTCGATCAACATCATCACAACATTCCTGAACATGCGTGCCCCCGGCATGACAATGTTCAAAGTGCCGCTCTTTGCATGGTCGATCTTCGTGACGGCTTGGCTGCTGCTTTTGTCCCTGCCCGTTCTGGCAGGTGCCATCACCATGCTGCTGACCGACCGTAACTTCGGCACCAGCTTCTTTGATGTTGCCGGCGGCGGTGACCCAGTCTTGTTCCAGCACATCTTCTGGTTCTTCGGTCACCCCGAGGTTTACATCGTGGTTCTGCCTGCCTTCGGCATCGTCAGCCATGTGGTTGCAACTTTCGCGCGCAAGCCTGTCTTTGGCTACCTGCCAATGGTTTGGGCCTTGATCGCCATTGGCGGCTTGGGCTTCGTTGTCTGGGCGCACCACATGTACACAGTCGGCATGACGCTGAACCAGCAGGCCTATTTCATGGTCGCAACCATGGTGATCGCGGTGCCAACCGGCATCAAGATCTTCTCTTGGATCGCAACCATGTGGCAGGGTTCGATGACCTTCGAGACACCGATGCTGTTTGCGATTGGTTTCATCTTCCTCTTCACACTTGGTGGTGTGACGGGCGTTGTCTTGAGCCAAGCGGGCGTCGACCGTGCCTATCATGACACCTACTATGTTGTTGCGCATTTCCACTATGTGATGAGCTTGGGTGCCGTCTTCGGTATCTTCGCAGGCATCTATTACTGGATCGGCAAAATGTCGGGCCGTCAGTACCCTGAATGGGCGGGCAAGCTGCACTTCTGGCTGTTCTTCATCGGCGCGAACATCACCTTCTTCCCACAGCACTTCTTGGGTCGTCAGGGCATGCCTCGCCGCTATATCGACTACCATGAGGCCTTCGCCCAGTGGAACTATGTCAGCTCGATCGGTGCCTTCATCGCTTTCGCATCCTTCCTCTTCTTCATCGGCATCGTGTTCTACACATTGCTCGCTGGCCGTAAGATCGAAGAGCCCGCCTATTGGGGCGAGCATGCGGATACGCTGGAATGGACCCTGCCTAACCCACCTCCGGAGCACACTTTCGAAGAGCTTCCAACGCGTGAGATGTGGGATAAGCAGCCCGATCACTGAGGAAAAACATGCCGTTTCGTATTGAAACGCCACAGATGGGGGCTCCGGAGGAATTCGGGGCCCTTTCTCGTGGCCAACAAGGCCAACCCCGCCTTCGGGTGATCCTGACCCCGTACAAATCCCTCACGCCTGAAGGGTTTGTCTGGTTTATCGGGGTCACGGCATCGCTGATCGTGCTGCCGCTTCTCAGCCTGTTGGGCACGTCTGTGTTCTGGGCCCTGCTGCCTTTCATACTGGCCGCTCTTTGGGGCATCTGGGCCGCACTGAAACGGTCTTGGCGGGATAAGGAACTGTTTGAGGAAGTCACCCTATGGGATGACCTCCTGCGTGTTGAGCATCACGACCCCAAGGGCGGTATGCGCGATTGGGAAGCAAACCCCTATTGGGTGCGCTTCAGCGTCCATACCAAGGGCGGCCCCGTGCCCAATTACCTCACGCTAAGCGGTGCCCAAAGCGGGCGCGAGATCGAGCTTGGGTCCTTCCTAACCGCTGGCGAGCGGTTGGAGCTGCGCGACATGCTGGAGCGCGCTTGCACACCAGCCTGAGGCAGAACGCAAAAGGCACGCCCCGATCATAGGGCGTGCCTTTGATGTTTTGTATTAAGACGCGGCTTATCCCAAACGGGCTTTGACCATTCCGCCTGCCGCGCTGAAATCCATCTGGCCTGTATATTTGCCTTTCAGGATACCCATCACACGGCCCATATCGCGGATCGAATCCGCGCCAGTCTCGGCGATGGCTGCATCAATCGCGCTTGCGACTTCGTCTTCGCTCAACTGGCGCGGCAGGAAATCCTCGATCGTGGTGATCTCGGCACGTTCCTTCTCGGCCAGTTCCAAACGCCCGCCTTCTTCATAGGCACGCGCGCTTTCCTGACGCTGCTTGACCATTTTCCCAAGAATCGCCAACACCTCGCCGTCATCAACGCCGTCAGTCTGGCCCTTGGCCCGCGCCGCGATGTCTTGATCCTTGATGGCTGCATTGATCAGGCGCAAGGTCGACAGACGCGTTGCATCCTTCTCGCGCATCGCGTCTTTCAGGCCCGCAGTGATACGTTCTCGCAAAACCATTTTTGGCGTCCAATCCTGTTTTCTCTCAAGGGTGATCATGTAAGGCATCTGCCTGTGATCAACAACTCCCCCCGCATTGCATGGCAGACATACGCCAACATGCCTTGACCCCAAGCACGCCCGCCCATAGTTTGCCGCGAATTTAAGCTCAGCCTAGACGGAGTCGCCAGATGACCGACCGCCCGACCGCCTGCCTCGCCCTCGCAGATGGAACCATCTTCTACGGCCATGGATTTGGCGCCACAGGTCAAACGGTGGCCGAACTCTGCTTCAACACCGCGATGACTGGCTATCAGGAAATCATGACGGATCCGTCCTATGCGGGGCAGATCGTGACCTTCACCTTTCCCCATATCGGCAATGTCGGCATCAATGCCGATGATGACGAAAGTGCTGATCCAGTTGCCTCGGGCATGGTCGTCAAATGGGACCCGACCGAGCAATCAAGCTGGCGCGCCGCAGGTGAGTTGACAGATTGGCTGGCCAAGCGCGGACGGATTTGCATCGGTGGTGTCGATACGCGCCGCCTGACCCGCGCGATCCGCCAACAAGGCGCGCCCCATGTGGCTTTGGCCCATGATCCTGAAGGCAATTTCGACATCGAAGCGCTGGTTGCTGCCGCGCGCGCCTTTAAAGGCCTTGAGGGGCTGGATCTCGCCAAAGACGTGACCTGCGCGCAATCCTATAAATGGAACGAAATGAGATGGGCATGGCCCGAGGGCTATAGCGAACGCAAGGGCGAGGGCTTCAAGGTTGTGGCCATCGATTTCGGCGCAAAACGCAATATCCTGCGCTGTCTGGCAAGTGCGGGCTGCGACGTGACCGTGCTGCCTGCTACCGCAACCGCCGAAGATGTTTTGGCCCAGAACCCCGATGGCGTGTTTTTGTCCAACGGTCCTGGTGATCCCGCGGCCACTGGCGTCTATGCGGTGCCCATGATCAAGGCCATTTTGGAAAAAGACCTGCCCGTTTTCGGCATCTGTTTGGGGCATCAAATGCTTGCCTTGGCACTTGGCGCACGGACCGTCAAAATGAACCACGGCCATCACGGCGCAAACCACCCCGTCAAGGATTACGACACTGGCAAGGTCGAGATTACTTCGATGAACCATGGCTTTACGGTTGATAGCCAATCCCTTCCTGAGGGCGTGCTTGAAACCCATGTCAGCCTTTTTGACGGCTCCAATTGTGGTATCCGCGTTGCGGATCGTCCTGTCTTCTCGGTGCAATACCACCCCGAAGCCAGCCCAGGCCCGCAAGACAGCTATTACCTGTTCGAGCGCTTTGCCGAAGCCATGCGCGCGCGCGTCGCCGCCTGAGCCTGTGTTAAGCCTTCATTAACTGTGTTTTGCGCACACTCACCCTTGGCCATATCCGGCCGAGGGGACAGACATGGCGCAGCCAGAATTTTCATCGATCCGTTTGGTAACGCCAGCGGATCAAGCCTCCTTTGATGCGCGCAATCGTGGTGGTGATGCCAGCCGCAATTCGGGCCGCCAGCCGCGCGGTTTGGCCGATCTTCTGCTCGCGCGCGGGCATATCAACCAAGATGAACTGGCAGCCGCCCTCGCGCTTGAGCGTCATCAAGATCTTGGCCTTGCCGATCTTTTGCTCGCACGCGGGCTAATCCGCGAGGAAGACCTGCTCAACCTTCAGACCGAATTCCACCGCACGCGCCAAATCTCGCTGATCAATGCGCCGATTGAGCCAGCCCTTACCCGAAAAATCCGCCCCACCACCGCGATCCGTCTCTCCGCGCTGCCCTTGCGCAGGGTGGGGCGCGCGATGGTTGTGGCGACCAGCCATCCCGAAAACCTGCCGAAGATTCGCAGCGCTTTGGATCATGACGGCCCGATCATTCTGGCGCTGGCCTCTCGCGGCGAAATGCGTCGGGCGCTCGGGCGGGCCTTTGGCGACAAACTGGCGCGCCAAGCCGAATGCCTGACCCCGCAACCGCTGTCCTGCCGCCGATGGGACGGGATGAAAACGGCCCAATTTCTGCTACTGGCGCTTGCGGGTCTTCTGGCCTGCCTCGCCCTCGCCCCGACCGCGACCGCCATCGCCCTTTACGGCTTTGCGGGCTTTATGTTTCTAACCAATACAGGGCTGCGGCTGGCCGTCTTGGGGGCCTCCATGTGGCGCGGGCGGGCCTCGCGGATCGACGGCGTTGAGGCCGAATGGGCCGAATTGCGGCCATCGCCCCTCTGGAGACGCCCCGTCGTTTCGATCTTCGTGCCGCTGTTCCAAGAAGAAGATATCGCAGGCACCTTGATCGAGCATTTGTCGAAACTGGATTATCCAGCCGAATTGCTGGACATCATGTTAATCGTCGAGGCTGGCGATACCATCACCCAAGACGCCATCGCCGCCTGCAATCTGCCACCCTATTTTCGCGCCATCATCGTGCCGAAAGGGCATCCGCAAACCAAACCACGGGCGCTGAATTACGCGCTCAATTATGCGCGGGGCACGATTGTGGGGATTTATGACGCCGAAGATCGCCCCGAGCCTGACCAGATATGGCGCGTGATCCGCGCCTTTGCCGCCGCCCCGCCTGATCTAGCCTGTGTGCAAGGACGGCTGGATTACTATAACGCCGCGCATAATTTCATGAGCCGCTGTTTCACGCTGGAATATGCAACTTGGTTTCGAGTGATGCTGCCTGGGATTGCACGTTTGGGCCTTTTCGTGCCGCTTGGCGGCACAACCGTTTTTATCCGCCGCGATGTCTTGGACGAGATCGGCGGTTGGGACGCGCATAATGTGACCGAGGATGCCGATCTTGGCCTGCGCTTGTTCAGGCGCGGCTACCGCACCGAATTGATCGATACCACAACCTTTGAAGAGGCCAATTCCGCCGTGCTGCCTTGGATCAGGCAACGCTCCCGCTGGCTCAAGGGCTATGCGATGACATGGGCCACGGCCATGCGAAACCCGCGCGCGCTTATGCGTGATCTGGGCGTTTGGCGGTTTTGGGGATTACAGGTTCAATTGATCGGGGCGGTCTTGGGCTTTGTCACCCTGCCCCTGCTCTGGAGTTTTGTGCTGAACCCGCTTGGCCTGCCCCACCCATTGGATGATGTGCTGAGTTCGACCCAGTTTCTGGTCTGCGGATTGATCTTTCTAGCTGCCATGGTGCTGGATTGGGCGATCATGATCATCGCCTGCGACGCCCCGCATCTGCGCAAGAACCGCCGCTTCATTCCCTTTATGGCCGCCTATTTCCCCTTGGCGACAGCCGCCGCCTATCTGGCCGTGGCCGAAATGGCGCTGCGCCCGTTTTACTGGGCCAAGACGGCCCATGGCCGCTTCAGCGCCCCTCAGGCCAGCGCGCCCGCTTCCTCTTTGAGCCGCACCTCGAAGGCCGTTGACAGGTGATCGCGCAACGCCTGCGCTGCCGCTTCGCCATTGCGCGCCTCAATGGCATCAACAATCGCGCGGTGCTCTTCCAAGGCCTTTTCGCCACGCCCTTCAGCCGCCAACGATGTCGAGGCCATCAAAGCCATGGAGCGGTGAACCAGATCAAGCTGCTGCACCAGATAGCGGTTATGGCTGGCCAGATGGAGTTGTTTATGAAAGCGGCGATTGGCCCGTGCCAGCGCCTGCGGGTCGTCCAAAAGCGCGTGATCGGCCTCCACCATATCGCGCAGCACCCTGATTTCCTCGCGCGCGGCATGCTGTGAGGCCAAGCGCGCGGCCAGCCCCTCAAGCTCGGTGCGCACAGCATAAAGCTCGGCCATTTGCGCATGATCCAACGAGGCCACAATCAGGCTGCGTCCGTCGCGGGTCAGAAGGCTCTGGGTTTCAAGCCGCTGCAACGCTTCGCGAATGGGGGTGCGGCTGACGCCGAACCGCTCGGCCAATTCCGATTCAACCAAGCGCGATCCGGGCCTATAGGTGCCCTGATCAATCGCATCCAATATCAGGTCATAGGCGTCTTTTTGTACGGGCTTGGGTTGGGCCATCAGCAGAAATCCTTATCGCGTTCTGCCACGCTAGGCAGCAAGCCCCCGCTTGGCAAGTGCGCCGCTTGTCGCCCGCCCTGCCCTGCCCTACACAGGCTGCCATGTCGCAAACTGATTTCTCGCATGTCGCCACTTGGGTCTTTGATCTGGACCACACGCTTTACCCGCCCAAAATGGCGCTATTTGACCAGATCAATATAAAGATGACCGATTTCGTCATGACCGCCCTGAAGGTCGGCAAAGACGAGGCCGACCATCTGCGCAACAGCTATTGGCGCGAACATGGAACCACGCTTGCGGGCTTGATGGATAATCACGGTATCGAGCCTGAGCCTTTCTTGCGCGATGTCCACGAGATCGATTTCACCGTGCTTGATCCCGACCCAGAACTGGCCGCACAGATCAAAGCCCTGCCGGGGCGGCGGATCATCTATACAAATGGCACCGCCGATTACGCCGAAAATGTGCTGCGTCATCGGGGGCTGTCGGGGCTGTTCGACGCGATCTATGGGGTCGAGCATGCCAATTTCCGCCCCAAACCCGAACGGGTTGCCTTTGACACCGTCTTTGCCCGAGACGGGCTGGAGCCTGCCCGCGCCGCGATGTTTGAAGATGATATCCGCAATCTGGTCGAGCCACATGCCATGGGGATGCGCACCATTCACGTGGCCCCCGAGCCTGACCCACACCCCCATATCCACCACCATACTGATGACCTGACGGGGTTTCTGGCAAGCCTCACCCGCTAGGCTTTCTTCGTTTTAAAAATACTTCTGCGGCGCTGCTGCCCAATCGGGTCAGTTTGCCGCTTGGACCCGATCACTCAGCGGCCTATCTAAGACCTCATGAGTGATTTGATCCAGACAGATATTCTTGTCTCCGGTGGCGGTGTCGCCGGATTGACAGCCGCCGCTGCCTTCGGGGCCGCAGGCTTTCGTACCCTTTGCGTCGATCCAAGCCCCCCCATCACCGAGAGGGATGCCGAGGGTGCCGATCTGCGCAGCACGGCCTTTTTGCAACCCTCGCGTGATTTCCTAGACCGCGTAGGGCTGTGGGAACGGCTTGCCCCCTTCGCCACGCCGCTGCAAGTGATGCGGATCGTCGATGCGGGCGGCGAGATGCCCGAACCACGGTTGGCGCATGAATTCGATTCCGCCGATATCTCGGACTTGCCCTTTGGCTGGAACTTGCCCAACTGGCTCTTGCGCCGCGAAATGGTGGCGCGTTTGGCGGAATTGCCCAATGTCGATTTTCGAACAGGGATGAGCACAACAACCCTGCTGACCCGCGAGGCCGAGGCGCGTGTTGGCTTGAGCGATGGGACCCGCGTCAAAGCCAAGCTGGTCATCGCCGCAGATGGGCGCGACAGTTTCATTCGCGAGGCCGCAGGCATCCCCGTGAAGACCACACGCTACGGCCAAAAGGCGCTTGCCTTTGCGGTCACGCATCCGATCCCGCATGAAAATGTCTCAACCGAGATTCACCGCACAGGCGGCCCCTTCACGCTTGTGCCTTTGCCCGATCATGATGGGCGGCCCTGCTCTGCCGTGGTTTGGATGGAGCGCGGCGCGGAGGCCAAACGGATTAGTGACGCGGATATCGCAGATTTCGAAACCGAGATGTCCGAGCGCTCGGGCTATATCCTTGGCCCCCTTACGCTGGTCTCGCGCCGTACCCTTTGGCCGATCATCAGCCAGACCGCAAACAGGATGGAGGGCGAGCGCGTGGCCCTTATTGCCGAGGCCGCCCATGTGGCCCCGCCGATTGGCGCGCAGGGCCTCAATATGAGCCTTGCCGATATCCGCATCCTGCTCGATTTGGCTGAAAGCCACCGCGATGATCCGGGGCGGCGCGATCTTTTGCAAAGCTATCACCGCAAGCGCCACCCCGAGATCATGGCCCGCGTGACAGGGATCGACATGCTCAACCGCGCCTCGATGGTACAGGCCCAAGGGTTACGTGATCTCAGGATGCAGGCGTTAAACGCGTTTTATTCAGTGGCGCCTGTTCGGCGGGTCTTGATGCGCGCAGGCCTTGGCGCGCGCGGCTAGGGTCGATGCCTCCGGCGGAAGTATTTTTCAAGCAAAGATGTGTCCTTAGGCAAGGGGGCCGGGGCGGCGTTCCTCGGAGAGAAGAACATTGGCCTCGACATTCCCGACACCGGGCAGGGTCATGATACGGCGGCGCAGGACGCGTTCGAAATCGGACAAATCCCGCGCGACAACCCGCAAGCGGTAGTCGTAAAGCCCAAGGACATGCTGCACGGTTTGCACTTCGGGAATGGCCGTGATCGCGCGTTCAAAATCCTCCAGACTGACGCGGCCCTTGGTGGCGAGTTTCACCCCGAGGAAAACCGTCACACCAAAGCCCAGTTTTTCCAGATCAAGATCAAGACGGCGGCCCGTGAGCACGCCGGCCTCGGTCAGACGCTTTATGCGCCGCCATGCGGCGGGCTGGCTTATGCCTGTTCGGCGGCCCAGTTCGGAGGCTTTTAATGTCGCGTCCTTTTGCAGGGCCCGCAGCAAAGCGCGGTCAATCTCGTCCAGATCGATCATAGTGGCAGCACCTCGGCCTGTTTGATCTCAGCCACATGCATCAAGGCTTCGATATCAGAGATATGAGGCAGGCCGAGAATACGGGATCGGTAGATTTCCTGATAATGCGACATCGAGCGTGCAATCACCGAGAGGCGCAGATCGACCCGCCCCAGAAAGGTTTGGATCTCGGTCACCTCGGCCACATCCCTTGCGGCGGCGATGAATTCATCAAAAGCGCGCGGATTGGTTTTGTCGAGGCTGATCCGCAGGCTCACCAAGACCTCATACCCGAGCGCGCGCCAGTCGATGACGGCATGGCTGCCCTTGAGGACACCGGTGCTTTGCAAACGCTCAAGCCGTTTATAGCATGTGGCCAAAGCGATCCCCGTGGCCTCCGACAAGTCCGCCACCGATTGTTCGGGGTCGGATTGCAAATGGCGCAAGAGACGTCTGTCGGTGTCGTTCAGCATGATTTTTTCTAATAACTCTGATTATGCGAATATCTTTATATCAAATAAGACATTATTTGCCAATTAAACTACACATTATCTGCAATATGCGGTCTATACCATCGCTTGAGACAGTTACCCCCACGCATAGATGGAGAGAGACATGCGCGTTTATTACGATCGCGATTGCGATGTGAACCTGATCAAGGACAAAAAAGTAGCCATCCTCGGCTATGGCAGCCAAGGCCATGCCCATGCGCTGAACCTGCGCGACTCGGGCGCGAAGAACCTTGTTGTTGCCCTGCGCGAAGGCTCGCCCTCGATCGCAAAAGCCGAAGGCGAAGGCCTGAAGGTTATGGGCATCGCAGAAGCCGCCGCTTGGTGTGACGTGATCATGTTCACCATGCCCGATGAATTGCAGGCCGATACCTATAAGAAATACGTGCATGACAACCTGCGCGAAGGCGCGGCGATTGCATTTGCCCACGGCCTGAATGTGCATTTCGGCCTGATTGAGCCCAAAGCGGGCGTTGATGTGATCATGATGGCCCCCAAAGGCCCTGGGCACACCGTGCGTGGCGAATATACTAAAGGTGGCGGCGTGCCTTGCCTTGTCGCCGTGCATCAGGATGCAACGGGCAAAGCGCTGGAGATCGGGTTGAGCTATTGCTCGGCCATTGGTGGCGGCCGCTCGGGCATAATCGAAACCAACTTCCGTCAGGAATGCGAAACCGACCTCTTTGGTGAGCAGGCGGTTCTGTGTGGCGGTCTGGTCGAATTGATCCGCATGGGCTTCGAGACTTTGGTCGAGGCAGGCTATGAGCCCGAGATGGCTTATTTCGAATGTCTGCACGAAGTGAAGCTGATCGTCGACCTGATCTATGAAGGCGGCATCGCCAATATGAACTACTCGATTTCGAACACAGCCGAGTATGGTGAATATGTCTCCGGCCCTCGCATCCTGCCATATGAGGAAACCAAGGCGCGGATGAAGGATGTTCTGACCGATATCCAGAACGGCAAATTCGTGCGTGACTTCATGCAGGAAAACGCTGTCGGCCAGCCCTATTTCAAAGCGACACGCCGCTTGAATGACGAGCATCAGATCGAACAGGTCGGTGAGAAGCTGCGCGCCATGATGCCTTGGATTTCCGATGGCAAAATGGTCGACAAAGCGAAGAACTGATCTTCATCTTTCAAAAAATACGAAAAGCCCCGCAGCCAGTTCGCGGGGCTTTTTCATATCAAAAGAACAGCCCCCAAAGGATCGGCAACAAAAGCGCCGTGGCCAAAGCATTCAGCCCCATGGCCAACCCTGCGAAAGCACCCGCCGTTTCATTGACCGTCAGCGCACGAGCCGTGCCGATCCCATGCGAGGTTGTGCCAATGGCCAAACCACGCGCGCGCCAATCCTTGATGCCGACCAGATCAAGCACCAGCGGCCCCAGCATCGCCCCCATGACCCCCGTGACAATCACCAGCACCGCCGTCAGCGAGGGCAGGCCACCCAATTCCTCGGCAATCGCCATGGCCACAGGTGCTGTCACGGATTTGGGCGCGACGGTTGCCAAAAGCTCGGGGCTGGCCCCCATGGCCCATGCCACCGCAACGGCCGTTCCGCTGGCCGCAAGTGAGCCCGCAAGGATCGCACTGAGAATGGCTGGAGCCGAGGCCTTCACTCGGTGCCATTGACGGTAGAGCGGGATGGCCAGAGAAACCGTTGCAGGCCCCAGCAGGAAATGGACGAATTGCGCGCCCTCGAAATAGGATGCGTAATCGGTGCCTGTTCCCAATAAAACGGCAACCACAACAAGAACCGCCCCCAGAACGGGGTTCAAAAGCGGATGTCTTTTGCCCTTTTCAAACAGCCATGAGGCCCCCTGAAAGGCCACCAAAGTCAGCGTCAGATGGAACAGTGGCGAGGCGCTGAGATAGACCCAAGTATCAGAGAGGTTATCCATCGGCCTGCCCCTTTGAGAGCCAGATCATGATGAACCCCGTCACCAGAACCGCCAAGACCGTGCTGACCAGAAGCGCCAAGCCCAAAGGCAAAAGCGCATCCGCCAGAAGATGGGCATGCAAGATCACCCCTGCCCCCGCTGGCACAAACAGAAGCGACATCGCGCGCTGCAAACTGCCCGCCACCTCCCCCAAAGGCGAGGGCACATCGCCGCGCCACATCAGAAACCCAAACAGCAACACCATGCCCAGAACAGGGCCCGGAATAGGCAAGCCAAGCGCGCCAATGATCATCTCACCCAGTAATTGGCATACAAATATCAATGTCAGATAATTTAGCATCGGATCTCCTTTATGGCCGTCAGCGCAGTGTCGCCGCGCGCCCCATCGGTCACAAGGACCAATCATGCAAAGGTGCTATGCAGGCTCTTCCGAGATCAAGGGAAGAATGCACTTGCACCCCTGCCCGCAGCACCCGACAAAGATGCCAAGAGGGAGAGAGTGATGATTGCGATTATTTTCGAGGTTTGGCCGAAAGAGGGCCAGAAAGATGCCTATTTGAAACGGGCGGCGGCCCTGCGCCCTTCGCTGGATGAGATCCCGGGGTTTCATTCCGTTGAACGTTTCGAAAGCCTGACCGAGCCGGGAAAGCTGCTTTCGGTTTCCTTTTTTGAAGATGAAAGCGCTTTGAAGCATTGGCGCAACCTTCCCGATCACCGCGCGGCACAGGATGCGGGCCGCAATATGCATTTCGCCGATTACCGCTTGCGGGTCAGCAACGTCGCCCGAGATTATTCGATGACCGAGCGCGATCAGGCGCCTGAGGATTCCCAAGCGGTGCATTGCCCCGTGAAAGATGATTTGTGAGCAACGCCCCCTCTCCTTCCGCACCGGGTTTGCTGAACTGGGTGCTGGTCATTGGCTTGGGCGTGATCTGGGGCACCGCTTTCATGAGCGGGGCGGTCGCGCTTGAGGGGTATGGCCCATGGTGGGTGGCGGCGGGGCGCACAGCATTGGCAGCCCTCACCCTGACCCTTGCAGGCCCGCTTGTTGGCCAAGGATTGGGCCGGCTGCAAGGCGGGCAGATCTGGACCTATTCGATCATCATCGGCATTTTGGCGATTGCGGCCCCCTTTGCGGTGTTGTCATGGGCCTTGCAATATGTGCCCTCGGCCTTTGCCGGCGTTGCGATGGGGGCGGTTCCGCTTCTGACCTTGCCATTGATCGCAATTTTTTCGCCCGAGGAGGGGATCGGCCCAAGACGGGTCGCAGGTGTATGTCTCGGCTTTCTGGGTCTTGCCCTTCTTGTGGGGCCGGGCGCATTCGAGGGGGGCACCTTGGAGGGCCGGATCGGATGTATCATCGTGGCGGCCTGCTATGCGGTGGGTTCCATCCTGACGCGGCGCGCGCCCAAAGCCCCACCCGTGGCTTTTGCGACAGCCACCATGATTGTGGCGGCGATCGTGCTTATTCCCATCGCATTGATGGTCGAAGGTTTGCCCCCGCATGAGGCAGGCCTGCCCCTGATCGCGCTGATTTATCTCGCGATCCTGCCGACAGGCGTGGCTGCCATTATCCGTGTTCGCGTGATTTCAACGGCGGGGTCACTGTTTATGGGGCTGACCAGCTATATGGTACCCGTCTGGTCGGTGATTTTCGGAATAACGCTTATGGGGGAAACCCTGCCTGCGGCCCTGTTTTATGCTTTGGGTTTGATCCTGACGGGTATCTTGCTGATCCAGTGGCGCGCGATCATGGCGGCGCTGCGACGCTAGGGGCAGCGGCCTGTCACGAACAGGGGCGCGCCAGCACCAGAACCCAGATATCGCCCACATTGGCAAAGCCGAATTGGGAGACCTGCGCATTCAGGATATTGCGGCGATGCTCGGGCGAGCCCATCCATGTCTCCACGACACTGCGCACATTGGGCTGACCCCGCGCAATATTTTCAGCCATGAAACACGCATTGTAGCGCGCGCGCTGCACCCGCGCGCGAATATCCGAGCCATCACTGCCCGTATGCGAGAACTGGCCTGTGGCCTGCAAATCCTCGGCATGGGCTTGGGCGGCGGCTTGCAGTTGGGGGGAATGGACCAGCGGGCGCAAAATCCCGTTGCCCGCACGGCGCGCCGATAATTGGGTGCCAGCCGCCCCGATATCAACACTGCTGCCCAAGGAGACGCGGTTGGCCTCAGGGCTGGAGACGCAGGCCGCGAGGGCCAGCACCAAGGACACTAGAAAAACTCTGATCATACTGCTTGCCCCAGAACTTGTCTTTTGCGCCATCCTGCGCGCAAGTGACTGGCCACTCAAGCCTGCATCTCGCAAAGGGGTGTGCAGGCGGAAAACCGCGAAGACGAAGCGGGTGTCTTTACGGTTCAAACCCCACTTACGCCTTGGCCAGAAGCGCCAAAGCCGCGTCATGCAGTTCATGATTTGCGGCGGCCAACACGCGTCCTCCCTCATGGGCAGGGCGGCCCTGCCAATCGGTGACGACGCCACCCGCCGCTTCGATCACGGCAATCGGGGCGGCAATGTCAAAGCAATGCAAGCCTGCCTCAATCACCAAATCCACCTGCCCCGCCGCCAAAAGCGCATAGGCATAGCAATCCATGCCATAGCGGGTCAGCTTCACCTGATCGCGCACGGTTTCGAACCCCGCGCGCTCCTCTGCGCTGCCAACCTCAGGGAAGGTCGTGAAAAGCGTAGCCTCTTCAAGGCTCGCGGTTTTGCGCGTGCCCAGATCATGGCTGCCATGCGGGCCACTTAGCCGTGATACCCCGAAACCACCCTCAAACCGCTCGCCGATATAGGGTTGGTCAATAATCCCATAGAGCGGACCAGCTTCATCCTGTAGCGCGATCAAAACGCCCCAAGTGGGCGTGCCCGAGATATATCCGCGTGTGCCATCGATCGGGTCCAGCACCCAAGTCAGGCCCGAGCTGGAGGGCGTATCATCCTGCTCTTCGCCCATGACGCCATCCTTTGGACGGCGCTCGGCCAGAATGGCGCGCATGACCGCTTCGGTCTCGCGATCAGCCAAGGTGACAGGGTCAAACCCGCTGGCATCCTTGTTATCCGCGCTCAGCTCAGGGCTTCTGAAATAGGCAAGCGAGGTCTTGCGCGCAGCATCGGCCAAGATATGGGCAGTCTCGATGATCTGCGCGATCTCGGTCTGGGAGACCGCCAAGCGGGTCGGCTCTTGGGGGGCGGTCATAATGAAATCCTCACGGCAATTGCGGCGCAAATCAAAGCTGGTTTGACGTTGCACGGCCCAAGGCGGGGGTCAAGCGCTTGGGCCGCCCCAAGTTTCAGGCCGTATCCGACAAGACGCGCGCCAGATCAAACAGGCGGCGGCGCTGGTTTTCAGGCATTGCATAATAGCAGCGCACCAATTCAAGGGCCTCTTTATTGGCCAGAATATCTTTGGGCAGATCGGCCATATCAGCGTTTTCCTCCGGCCCTTCCAGACCATCAAAGAAAAAGCTGACCTCGGCCTGCAGCGCGGTAGCGATATCCCAAAGACGGGACGCGCTGACGCGGTTCATGCCCGTTTCATATTTCTGGATTTGCTGGAACTTTATGCCCACCTGATCGGCAAGCTGCTGTTGTGTCAGGCTCAGCATCCATCTGCGCTGTCTGATCCGCTTGCCGACATGAATATCTACAGGATGCCCCATATAGCCCCCTTAAACGAGCCCGCAGGCGCGGCCTCAAAAACCTGTTCAAAATCATTTTTAGAAAAAAAAATTAATATCTCATATCGAGGATATAGCACAGCATGCGCATTTCAAGGCGGGTCAACGGAAGCGGCAAAATGCCGTTGCGGCGCTCTGGCTGTTCTCAATGGGTTTAGATAGCTTGGGGCCAAAGAAAACCGGAGACACCAACCCATGCGCGCCATTCGAGTAACTGATTTTGAAACGGCACCAAAACTGCTGGAGGTTGCACAGCCCGTGCCCGCCAAGGGAGAGGCGCTTGTGCGCATTGCCGCCTGTGGCCTGAACTTTGCCGATCTGCTGATGTGCAAGGGCACCTATCAGGACACTCCTGCCACGCCGTTCACCTTGGGGATGGAAATCGCAGGCGTGGTCGAGGCTTTGGGCCCTGACACCGATGGCCCAAAACCCGGAACTCGGGTCGCCATTTTCGCGGGCCAAGGCGGGATGGCCGAATATGGCGTGTTTCCAGCCAATGAATTGATCACCCTGCCCGATGCTATGCCCTTTGAGGAAGCGGCGGGTTTCATGATTGCTTATGGCACCTCGCATCTGGCGCTGACACGCCGCGCGAAACTGCGCGCGGGCGAGCGTTTGGTGGTTCTGGGCGCTGCAGGCGGGGTTGGGCTGACAGCCATCGAGATCGGTGTGGGTTTGGGGGCCGAGGTGGTGGCCGTGGCGCGCGGCGCGGCAAAACTGGAAGTTGCAAAGGCGGCGGGCGCGACGCATCTGATCGATAGCGATGGTGCGGATTTGCGGGCCGAGCTCAAGGCGCTTGGCGGTGTGGATGTTGTCTATGACGCTGTGGGCGGGGCCCATTTCATGGATGCCCTGCGTGCCACCCGCCCCGAGGGCCGCATTCTGACCATCGGGTTCGCCAGCGGGGATATCCCCCAGATACCTGCGAACCATATCTTGGTGAAAAATATCGATGTGATCGGGTTTTACTGGGGCGGCTACCCGAAATTCGCGCCTGACATCGTGCAAAATTCCCTAGCGGATTTGATGCAGATGTATGTGCGCGGTGAGATCCACCCTCATATCGGCGCCACATTCCCGCTGGAACAAGCACAAAACGCGCTGGATTTCCTGCGGGAGCGCAAATCCACAGGCAAGGTCGTGGTCACAACTGGCTAGACGAGCGGGCAAGCCGCGCGGCGCTCAGGTGCTCAGATAGGCCTGACGCACGAAATCGGCCAATGCCAGCGCGGGTTCACCATCTGATAACTCGGCACGGTAGAGGTTGATCTTGATGCGCGGCAATTCGGGCAATGCGCCGTTATGGATGATTTTCTCCACATAGGGCGGCTCGGTCCCGTCGACATTGGCATGAACGGCAAGATCAGCACTGACCGAGGCCTCAACCGTGCGGGTGCTTTCACTCTCGACGGCCATTTCCCATGAGATCGCCGCCCGATCCAGCGCATTCTGCACGCCTTTGCGGAAGATGCAGGCATGCTCAAACGCCAAACGCAAAGGCCGCTGTTTCCAGACCTGCCCGTTTTGCGCCCCGACCCAGATAAGGGGGCGCTCCAGCAAGGTCTCACCGCCTGCATCAACCTGATCTTCGGTGGTGAGCATCAGATCAATGCGGCCCCGCGCGAAATCCTTCTTGAGCCGAGAAGTATAGGAGGACACCAATTGCACCTTCATCCGCGGATAGGCCGCCGAAAACCTGTGCAAGACCTGCGGGATCGCTGGATAGACAATGTCATGCGGCACGCCCAGAACCAGCTCCCCCTCATATTCATTTGATGTCAGCCGCCCCAGCACCTCGTCATTCAACTCGAGCATCCGCCGCGCATAGCCCAACATCTGTTCGCCCGCCCCTGTCAGCGACAGCTTGCGCGCGCTGCGGTCAAACAAGGGCACGCCAACCGCTTCCTCCAGCCGTTTGAGCTGCATCGAGACCGCAGATTGCGTGAGGTTGAGAAAGCCGCTGGCCTTGGTCACTCCGCCAGAATCCGAGACAGCCACAAAAGCGCGCAGGGCCGTTAAGTCGAGGGTTCTTGGCATATCAACATCCTTGATACTTCAATTAAAAAATATTCGTTTTATATATGCAACGGCCCTCCGTATATATCAAGCATCGAAATGACGCCTCCCCGTCACATCACATTTGTATATACCGAAAGGACGCCCCATGGCCTTCGCACTTACCAGTATCGGCGCGCCAACTTCCCGCCGCATCTCGCTTGCCCGTTTTATCGCTCTCGCCTTTGAAACAAAGCGTCAGCGCCGCGCTTTGGCCAATCTGGATGCCAATACACGCCGCGATCTTGGCCTGAGCCAAGAGCAGATCAATGTGGAACTGGCCCGCCCTGTTTGGGATGTTCCACAAAGCTGGCTACGCTAAAGCGCTTCGCGTCCCCCTTGATCGGCCAAATAGGGCCTGAAATCGGAGATTTCACCGATTCACAGGTTGTGGATGGTCTGAGGGTGAACGCGAAACGGCTCAATAGGTAAAAACTATCCAACAATAGGCTTTTACTGTGCAGCCTATCCCTTGAAAAAGCGCCCGTTCTTGCCGATATTACACGCAAGGATGGGCGTTTCGTTTTGCCCGCCCGTATTCTTAGGAGGGATACATGGCACAGTATCAAACGATCCGCGCTGGCAGCGCATCTGCAGCTCAGATCGACGAGGGCCTTCGCGCCCATATGAGTAAGGTCTATGCGACCATGTCTGTTGGCATGTTGCTGACAGCAGGCGCGGCTTGGGCCATCGGCACCAACCCAGCCCTGATGGCAATTTTCCGCGATCCAGTGACGCTAAGCCCGAATATTCTGGGCTGGGTGATCACATTCGCGCCGCTGATCATGGTTTTCGCCTTTGGCGCGATGATCAACCGTCTCTCGGCGGCTGGCGCGCAATTGTTCTTCTACACCTTCGCAGCCGTGATGGGTGTATCGCTCAGCTGGATTTTCGCCGTCTATACAGGC
This sequence comes from Rhodophyticola sp. SM2404, assembly GCF_053570515.1. Taxonomy (NCBI): domain Bacteria; kingdom Pseudomonadati; phylum Pseudomonadota; class Alphaproteobacteria; order Rhodobacterales; family Roseobacteraceae; genus Rhodophyticola; species Rhodophyticola sp. SM2404. The sequence continues at coordinate 130,125 of NZ_JBSEDL010000007.1, forward strand.
GTGTCGATCGTCCAGACCTTCATCATCACCTCGATCGCCTTCGCGGGGCTTAGCCTTTACGGCTATACCACGAAGAAAGACCTCAGCGGTTGGGGCACATTCCTGATGATGGGTGTGATCGGCCTTGTTGTGGCGATGATTGTGAACATCTTCCTGCAGAGCCCTGCAGTCATGTTCGCGATTTCCGCGCTCGGCGTTCTGATCTTTGCGGGCCTCACGGCCTATGACACCCAGTCGATCAAACAGGAATATATCGATCATGCACAGCATGGCGATCAGGAATGGTTGGCGAAATCCGCGATCATGGGCGCGCTGCGTCTCTATCTGGACTTCATCAATATGTTCATGTTCCTGCTGCAATTCTTGGGCAACCGCGAATAAACAGCTGGGTCAATGATCCAAGTTCAAGGGCTGGCCATGCGCCAGCCCTTTTTCGTTGCGGAAGATTGCCGCTAAAGCGACCTCTCCATCTGGAGCGCCGGAAAGACGATACCGGGCCGAAGGGTGATCTCGATCTCGCCCAAGGCCCGAAACCCCAGCGTCTTGTAGAAGGGCACCGCGGTCAGCGTGCTCTGGCATTGCAGCCGCGTCATTCCAGCCTTCAAAGCCGAGCAGAGCGTCTTTCGCAAAAGAAGCGTGGCAATCCCGCGCCGTGTCGCCTGAGGATGGGTCACCACATGGCGGATATGGCCCATGTCACGCGGGCCAACCCCGCCTTGCGGAGCGCTATGGGTCCAGCCCCCTGCCGCCAAAGCGCGGCCCTGCCCATCCTCGGCCATGAAATAGGTGCCCGCCTGCAAAAGCGCAGGCTGCGCGCGCGAGATCAGGGGCAAAGCGGTCACGAGCACCGAAGGCGCATAATGCGGCTTGAGCAGCACCGGATAGCTTTCGCGCAAAAGGGCATCGATGGCGGGCAGGTCCGCCCCCGTGGTTGGTCTTATATGTATCTGGTCGGTCATAGGCCTGACCCATTTTTTCTGAAGAACAAATAAAAAAGGCCGCGCATTTCTGCGCGGCCTCTAGTCGGAAAATGGAAGCGATCTTATTTGATCTTGCCTTCCTTATATTCGACATGCTTCCGCACAACGGGATCGTACTTTCGTACGGCCATTTTCTCGGTCATCGTGCGTGCGTTTTTCTTGGTCACATAGAAGTGGCCTGTGCCCGCCGTGGAGTTAAGGCGGATTTTGATCGTGGTTGGCTTCGCCATGGTCTCGGCTCCTCGGAAGGCATGAATCGGCGCGGAGATCGCGCGCAATGAAAACTGTAGAGCGGGCTTTTACCCGTGCGGGGGCCAGTGTCAACCTCAAATCAGGGAAAGACCTGCCCCGCACGCCGCCAAACTGGCCAAAACCAGCACAAGGTCGAGTTTGCGCCACATTAAAAGATATGCGGCCAATCCAGAAAGCGCCAAGGCGCTGATATTCAGGCTGTCTGCAACGGGCCACCAAAGCCCGAAATGCTGCTCGCCGATGCGGCCAACCTGTCCGAACCAGACATGCAGCGCAAACCAGAGCGACAGATTGGCAATCACCCCGACCACAGCCGCCGTGATCGCATTCAACGCGCCTGTCAGGCGGGCTTGGTGGCTGATCCATTCCACATAAGGCGCGCCTGCGAATATCCACAAAAAGCAGGGCATGAAGGTCACCCAAAGCGTCACAATTGCGGCGGCCACACCAAGCCAGACCCCGCCCTGCGCGGCCCCCGCAAGGAAGCCCACAAATTCCGTGACCAAAATCAGCGGGCCTGGCGTTGTCTCGGCCAAGCCGAGCGCATCCATCATCTGCCCTGTGGTCAGCCAGCCATATTGCCCGACCACCTCCTGAACCATATAGGCCAGAACGGCATAAGCGCCCCCGAAGGTGACGATTGCCAGTTTGGAAAAGAACAGCCCGATCTCGGCCAAAAGGCTGGCCGGTGCCAGCAGCCAAAGCACTGCCAACGGCAGCAGCCAAAGCGCGCCAAAAACCAGAACCGTGCCAAGCGTGGCTTTGCCCGAGACAGGTGGCAAAGCCTCCTGAGGTGGGTCGCCAGCCATAAACACCGCGCCGATCGCTGCGGCGGCCAAGATGACCAGCGGGAAGGGCAGTTGAAACACAAACAGTGCCAGAAACCCCGCAGCCGCCACGCCGTAAGCCAGCCATGACGTCAGCGCGCGTTTGGACAGTTTCACCAAGGCCTGGATCACAATGATGATCACAGCCGCCTTGATGCCCAGAAACACCGCCTCAACCAAAGGCAGTTGCCCGAAACTGGCATAAAGGGCCGCCAAGGCAAGGATCACCATGGCCCCCGGCAGGACAAATAAGCCCCCCGCGATCAGCCCGCCCGCAACCCCGCGCAAGCGCCAGCCTGCATAGGTGGCCAGTTGCATCGCCTCAGGCCCGGGCAGAAGCATGCAAAAGGACAGGGCGCTGAGGAATTGCCGCTCGGATAACCAAACCCGCGTCTCGACCAATTCCTTATGCATCAAGGCAATCTGCGCAGCAGGCCCGCCGAAAGACAAAAGCCCGATGCGCCCGAAAACGCGGATCAAATCTTGGAAAGGGGTTTGGGTCGTCATGGGGCCGTTATTGCCTTATCTGGTCAGGGGCTAGCATGGCCCCCATGACAGTTTGATGACGCGAAAGCTTGCGTCAGAGCTCGATGCCCACGCCCGGATCAGGGTCGAGAACCCGCACCCCGGGTCGGGCATTGGCCTTGAGGGGTTCGGCATCTTGTTCGAGCATGGGAAAGGTCTTGTAGTGATAGGGGATCACCGTGGAGAAGCTGAACAAATTCGACGCTGCATAGGCCGCGCGGCGCATATCCATGGTGAAATGCCCACCCGCAGACAGAATGCCGACATCGGGCTTGTGCAGATCATTAAGCAGTTTCATATCGGCCATCACATCCGTATCGCCCGATACATAGACGCAGCGCCCCTCGCCCGCGATCATATAGCCTGCCTCGGCCCCCGCATAGATCGGGCCATTTGGCCCCGCGATCGAGGAGGAATGCGTTGCATTGACCATCGTCACTGCAACATCGCCGATCTGCACCGTGCCCCCCTTGTTAAAGCCCATAACCTGCACATCATGCGCCTCGGCCCACCATGTCATCAGGTCATAGATGCCATAGATCGGAATATCGAACTCCTTTGACAGGGCCACCGCATCGGTAGTGTGATCGCCATGGCCATGGGTGATCAGGATCGCCGTGGCCCCTTGATACATCTGTGCGCGCTGCGCGCTCGGAAACATCGGATTACCACTCTCCCAAGGATCGATCAGCAACACCTGCCCCCCGATCTCCAGCCGCAGGCTGCCATGTCCGAGCCATGTGTAAATCATCGCCATTCCTCCTGTGGGGTATGTGTGACCCAACCCTAGGCCATGTCAGGGCTTGGTCAAATCACAAAAGGCAGGCCAGAGTGCTTGCGGGGAACGGTTCTCGGGGCTAAACCGCCAAGGACAACGAGACGGAGTTCGCCATGTCCATCGACATCGAAACGGCTGCAAAGGTCGCCAAGCTTGCCCGCATCAAAGTGGAAGCAGAGGACCTGCCTGCGCTGGCCGAGGAATTCAACGCTATTCTGGGCTTTATCGAACAACTCAACGAGTTGGATGTCGATGACATCGAACCGATGACAAGCGTGACCCCCCAGCGCCTGAAACAGCGCGAGGATGTGGTGACCGATGGCAACCAACAAGCCGCCGTTCTGGCCAATGCGCCAGAAGCACGCGAAGGGTTCTTCGCTGTGCCCAAAGTGATGGAATAAACCGCGCATCAAAGCGGCACAGCCTGCCCTTTTAGCCCCCCGCCCGCGCGCGCGACCCAAGCTGATTTGAGGAAGACAAGATGAGCGAACTCTCCAAACTGACCATCACCGAAGCCCGCGACGCCTTGCGCAAGGGTGATGTCACAAGCGTGGAGTTGACCCAAAGCTGCCTGAACGCGATTGACGCGGCAGATGCGCTTGGCGCTTTCGTCCATAAAACACCCGAAATCGCGATGGAGCGCGCGGCCGCCGCTGATGCGCAGATCAAATCTGGCGATGCGCCCGATATGTGCGGCATTCCCGTGGGCATCAAGGACCTGTTCTGCACCCAAGGCGCGCCTTCGCAGGCGGCCTCCAAAATTCTTGAGGGCTTCCTGCCCGAATACGAATCCACCGTTTCAGGCAAGCTGAAAGATGCAGGCGCTGTGATGCTCGGCAAGCTGAACATGGATGAATTTGCCATGGGCTCCAGCAACGAGACCTCGGTCTATGGCAATGCGATCAACCCGTGGCGCGGCGAAGGGTCCGATACGGCGCTGACACCGGGCGGCTCCTCGGGCGGCTCGGCCTCGGCGGTTGCGGCCGATCTCTGCCTTGCGGCAACTGGCACCGATACGGGCGGCTCGATCCGCCAGCCAGCGGCCTTTACGGGCACTGTTGGCCTCAAGCCCACCTATGGGCGGTGCTCGCGTTGGGGCATTGTAGCCTTTGCCTCAAGCCTTGATCAGGCGGGCCCGATGACCAAAACCGTGCGCGATGCGGCGATTATGGGCGCGGCCATGATGGGGCATGACGCCAAGGATTCTACCTCCATGGACATCCCCGTTCCTGATTTCGAGGCGATGCTGACAGGCGATATCCGTGGCAAGGTTATCGGCATTCCCAAAGAATACCGCATGGAGGGCATGCCCGCCGAGATCGAGAAGCTCTGGTCTGACGGTGCCGCGATGCTCAAGGATGCAGGGGCCGAGCTGCGCGATATCAGCCTGCCCCATACCAAATACGCCTTGCCCGCCTACTATGTGATTGCGCCTGCCGAGGCCTCCTCGAACCTTGCGCGCTATGACGGGGTGCGCTTTGGCTATCGCGCGGCCCTCTCGCAAGGCGATGGCATCACCGAGATGTATGAAAAGACCCGCGCCGAAGGTTTCGGCGACGAGGTCAAGCGCCGCGTGATGGTGGGGACCTATGTGCTCAGCGCAGGCTTTTATGACGCCTATTATAACCGTGCACGCCGCGTGCGCGCCCTGATCAAACGTGATTTTGACGAGGTCTTTGCAGCAGGCATTGACGCCATCCTGACCCCTGCCACCCCCTCAGCCGCCTTTGAGCTTGGCAAAGAGGTCGCCGACCCCGTCGAGATGTATCTCAACGATGTATTCACCGTGACTGTGAACCTTGCAGGCCTGCCCGGCATTGCGGTTCCCACGGGACTGGATGCCAATGGTTTGCCGCTCGGATTGCAACTGATCGGACGCCCTTGGGAAGAGGGTGAATTGCTCAACGCCGCCTATGCCTTGGAAAATGCAGCAGGTTTTGTAGCAAAACCCAATAAATGGTGGTAACCTGCTGCTCAAAAGCGTCGATCAACAGACGCTAGCGAGCAGTAAAGGGTCAGCCTATGGGCAAGAATCTAGCAATCAGCTTGGGGCTGATGGGCGCATTTGCGCTATCAGGCTGCAACGCAGCAGCCCCCAATGATGTAGCCGCAGGCGTCGGCTTCGGAGATTACGCAAGCTATGAGGCCGCCCAAGAAGCACGGCGCGCGCAATTGCGCGGCGAAATTCCGCCGCAGACCGTCAGACCCCCTGAACCTGCGCCCGCCGTCGAAATTGCCGAAACGGTGATTGAGCCGCCGCAAGTGGCCGACGTTGCGCAACCCGCAGCGCCCCAACCTGTGGTAGCCGCACCCGTTCAAACAAGTGCTGCCAGCGATGAAGTCGCCCTGCGCGCTGCCACCGCGATTGAAGCCGCCGAAACCGCACCTGCCCAGCCTGAGCCCGCAGCCGCCACCCCCGTCGCCACCGCCAGCCCGCGCCCGAGCGCGCCCGTGCAATCCAACCCCAGCATATCCGACGAGCAGGATTTCGAGGCAGTCTCCGCACGCGAAACCATCGAATCCGATGCTGAGCGCCGCACACGGATGCAAGAACAACTCGTGGTGGTGCAACCAACCCCCGTGCCCGCCCGCCCCGCAGGCATTGGCCCAAATGTGATTGAATACGCGCTCTCGACCAACAACCCCGTCGGCACCCGCGTCTTTTCCCGCTCCCCCTTCCGGCAAGCCCGCCATGAAGCCAATTGCATGGCCTTCCGCACGCCTGATCTGGCGCAAGAGGCCTTCCTCGCCGCAGGTGGCCCACAGCGCGACCGCCAAGGACTGGACCCCGATGGTGACGGCTATGCCTGTTCATGGGACCCCAACACCTATCGAAACGCTGCGCAATCTGCACGCAGTGGCGGATGAAAAGCCCCAATTTCGGCGAAAGGCGCGATGGCCTGCGCCCTGAATTGGTGGTGATCCATTACACCGCAATGACAAGCTGCGCCGCCGCGATGCGCGCGCTATGCGATCCCGCGCGCGAGGTTTCAGCCCATTACCTGATCGGACGCGACGGCGTGCCCCACGCGCTGGTGCCTGAGGAAAAACGGGCATGGCATGCAGGCGCGGGCGAATGGCGCGGGCTGGGGGATATCAATTCCCGCTCCATCGGGATCGAGCTGGATAATGACGGGTTCTCGCCCTTCTCGGCCCCGCAAATGGACGCGCTGGAAGAGCTTCTTGAACGGGTGCTGTCGCGTTGGTCCATCCCCGCAGATGGCGTGATCGGCCACTCGGATATGGCACCTGGCCGCAAGATCGATCCCGGGCCCCGTTTTGATTGGCAGCGCCTTGCGCGACGTGGCCTCTCAATCTGGCCAGACAGAGCCGCACCGAAACAGGACCCTGCCCAATTCGCGCGCTATGCGCGGGCCTTCGGCTATCCCGAGATCGAGGGGGAGCTCATGCTTGCAACCTTCCGGAAACGCTTCCGCCCTTGGGCAAAGGGGCCCTTGGATGAGACCGATTGCGGGGTGATGAAAAATCTGGCCGACCGCTTCGGCATTGACCGTGATCACAGCCTCGCCTAGAGCGGTCCTCGCGCGGAGGGCTGGATGGCCGCTTTGGCAGGGCAACCTGTCCGAGAGGAAAGTCCGGACTCCCTGAAGCAACGGTGCCGGGTAACGCCCGGGCGGAGCAATCCGACGGAAAGCGCCACAGAAAAGAAACTACCTTCGCATTTGCGGGGGAAAAGGTGAAACGGTGGAGTAAGAGCCCACCGCGGCCCTGGCAACAGGGACGGCACGGCAAGCCCCAGCGGGAGCAACGCCAAATAGGGACCATGCGGGGGCAGCAATGCCGCCGGGGCCGCTTCAGCCCCAATGGTCCGGGTTGGCAGCTAGAGCCGTCTGGCAACAGGCGGCCCAGAGGAATGGTCATCGCCCCTTCGGGGGTACAGAATCCGGCTTACAGGCCCTCCGCGCGCTTAGGTCTGTAAACCATGACGGGGCCAGCTCTTGTGGCAACTGTCGATGCCTCCGGCGGAAGTATTTAGAGAAGCAAAGATAGACAGGTCCGCCCTGCCTCTATCCAAGACGGCTTTAAGGCAAGGGCATCCCATCTTCGCTTACGGCCATCGACACTTCTGCCTGTTCCGCACCCCATCTCTTAACCGCGCATGGTTAAGAGGGGCTTAAGGCCCATCTTTGCTTTTGAAATACTTTGGGGGGTCGGGGGCAACGTCCCCGAGACAAAGCGCGCCTTCAGGCCGCGCGGCGTTGGCGATTGCCGCCACCTGGCTTGCCAGAGCGGCGATTGCGATTGCCATTTCCACCCGGGCGCCCGCCGGGCTTTTTGGCTCCTTTGAAGCCACCCACGGGTTCCCATTCGGTCCCACCAAGAATGGGGATGGATTTTTTCATCGTCTTCTCGATTGCGCGCAATTCCGACATCTCATCGGGCGAGCAAAAGGCAATGGCCGTGCCGTCACGCCCCGCGCGCGCCGTCCGACCGATTCGGTGGACATAATTGTCAGGCACATTGGGCAGATCGAAATTATAAACATAGCGCACGCCCGGAATATCCAGCCCTCGCGCGGCCACATCTGTTGCAACCAGCACGCGCAAATCACCTGCCTTGAAGGCCACAATCGCGCGATCTCTCTGACCTTGCGATTTGTTGCCATGGATCGAGGAGGCCGCGAAACCTGCATTTGCCAAGGCCTTCATCAAGCGCTCGGCCCCATGTTTTGTGCGTGAGAACACCAGCGCCTGATCATCGCGATGCTTATCCAGATAGGAGATCAACAGCTTGGTCTTGGCGGATTGATCAATAAAATGAACACCCTGCTCAATCTTATCGGCAGGCTTGCCCGGAGGGGCAGTTTCCACGCGGATAGGATCTGTCAGATAGGCTTGCGCCAATTCATTCATTTGCTTGGGCATCGTGGCCGAGAACAACATGGTCTGGCGCTGTTTTGGCAGAAGTGGCGCGATCCGACGCAGCGCATGGATAAAGCCCAGATCAAGCATCTGGTCAGCCTCATCAAGCACAAGGAATTGCGTCTGATCCAAGCGAACCGCCTTACGATCCAGAAGGTCAATCAAACGACCGGGCGTTGCCACAAGCAAATCTGTGCCTCGGCCCAAACGTTGGATCTGTGGGTTGATCGAAGCCCCACCGACCACAAGATTGATCTTGAGATGCGCACCATCGGTATAGGCGCGCAAATTGTCAGAAATCTGTTTGGCCAGCTCTCGTGTCGGCGCAAGGATCAACCCGCGCACAGATTTGGGGTCAGGCTTGGTCCCTGCGGTTAAAAGCATATGGGCCATAGGCAGACCAAAGGCCGCCGTTTTACCCGTGCCGGTCTGGGCAAGCCCCATCACATCGCGGCCATTCATGGCATGCGGGATGGCTTTGGCCTGAATTGGGGTGGGATCGGTGATGCCTTGTTCGGCAAGTTTGGAAATTAGGCGGGGGTGAAGCCCCAACATATCGAAATCCATAAGGATTATCCTTTCGGAGCGCCCGAGAGCTTTGCCTCGCGCACATAAATCAAAGCGCGCCGATGCCCCGAGCGGGCCGGCGTCGCGGGTTGCAAGGTTCACGCGAAGCTCTGGTCGCGGGGCCGGATTGCCCCGATGCCGTCTTCGCGGCGGACCCCCTGCGTGACTGTGGGAACCTGGGAATGTGCTGTGATGGTCTACGAAGGCTGGGGTTTCCCCATATGCCAACGGGCCTGCTCACGCGGCAGGAACCGATCACGGATGGGCGTCACTTGGGCCTTTCGCGCCCATAAGTCAACAGCGCTTAGCGGCGCTCGGCAAAGAAATCCTTCAGGATGAGAGCCGCCTCATCCTCGGAAATACCGCCATAGACCTCGGGGCGGGAATGGGATTGGGCATGGTCAAACACCCGTGCGCCCTGCGCCACCCCCCCAGATTTCGGATCATGCGCCGCAAAATAAAGCCGCGAAATCCGCGCCGCTGAAATGGCCCCTGCACAGGCGGGACAAGGCTCAAGGCTCACCCAAAGGTCACATCCCGTCAGCCGCTCGCTGCCCAAAGCCGCACAGGCCGCACGGATCGCCAGCATTTCGGCATGCGCCGTGGGGTCGGTCAATTCGCGCATACGGTTGCCCGCACGCGCAATGATCTGCCCTTCCCTGACCACCACAGCCCCAACAGGCACCTCACCGCGCACAGCCGCCGCACGCGCTTCCTCCAAGGCTTGAGGCATATATGAGTGAAATCCCGTCATCCGCTCTTTCATCACGGCTTTCCAACAGCCTGTCAAACCGCTAGGGCAAGGATATGAGCACAGACACACCCAAAGAGACCCCAAAGGGCGAGCGCATTGCCAAGAGACTGAGCCGCGCAGGCGTGGCCTCGCGCCGTGAAGCCGAGCGCATGATCGAAGCGGGCCGCGTAGGCGTCAATGGGAAGATCATCGACAGCCCCGCCCTAAATGTCACCGAGCGCGACCGTATCACCGTCGATAAAGCCCCCCTGCCCGAGGCCGAGCGCCCGAGGCTCTGGCTCTACCACAAGCCGCTAGGGCTGGTGACGACCAATGCCGATGAAAAAGATCGCGCCACTGTGTTTGACAATCTGCCCGAAGGCCTGCCGCGCGTGATGAGCGTGGGGCGCCTCGATATCAATTCCGAAGGCCTGTTGCTGCTGACCAATGATGGAGGGCTCAAGCGCAAGCTGGAACTGCCCTCCACGGGCTGGATGCGCAAATACCGCGTCCGCGTCAAAGGCACCCCCAAGGATGAAGATTTCGCCCCCCTTCGCAAAGGCCTTGTGCTGGAGGGGGAGCGGTTTCAACCCATGACGGTCTCCCTTGATCGCCAGCAAGGGGCCAATGCTTGGCTGACGGTTGGCCTTCGCGAGGGCAAAAACCGTGAAATCCGCCGCGCCATGATGGCCATCGGTCTGGATGTGAACCGCCTTTTGCGTATCTCCTACGGGCCGTTTCGCCTTGGCGATGTCAAAGCGGGCGAGGTCGAAGAGATCAAAGGCCGCATTCTGGCCGATCAACTGGGGTTAGACGAATTGGTCGAAGGCCATGCCGAGGCTAAACCAAAATCGGGTCGTCAATTGCGCAAACCCGGTGGAAAGCCCATGGCGGCACGGTCCGGCACAAAACCTGATAGCCGATCAGACCGCCGCGCGGGTGGGCAGAAACCAGACCGTGCGCCAAGCAAATCCGCGGAACGCCCAACAGGCAAGCCCGGCGGCTTGCGCAAAAAGCGCCCCTCTAGCCCGCGTCCGTCTCCGAAGTCTCGCTAAGGCTGTAGCGCTCGATCACCTTGGCTTGCGACATGAAGGTCACGAATAGAAAGGCTGGAAGGGCAAAGGTCTCGAAGGTCACCCAGAACTGATCGGATTGGGTGCGCCAGACGATCTCATTGGCTACCGCCATCACCCCGAAAGCAATCGCGATACGGCGGGTGATGATCATCCAGCCTTCCTGTTTCATCGGCAGCATCTCTCCCATCAGGGATTTCAGCCAGCTTTGCCCCAGCAACAGCCCAATCCCCAAAACGCCCGCGAAAAACGCATAAACGATGGTCGTCTTCATTTTGAAGAACCGCTCATCATTGAACCACACGGTCAATCCGCCAAAAACCACCACCATAATCATGGTGAATATCTGGATGCGCGACAGCTTGCCCGTCAGCTTCCAAGACACAAGAATAGCCGCCAGCAAGATCGGGATGAACAAGGCCGTGACGATGATAAACCCGTCATACTCCGTACCCGCCACGGTGATTACAGTGTCCTGCAGCCAGAGATAGACCACAAAAAACAACAGCGCAGGCCCAAGATCGAGCGCTGATTTCAGCCATTGTGGAACGGGACGGGGGTCTTGTTGCATGCTGTTTCCTTTTATCCGCCCACCTCAACTATCACCGCGCCCGCTGCAATCAACCCCATAAGGGCCAATCGCCGCGGCCCGACCGTTTCCTTCAAAAACAACCAACCGATCAAAGCGGCAAAAACCGTGGAGGTCTCGCGCAAGACCGCGGCCTCACCTACCTGATCAAGACGGGTGGCCAACATGACCGATCCAAAAGATGCAAAAGCAACCAAACCGCCAAAAACACCCCGCAGCGCCAAGGGGGCAAATGGTGGCCTGTCCGCAGCCCTCAGGTAGAACCTTGCCGCGATGCAGGGAAACAGCAGCCCGTCGATAAAGAAAAACCAAGCCAGAAAGGTAAACGGGTCCGCGGTCGCGCGAATGCCATAGGCATCAAAGGTAGTATAGGCCGCCACAAACAGCCCCGTGACCACGGCAAAAAACAGCGCAGGCACAAGCCTGTCGCGATCCACGGTGACATGCACCATATTATAGGCCGCCAAACCATAAAGCCCTGCCAGCAAAACGCCCACGCCCGCCCATTGGACCCAAGAAAAGCTCTCGCCAAAAACAAGCCCCGCCCCGATCACGGCAAAAAGCGGCCCCGTGCCCCGCATCACGGGATAAACGACGGTATAGGCCCCGCGCCTGAAACTGGCCAAAACCGCCCATTTATAAAGACCATGAATGATAAAAACGCCCATAAAAATGGGCCACATATGCGGCTCGGGCCAAGGCACCAGAAAAAGCGCAAAAGGCGCGGCCATCACCATATAGGAGAAATCTATCGCACCGCGCGCCAGAAGCGGGTCATGCCGCCCCTTTTGCAAAGCGCCAAACACCGCATGCAAAAAGGCCGCCATCAGCGCCAGCATCAGCGCCAATCTCTCGCCCTGCGGCGTGCCCTCCAGCGCGACGATCAGGTCCCCCAAAGGTCCCTGCTTTCATCTTTCCCGAAATACGACCGCCGGAGGCGGCCTGACATCTGCCACCTCATCCCTCAGTTCCGGTCAATGCGCGGGCAAATTCCTCAGGGTCAAAGGCTTGCAGGTCATCAATCTGCTCCCCCACACCAATGGCGTGAATGGGCAGCCCGAATTTATCGGCCAAAGCCACCAAGACACCACCCTTCGCGGTGCCATCCAGCTTGGTCATGATCAGCCCCGAAACATCCGCAAGCTTTTGAAAAATCTCGACTTGGCTCAGCGCATTCTGGCCCGTGGTCGCATCCAGCACCAGCAAGGTGTTATGCGGCGCATCAGGGTCTTTCTTTCGAATAACCCGCACGATCTTGGCCAATTCTTCCATCAGATCGGCGCGGTTTTGCAGCCGTCCTGCCGTATCGATCAGCAACAAATCTGCCCCCTCGGCCTCGGCTTTGACCATCGCATCAAAGGCTAAAGCGGCAGGGTCCGAGCCTTCAGCGGCGGTCAGCACAGGCACGCCTGCGCGCTCGCCCCAGACCTGAAGCTGCTCAACGGCGGCGGCGCGAAATGTATCGCCCGCTGCAATCACAACCTTCTTGCCAGCGGCCTTGAATTGCGAGGCCAGCTTGCCAATCGTGGTGGTTTTGCCCGAACCGTTGACCCCCACCACCAGCACAACCTGCGGGGTTTTGGGATAAATCGGCAAAGGACGCGCCACAGGTTCCATCACCTGTGCAATCTCACGGGCCAAAAGCTGTTTGATCTCAGGGGCCGACATCAATTTGCCGAAACGCCCCTCAGCCATATTGGCCGTCACGCGCATGGCTGTCTCCACGCCCATATCGGCGGTAATCAACAGCTCTTCAAGCTGCTCCAGCATCTCGTCATCCAACGCGCGGCGCGGGGCAGCGCTGCGCCCCATAAGCCGCCCCAACAGCCCAGATTTTGCGGGCTCCTCGGCCTCTAGCTCCTCCAATCCAGCGGCAACGCGCAGATCGGGCTGTGGCATCGGCTGCTCTTCGGGCGCGGGCGGCTCCGCAGGTTCAGGCTCAACGATTTCTTCGGGCAGGGCCTCAGGCTCGGGCGCGGCGGGCGCCTCGGATGGCTCGGCCTGTGCGGCTGCGGGCCCCTCAAGCGCGTCTTCCTGCGCAGGCTCAACAGCCCCTTCTTCGATAATCGCCTCCAATCCTTCGTCGAGTTTCGACGAGGACCTGAACATACGATCTTTCATTTTCTTGAAAAAAGACATCGAACCCTCTTCCGCCTGATCCAAATGACCTAATACGCGCGCGGCCCGATGGGAAGCCCAAGAGGCCCGCTATCGCCTGAAACGCGGCCCATGGCTGCGACATGGCGGCACGCAATCTGTCGCAGTCACGCCTTTGCCCCACGCAGATGCGGGACTATACTGGCGCAACAGGCACCCCTCAAAGGCAGAGCATGACCAAGGACCAAGTGATCTTCTTCCGCTATGCAACAGCCACGCTGCCCGTCTTGGCGCTGCTGCTTCTGGAGGTGTTGGTGGCAGGCCCTTGGGGCGTGATCGCCCTTGTCTACCTGACCCTTTTCGCGGCCCTGCTGGATAAATGGCTGACCCCACCGATCAGCAGCGATATCGCACAGGCTGAGCCGCGCTGGCCCGACCGCCTCTCGGCCCTCCTCGGGCTTGGGCATCTGGTGCTTTTGCCCTGTCTGATGCTCTATATCGCCAGCCCCGCGCATGGGGTAGGCGAAAAGCTGGTGAGCTTGCTCGCGGTCGCCTCTTTCATGGGGCAGATCAGCCACCCCAATGCGCATGAATTGATCCATCGCCGCCCCGCTTGGCTGTCGGGGCTGGGGATGGCGGTGTATACCAGCATGATCTTCGGGCAGCATGTCTCGGCCCATAGGCTGGTGCATCACCGCTTTGTCGGCACCAAAGACGACCCCAATACACCGCTGAGCGGCGAGAGCTTCTGGCGCTATTTTCCAAGGGCTTGGATCGGCTCCTTCAAAGCAGGGTTGGCGCAGGAAAACGCAAAACTCACCCGCAAATCCATGCCCGCCCATAGCCTGCAAAACCCCTATTATATCTGGATTGCGGGCGGCGCGCTGACCTTGATACTGGCCCTTGCCTTGGGCGGGGTTGCGGGGCTTTTTGCGATGATTGGTTTGTCCGCCCTCGCTCATATCCAGATCATGCTATCGGATTATATCCAGCATTACGGATTGACCCGCCTGACGCGCTCTGACGGGCGGCTTGAGCCTGTGGGGGCGCATCACAGTTGGAACGCACCGCGCGGGTTCACCTCATATCTGATGCTCAATGCCCCCTCGCATTCCGATCATCACATGCATCCAGATCGCCCCTATGACAGCCTTACGGTCAGCAAGGGCGAGCCCGTTTTGCCCTTTTCCATGCCGATCATGGCGGTGATCGCCACGATCCCGCCTGTCTGGCATCGCAATATGGATAAACGCGCCGCGCGGGTCATGGCGGCGGCACAGGCGGCATTGCCCTAAAGCGTCACGCCTTTGCGACCCGCAAGATCAGTGAAATACTGCCATGCCACACGGCCCGAACGCCCGCCGCGCGTGGCCTGCCATTCGATTGCCTCGGCGCGCAGAATATCCGCCGAAATGTCGACCCCATGGGCCGCGCAATAACCTTCGATCATCGAGAGATATTCATCCTGTGAACAAGGATGGAAGCCAAGCCAGAGGCCAAACCGATCCGACAGGCTGACCTTTTCCTCAACCGCCTCAGACGGGTTGATCGCCGAGGAGCGCTCATTCTCGATCATATCGCGCGGCATCAGGTGGCGGCGATTGGAGGTGGCGTAGAAAATCACATTATCGGGCCGCCCCTCGACGCCTCCGTCAAGCACGGCTTTGAGGGATTTGTAATGCTGGTCATCATGGCTGAACGAAAGGTCATCGCAGAACAGGATAATCCGCGATGGCGTGTCCCGCATCAGCCCCAACAAACGCCCGATCGAAGGGAGGTCCTCGCGCTGCACTTCCACCAGTTTGAGGTCATGCCCTTCCGCACAGACAGCGCCATGCGCGGCCTTCACCAGTGAGGATTTTCCCATGCCGCGTGCGCCCCAAAGCAGCGCATTATTGGCAGGGTAGCCACGTGCAAATTGGCGGGTGTTTTCCAAAAGGGTATCGCGAGAGCGATCAATTCCCAAAAGCAGCGACAAATCCACCGCATTCACCTTGGGCACGGGGGCCAGATGGTCGGGGCTTGCATGCCAGACAAAGGCATCCGCAGCCGTCCAATCAGGTGTTTCGGCAGGCTTGGGTGAGAGCCGCTCCAGCGCATCCGCGATCCGGTTCAGCACCTCGTCATTCATGCTTTGGGGTCTTCCGTCTCCGCCTCATCCTCGTCTTCATCAAACAAGCCTTCGGCACGCAGTTCCGCCTCACGCTTGCGCTCGACCATACGGACCAGCTGGATGGAGATTTCGTAAAGGCCATAGACAACCGTAAACAGGATCATCTGCGTCACGACATCAGGCGGGGTCACCAAAGCGGCGACAATCAGGATGCCAACAACCGCATATTTACGCATATTGCGCAGCCCTTCGGCTGAAACCAGCCCTGCCTTGCCCATCAGGGTCAGCAGAACAGGAAGCTGGAAGCACAGGCCAAAGGCGAAGATGAACTTCAGCGCGATATCGAGGGATTCCTTGACCGATCCCAGAAACACCGTCTGCAATTCGTCATTGCCAGCATTCGGGTTCGAGAATGTTCCATCCCCCGCGATCAGGTTTGCAAGGGCGGGGATCGCATCGGAAAACCCGATGAAGAACTGCATCGCCAGAGGCGTCACCACATAATGGGCAAAAGCCGCGCCCAGAAGGAACAGGGCGGGCGAGGCGATCAGGAAAGGCAGAAACGCGTTTTTCTCGGTCTTGTAGAGACCGGGCGCCACAAAGCTCCAGAGTTGGTAGCCGATCACGGGGAATGAAACAGCAAAGCCCATAATCACCGAAATCCGGATCAGGACAAAAAATTTCTCTTGCGGTGCGGTAAAGATCAACCGCGCATCCTCGCCGCGCGAACGCAGCACGTCCGCCAGAGGTTGCGAGATGAATTCCAACAAAGGCTCGGCCACGGTGAACATCAACACCATGGCGATGATAAAGGCCAAAACGGAGCGGATAAGCCGTGTACGCAGCTCGGCCAAATGCTCGATCAGTGGGGCCGAGCTGTCTTCAAGCTCTTCGTCTTTCATGTCTTCTCCGTGTCCGAGGCGGTATCGGCAACGGGCGTTTCACTCTCGGCAGCTTTCGCCTTGGTCGCTTTGGCTGTTGCAGGTTTTGCCTTGGGCGCAGCCTTTGCCGCGGCTTTGGGCGCAGCTTTCGGCTTGGCCTTAGGGGCGATCTCGGGCTCGGGCGCCATCAACTCTTCATCGGCTTGCTTGGCGGCAGCCAGCTTGGCCGAGCGGATCTTTTCATCCTGCGCGGCGCGCTTCTTGGCAGCAGCCTTGGCCTTGGCAGCGTATTCATCTGCCGATTTGCGCTCCTCGGAGCCTTCAGGGAATTTCGTCGGATCAATATCCTCGAAGGCCTCATTCACCGATTTCTTGAGCGAATCCATCCCGAATTTCTTCGGATTGGTCATCGCGCGCAGATCGCGGTTCAAGTCCTTCATGCCGCTTTGGTCGGCGGCGTCATTCATCGCATTGGTGAATTCCTTGGCCATGCCACGAATCCGCCCCGTCACCTGCCCCGCCTTGCGAAACATCACAGGCAGGTCTTTGGGGCCCACCACGATGAGCGCCACAATGCCGATCACAAGCAATTCCATCCAGCCGATATCAGGCATGGGCGTTCCTTAAGCGTAGCTGCGCAAAGCGCGCAAATTAGGCGTTATCGCGTTCACGCTCAGGGGTGACGTCACGCGCTTCTTCGACGGTGTTCGAAGCGTTCTCGATTTCGTCAGTGCTATCTTTGACGCCACGCTTGAAGGCTGTGATGCCTTTGCCGACTTCACCCATCAAATTCGCGATTTTGCCACGTCCAAAAAGAACCAGCACAACAATCGCGATCAGCACGAGGCCCACGGGGCCGATATTGTTCAACATGTTATTCTCCCTTTGGTATCGGAGGCGCAGGCCCGCGTCCGAAACCGATGTCATTGATCTTTACCTATGGTCTCTGATCGCCGGATCAAAGCCCTCATATTCAAACTTGCGACATTTTTGGGTGAAATCCCCAGATACCGCAAGCAGATTGGCGCAGGTTTTCCGCCTTAGGCGTCGATTTTCTTCGGGAATACGAAGCAACGATCCCGCCGCACCGTCAGCCAAAGCGCTGTTCCGATCTTTGGAAGGAAGACGGCAGGCACCGTGGCCTTGAGGAGTTGGTTGTTGAAATCCATGCGGAACTCAACAAGGCTTTCATGCCCCATAAAGCGCGCACGCTCCACCACGCCGCGTGCGGGAACACCATCGCGCGGGGTCGGATTGGGGCCGCGCCCGTTGCGGTCAAAATCAATTTTTACGTGCTGGGGGCGGAAAATAATCTCCACTTCCGTGCCATCAGCCACACCTGGTGCCAGAAACTGGCCAAAGGCGGTATCGGTCAAAGCGCCGTTTACGCGCCCACGGATCACATTCACATCCGAGAAAAACGCAGCCGCTGCTTTGTCGCAGGGGGTATTATACACATTATAGGGCGCGCCCTGCTGCACGATCTTGCCATCCCGCATCAAAGCGATCTGGTCGGCCATGCGCATTGCCTCTTCAGGCTCATGCGTGACCAGAACAACCGCTGTGCCTTCCTCGCGGAGCAGGTCGAGCGTTTCGTCGCGGATACCATCGCGCAGGCGGTTATCCAGCCCCGAGAAGGGCTCATCCATCAGCATTACGCGCGGGCGCGGTGCAATTGCGCGGGCCAAGGCCACGCGCTGCTGTTCACCGCCTGAGAGCATATGGGGGGATTTCTTGGCATAGCCCTGAAGATCAACCCGTTCGAGCAGTTCCGCCACCCGCGCGGCTTTCTCGGGCTTTGTGCCCTTAAGGCCAAAACCGATGTTCTGTTCGACATTAAGATGCGGGAACAGGGCGAAATCCTGAAAGATCAACCCGACCGAGCGCGCTTCGGGCGGCAGATGCACAGACGCGTCCGAGACGCTTTCGCCATCAACTCGGACAGCGCCTGTTTCCTGCCGCTCAATGCCTGCGATCACCCGCAAGGTTGTGGATTTGCCGCAGCCAGATGGCCCGAGCAGGCACATCACCTGCCCCGATGCCACCTGAAGAGAGACGTTGCTGAGAACCTCGCGCCCGTCAAAGCAGCAAGTTATCGTCTCAACCTCAAGGCGCGGCGCGGAGGGCATTGCTGGCATACCTGATCAATTCCATCGGATTAGGCAGGTAGCAGCCCCTCCGCCCCGTTTCAACCTAAAGCGTCGCGTTGGTGGCACCACCATCAAGCAAGATATTCTGCCCGATGATGAAACCTGCATGTTGCGAGCACAAAAAGGCGCAGGTCTGGCCGAACTCGGCTGCCGTGCCATAGCGGCGCACTGGGATCGAGGCTTCGCGCGCTGCGCGGGCCTCGTCCAAGGTGATGCCGTCGCGCTTGGCAACACCGCCATCCAACATCACAGCGCGGTCGGTTGCGTGAATGCCGGGCAGCATATTGTTGATATTCACCCCATGCTCGGCCACCTGCCGCGCGGTTCCCGCGACATAGCCCGTCAGGCCAGCCCGTGCCGAGTTTGACAGACCAAGCTGCGGGATCGGAGCTTTCACGGATTGCGAGGTGATATTGACGACCCTGCCCCAGCCCTTGCCGATCATCGACGGCAAAAGCGCTTTCATCAGCGCAATCGGGGTCAGCATATTTGCGTCCAGCGCCTTGATGAAATCATCCCGCGTCCAATCGGCCCACAGACCCGGAGGGGGGCCGCCCGCATTGGTCACCAGAATATCGACAGTTGAGGCCGCATCCAGAACCGCCTCGCGCCCCTCCTCCGAGGTGACATCAGCGGCCACGGTGGTGACATTCACCCCGTATTTTGCACGAATATCTTCGGCGGATGCTTCCAAGGCCTCGGCCCCGCGCGCATTCATCACCAGATCAACACCTGCTTCTGCGAGCGCCTGTGCGCAGCCCAAACCCAATCCTTTGGAGGATGCACAAACCAATGCACGCTTCCCTGAAATACCCAAATCCATCGCATGCACTCCCTTTGCTACACGTCTTGCGAAAAACACTATCAGTCGCCCAAGAATTGAACCAGAGCGCTTGACCATAAGCTTGCCAGTTTCTACGGAAGATAAACGGGAGTAATTTATGTCAAGCGTTGATGCACAATATAGTTTTCTAGTTTACCCGATTTCCGATTTTCGTGTGTCGACAGGTGCTAATGAAGGCGACCCGATTGGCCTGCCCAAAGATGTCGTGCAGGGCGATGAATACCGCCTGTCACGCCAAGCCAGCACTTTGAAACTTGCCCTTAGAGACGGGTCGAAAGCCGATCAGATTATCGCGACGGGATCGCAGATTGGATATGTTGGCGATAGCCTGACAATTGATGCTTGCCATACGGTCATGACGCCTGATGGCAGCCTTGCCGAGCTGCTTTTGCTGACGGTTTGGGGCGATGCGCGACCTGCGCGATACTTCCTGCCTTTGGCCGATATGGTGCCCAATCGCGATTATGTGCTGGTCAGCAGCGAAACCGAAAGCGCCCCGCAACGCTTTGCCGATGTCGCCTGTGTCAGCTTTATCGCGGGCACGCATGTCACGCTGTCAACGGGCGCACAAAAACTCGTTGAGGAGTTGGTAGAAGGCGACCGTGTTCTCACCCGCGATCATGGCGTCCAGCCGATCTTATGGGTCGGCCATCAAACCATGCGCGCCATGGGAGCACTCGCGCCGATCCGTATCACGCAAGGCACCATGAGCGTGGTCAATGACCTTGTGCTGATGCCCAATCACCGCCTGTTCATCTGGCAACGCAGCGATGAAATCGGCGCGGGCCGATCCGAGGTGATGATCAAGGCCAGCAATCTGGTCAACGGAGATACCGTGCTGCAAGAAGAAGGCGGTTTTTTCGATACCTATAATATCCTCTTTGATCGCCACCAGATCATCTATGCCGAAGGTGTGGCCGTTGAAAGTCTGATGGTGACGGGCCAGACACGCGCGATTTTGCCTGAGGAATTGCGTGATGTAGGTTCAGATGCCGGTATGGCCGCGTCCATTGAAATCGACACCCCCAATCTGGCCGATCCCGATGATGATATGGCCCAAGCCCTGACGCGGGCCAGCAAAGGCGTCCCAGCCAAACCGCGCAAAAAGAGCTGAGTACCGCAGGCCACGCGCCAAGCACTCTTCCAAAATGCCCCAACGCGGCCTATACCGCGCGCCATGTTGGACACAGCCACAAACCGCCCCGCCCTGCCGCCCGAAATCGCGCGTCGTCGCACCTTTGCGATCATCTCGCATCCCGATGCTGGCAAAACCACGCTGACTGAAAAATTCCTGCTTTTTGGCGGGGCTATTCAGATGGCGGGACAAGTGCGCGCAAAGGGTGAAGCACGGCGCACGCGCTCGGACTTCATGCAAATGGAAAAGGACCGCGGCATCTCGGTCTCGGCCTCTGCCATGTCCTTCGAGTTCGGAAAATACCGCTATAATCTTGTGGACACACCCGGCCACTCGGACTTCTCCGAGGATACCTACCGCACCCTGACCGCTGTGGATGCCGCGATCATGGTGATTGACGGGGCAAAAGGCGTTGAAAGCCAGACCCAGAAGCTGTTCGAGGTATGCCGCTTGCGCGACCTGCCAATCCTGACCTTCTGTAACAAGATGGACCGCGAGAGCCGCGACACATTCGAGATTATCGACGAAATTCAGGAAAACCTCGCAATCGACGTGACCCCTGCCAGCTGGCCCATCGGGGTCGGGCGCGATTTTCTAGGCTGCTATGACCTGCTGCATGATCGGCTGGAATTGATGGATCGCGCGGATCGCAACCGCGTGGCGGAATCGGTGAAGATGGAGGGGCTGGATGACCCGCGTCTTGATGATCACATCCCCGCCGAGATGCTCGCCAAACTGCGCGAAGAAATCGAGATGGCGCGTGAATTGTTGCCGCCGCTGGATCGTGACGCCTTTTTGCAAGGCTCGCTCACCCCCATCTGGTTCGGCTCCGCGATCAATTCCTTTGGCGTGAAGGAATTGATGGATGGCATCGCCGAATATGGCCCTGAGCCGCAAATCCAACCTGCGCAGCCGCGCGAAGTGGCCCCCGAAGAGACCAAAGTTTCGGGCTTTGTGTTCAAGGTGCAGGCCAATATGGACCCTAAACATCGTGACCGCGTGGCTTTCGTGCGGCTTGTATCGGGCCATTTCCAGCGCGGCATGAAGCTCAATCATGTGCGGACGAAAAAACCGATGGCCATCTCGAACCCCGTGATGTTTCTCGCCTCGGACCGTGAATTGGCCGAGGAAGGATGGGCAGGCGATATCATCGGCATTCCCAACCACGGCCAATTGCGCATCGGGGACGCCCTGACCGAGGGCGAGGCGCTGCGGTTCACGGGCATCCCCTCCTTCGCGCCTGAACTTTTGCAAACCTGCCGTGCGGGTGACCCGCTCAAGGCCAAGCATCTGGACAAGGCCCTGATGCAATTCGCCGAAGAGGGTGCCGCCAAAGTGTTCAAGCCCACCTTCGGGTCGGGCTTTATTGTGGGCGTCGTGGGCGCGCTGCAATTCGAGGTTCTGGCCAGCCGGATCGAGCTGGAATACGGGCTGCCTGTGCGGTTTGAGGCCTCGCAATTCACCTCGGCGCGGTGGGTGCATGGCCCCAAAGACAAGGTCGAGGAATTCGCGGCGGCAAACAAGCAGCATATCGCGACCGATAATGATGGCGACCCCGTTTATCTGACCCGCCTGCAATGGGATATCGACCGCGTTGAGCGCGACTACCCCGAGGTCAAACTCAGCGCGACAAAGGAATTGATGATCTGAGGCCTTCTCCCCTTCAAAACCGCGTGCAGCCAACGGGCGAGATCATCGCTGATCGGGCGCGTGGGATGCTGACGGGCAATCGTGGGGTCTTGGGCTTTGACGGGAGCGGCCGGCTTGGCACCTCGCGCTGGAAGCACCCGCATTGGATCAGTTGCACGCTGGAACACCCCAAAGGGCGCTATCAGGGCCCACAACCCGAAGGGCGCTGGACGCCCTTATTCTTTCTGGACGAAGCCGTGGCGCTGGCCGCAGGTCACAGGCCATGCGGCTATTGCCGCCCCGCCGCCTATGCTTCGTTCAAATCCGCTTGGGCAAAGGTGAATGGACCTGCGCTGCACCGAGAGATTGACCAGTGCTTGCATCGATCCCGCGTGGGGCGGGACCGCGTTCAAATCACCCATCGGGCCAATGCAAATTCCCTGCCCAAGGGCAGTTTCATCAGCCTTGAAGGCATCCCCCATCTGGTCCGAGGGGCCGATTGCACCCCCTATAGCCCCATGGGATACGGCGCAGCGCGCAGCTTGCCTGAAGCGGCGGTAACAGTGCTGACACCGCTGCCAATGGTGGCGGTGCTGCAAACGGGATTTACCCCAATGCTGCATCCAAGCGCAGGCCAAGGTTAACGCGGCTTTAACCATACAACGGGCATATCGGCCCCATGTTCCGCGCGCTGATCATTCTGCTGCTTTGCCTTCCTGCCTGTCAGATCCTGCCGCAAGGCGGTGTGGCGCGTAGCGCGGCCAGTGGTGTCGCGGGTGCGTGGTCGGGCCAAGCCGTGATCGCCACGGGGCAGCACCGTGTTCTGGTTGGCGAGGCGCGGGTGATCACCCAAGGGGGGCCGCCTGTCTATCTTCTTCAGATCGGGCAAAGATGGGACGGGGTGGCGCGTCCAATCACGCGCCCCTCTGTCTGGATGGACGGGGTCGAATTGCCCTTTGCCCCCTCCCCGCGCCGCACGCGGTTTTGCGTGGCCGCGGGAGATTGCTTGGGCCATAGCCTTGGCGCGATCCTCATGTCGGCTGATATGTTCACCGCTGCCGCGCAAGAGGGCCTGCAGGCCGAATTGATCGGAACAGATGTGACCCTTGCCATCTCGGCCCCACCAACCCTGTTCTCCGATGCGCTTGCGCGGGCCTTGGCGGCGGGGCTGCTTTAGGGCGTTTCGCGCTGAAAAAGCCACAAATCGAGCTTATTTTTCTGCCTCCTGAGGTGCAGATTTGACCTATCCACCCAGTTGCAGTAGGTCACGCCTTGTGTTGTGGGCGATCCGGCCCGAACGCATCGCGGAGCGCGAGGCCTATGCGCTCCATTCATCATCAGCCGGAACAGGTTCCGGCCAGACTGGACGCATATGACAAAATTTTCTGAACTCAACCTTAATCCCAAGGTCCTCAAAGCTATTGAGGAAGCGGGATATGAAACACCGACCCCAATTCAGGCAGGTGCAATCCCCCCCGCCCTTGAAGGCCGCGATGTATTGGGAATTGCGCAAACCGGCACCGGAAAAACAGCCAGCTTCACGCTTCCCATGATCACGCTTTTGGCCCGTGGCCGCGCGCGTGCACGGATGCCGCGCAGCCTTGTGCTTTGCCCGACCCGTGAGCTTGCCGCGCAGGTTGCCGAGAATTTCGATATCTATGCCAAAAACGTCAAACTGACCAAAGCGCTGCTGATCGGTGGTGTCTCCTTCAAGGAACAAGACCAGTTGATCGACCGTGGCGTCGATGTTCTGATCGCCACACCTGGCCGCCTGCTGGACCATTTCGAGCGCGGTAAACTGCTGCTCACGGGCGTGCAGATCATGGTGGTGGATGAGGCCGACCGGATGCTGGATATGGGTTTCATCCCCGATATCGAGCGCATCTTCAGCCTCACGCCCTTTACCCGCCAGACCTTCTTCTTCTCGGCCACGATGGCGCCCGAGATCGAGCGGATCACCTCGACCTTCCTGTCGAACCCCGCACGGATCGAAGTTGCGCGCCAATCCACAACCTCGGATACGATCACGCAATCCTTGCTGGAATTCACGCCCTCGCGCCGTGACCAAACCGCCAAGGAAAAGCGTGAGATGCTGCGCAAATCCATCGAAGCCGAAGGCGATGCCTGCACCAATGCGATCATCTTCTGCAACCGCAAGGTGGATGTAGATATCGTTGCCAAGTCTTTGCAAAAGCACGGTCTTGATGCCTCGCCGATCCATGGCGATCTGGATCAGGCGCATCGTACACGCACGCTGGACGGCTTCCGCGAAGGCAAGCTGCGCTTCCTTGTGGCCTCGGATGTGGCAGCGCGCGGGCTTGATGTTCCAAGCGTCAGCCATGTGTTCAATTATGACGTCCCCTCCCATGCCGAGGATTACGTGCACCGTATTGGCCGCACAGGTCGCGCGGGCCGTAAAGGCGCTGCGATCACGATCAAAATTCCTGCCGATGACAAGCTCTTGGCGGCGATTGAAAGCCTGATCGGCAACCCGATCCCGCGGGCTGAACTGCCTTGGTCGCCCGAGGGTGGCCGTTCCAGCCAAGCGACTGCCGAGAGCTCGGATGACAAACCCCGTGGCCGCAGCCGTGGCGGACGCGGTCGTGGTCGGAAAGACGCTGTCGCCAAAGACGAGGCAGCCGCCCCTGAGTTGGTTGAGGCCAAGGACACCGAAGCGCCCGGAACCGAGGCAGCACAGGACGTGGCCGAGCCCCCTGCGCAAAAGCAGGAACCGCGCCGCAAGCCCCGTCAGGATCGCAACACAACAGCCGAAAGCGATGGCGAACAGCCACAGCGCGCTGCTCCGCGTGAGCGTGACGACAACCGCCGTGGCGGACGTGGTGGCCGTGGCCGCGATGGTGGTGGTGGCAATCGGGTGGTTGGCTTGGGCGACCATATGCCAAGCTTCATCGCGCTTAGCTTTGATGAACGCCGTGGCGATGCCCCGCGCGCGGAAACTCAGGATACAAGCGACGCCCCTGCCGAGGCCGAGACCGTGGCCGCTGAGACACCCGAGGCGGAAGCCGCGCCAAAGCCCAAGCGCAAACGCGCACCGCGTGCTCGCAAGCCGAAAACCGATGAGGTCAAAGCCGATGACGCACAGACTGATGTTGTGACGTCAGATGAGGCCAAGGCCGATGAGGCAAAGGCAGACACGCCAGCCGAGACCGCCGAGAACAGTGGTGAGACGGCCGCGTAAAACGCGCAATATCATTCAGATCATGAAAAAGGCGGCCCCGCGAGGCCGCCTTTTTTAATGCTGGATATGACCCGCCCTCACGCCATAAGGCGGCTGACAATCACGGTCACTTCGGGTTTCTTACCGATCTCGCCTTGGCAGAGATGGCGCACTTTGCGGCGCACCTCCTCCTGCAGCTTGTTGTCATCCGAGATGGTCTTGGGTTTCAAGACGGGCAGAAATTCGGACAGATCATCCTCGATCATATCAGCCAGCGACTCGCCTTTGCCCACTGTTTCGGGCAGGCCGCGCAGCTCTACCCATGAATCTGCAAGGATCTCATCGTCTTCATCAACGATCAGCGCCACCACAACCAGACCGTTCAGGGCCAGCTTCATTCGGTCCCGCACGACACCGTCAAAGGCCCCGACAAGGGCTGTGCCGTCCAGATAGGTCCGCCCCACATCGATATGCTCAACGGGTCCGGGTTGGTTGCCAGACAACTCGACCATCGTGCCATTGGCTGCGACCACCCCAAGCATGCCCTTATCCATCGCGATCCGCGCATGTTCGCGCAGATGGCGGAATTCGCCATGGCATGGCACGAGGATTTGCGGGCGCACGAGGTCATGCATCGCTTCTAGATCGGGGCGGTTGGCATGGCCCGAGACGTGATAGAACCCCGCCTGCTCATCCACGATCTGCACGCCTTTTTCCGCCAGCGCATTCTGGATGCGGCCAACGCCAACCTCGTTTCCGGGAATGGTTTTCGAGGAAAAGAGGAATGTATCCCCCTCTTTCAATTCCAAGCCAAGATAGGAGCCGCGCGAGAGCGAGGCCGAGGCCGCGCGCCGCTCACCTTGGCTGCCCGTGACAATCAGCATGAGGTTCTCACGCGGGATTTCATTGGCCTGTTCGGCACTGACTGTGCTTGGGAAATCGGTCAGCACGCCCGCCTCAACCGAGGCCTTGACCATACGCTGCATAGCCCGCCCCAACAGGCAGATGGAACGGCCATTGGCACGGCCCGCATCTGCCAAGGTCTTGAGACGCGCCACATTGGAGGCAAAGGTCGTGGCCACGACCATACCTTTGGCCTCGGATATCAAGGCACCAATCGGCTCGGGCAATTGGCTTTCGCTGCGGCCAGCATGACGGCTGAAAATATTGGTTGAGTCGCAGACATAGGCCAGCACGCCATCCTGCCCGATTGCGCGCCACATATCTTCGTCAAAGGCCTCGCCCACGACAGGGTCACGGTCGATCTTGAAATCACCTGAATGCACAACACGGCCATGATCGGTATCAATCACCAGCGCCGAGCTTTCGGGGATGGAATGCGAGACGGGGGCGAATTGCACGCTGAACGGACCTGCCTTCACAGTTTCAGGCAGAGCGCCAACGACCCGAACATTATCGGCATCATGGCCTGCTTCATCCATTTTGCGGCGTGCATGGATCGCGGTGAAAGCGCGGCAATAGACCGGCACTTCGAACTGCCCGTAGAGATGGCCCAAAGCGCCAACATGGTCTTCATGGGCATGGGTGATGAAGATCGCTTCCAAATGGTCTTTGCGCGCAACCAGCCAAGACAGATCAGGCAGGATCAAATCCACCCCGGGCTGGCCATCCATATCGGGAAAGCTGACACCGACATCGACAAGGATCAGGCGCTCTTTTCCCGGCTCACCTACGCCATATACATATGAATTCATCCCGATCTCGCCTGCGCCGCCGAGGGGAAGATAGATAAGCCGGTTACGGTCTGTCATTGCCCAATCATGTCCTTGTTATATTTATGGATGACCGTCAGGCCATGCATTGTCAGATCGTCTTCGATCACGTTGAACAGTACATCACCTGTCGAGAAGAGCGGCGCAAGCCCTCCGGTGCCGACTATTCGCATCTCAACGTTGCGTTCGGCACGAATTCGATCACAAATGCCCTGCACAAGGCCGACATAGCCCCAAAATACGCCAGATTGCATACAGGCCACCGTATTCGTGCCGATCACGTTTTGCGGTTTGCTGATATCGACATGCGGCAAAGCCGCTGCCGCATGGTGCAATGCCTCAAGGCTCAGGTTGACCCCCGGCGCGATGACACCGCCCACATAGGCCCCGTCTTGCGACACCACATCGAAGGTGGTAGCGGTGCCGAAATCCACAACGATCAGATCGCCGCCATGACGGTCAAAGGCGCCTGCCGTATTGACCAGACGGTCAGGCCCGACAGCCACGCCTTGATCGACACGCGGCGGGGCGGGTAAGGCGCAATCGGCTTTGCCAACCACCAAGGGGCGGCAATTGAAATAGCGGTCGCAGAGCACGCGCAGGTTGAAGACAACGCGCGGCACCGTCGAGGAGATGATGCATTCATGGATATCAATCTTGACCCCGTTATGGGCCATCAGGGTGGAGAACCAGACATAATACTGATCCGCCGTGCGTTGATGTTCTGTCGAGGTGCGCAGGGTCACCAGAAATTTGGTTCCGTCCCACACCGAAAACACGGTATTCGTGTTGCCGCAATCGATACACAGAAGCATGCGCCGCTCCCTTTCTTGTCTCGTCAAAAAAAGATCTCTGCCGCCGCGATGGATTTGCGGCCTTCAGATGTCTCAAGCACCAGATTACCCTGCCCGTCCACATCACGGAAAGTGCCCGTTGTCTCGGACTTGCCTGTGCGGGCGGTGATAACCTCGCCCAAGCGGGCGGCATGGGCAAGCCATGCCTCCCTGATCGGGGCGAAACCTTGCGTCAGAAATTGCGTCTCATAGCGTGCATAGGCAGGTGCCAGAAGGTCCAGAAAGGCCTCAGGCATAATGCTGACACCTAGGGCGGTTTTCAGACTGACGGGGCGCACCGCCCCCTCTTCAACGGCATCCATATCGGGGGCGGCGGCAAGGTTGACCCCGATACCGATCACCAGATGGTTGACGCGGCTGCCCACGCCATGGCTTTCCAGCAGGATACCCGCGACCTTGCCACCATTGAGAAGAACATCATTGGGCCATTTCAGCGAAAAGGCTTTCTCCTGCCCTGTCGCGGCAACAAAGGCCTCACGCAAGGCAAGCGCCGCCACAAAGGAGCGCAATGCCACTTCGGCGGGTGGTTCTTTTGGATGCAGGACAAGCGAGGCCGCGAAATTGCCCTTGGGCATGACCCAAGGCCTGCCGCGGCGGCCCCGTGCATCGCTTTGCGAGAGGGCCAGCACCCATTCAGGGCCATCAAGCTGGGGCGCAATGCGTGCGCCCTCGGTCATGGTGCTGTCGATTTCCGCCAAGACGCGGCGGCCCACTCCTGTGGGCCAGCCTGTCATTTAGCGGACCAAGGCCTCGGCTGCCATGGCAGCCAAAGGCTCGATCCCGAAGAGGTTCACGATGCCCGCAAGCATGATCACAGCAGCGCCCACAAGGCCCACCCATTGGATCATATCCATGCTGCCATCAAGGCCATCACGCTCTTCGCCGAAATACATGAAATAGACGATGCGCAGGTAATAATACGCGCCGATCACGGACGCGATCACACCCGCGATGGCCAGCCACGTCAGGCCCGCATCAACGGCAGCCACCAGCACCGCATATTTGCCGAAGAACCCCAGCAGAGGCGGAACGCCCGCAAGGCTGAACATCAACAGCAGGATCGCCAAAGCTTTGGTCGGCTCTTTCGAGGAGAAGCTGTTAAGGCTGGAAATCTCGGTCACAGGACGGCCATCCTTGCTCATGGACAGGATGAAGGCGAAGACGCCGATATTCATCGTCACATAGATCGCCATATAGATCAGCATCGCCTCAACGCCCTGTGCTGTGCCCGCCGAGAGGCCCATAAGCGCAAAGCCCATATGCGAGATCGAGGAATAGGCCATCAGGCGTTTGATATCGGTCTGCCCGATTGCCGCGATCGCCCCAACAAACATCGACACAACCGCCAAGAAGGCCACGATCTGCTGCCAATCGCCAACAGCGCCGCCAAAAGCGTCATGCACCACGCGCGCAAACAGCGCCATGGCCGCCACTTTCGGGGCTGTAGCGAACAGGGTCGTGACAGGTGTTGGCGCGCCTTCATAGACATCGGGTGTCCACATATGGAAAGGCGCGGCCGAGACCTTGAAGGCCAGACCTGCAAGCAGGAAGACAAGGCCGAACAACATGCCAAGCGACAGATCGCCCTCGGTGGTTGCGGCCTCAATAATGCCTGCAAACTGCGTTGTGCCCGCAAAGCCGTAGACCAGCGAGGAGCCATAAAGCAAAAGGCCCGAGGAGAGCGCGCCAAGCACGAAATATTTCAAGCCAGCCTCGGTCGAGCGCACGCTATCACGGCGGATCGAGGCGACGACATAAAGCGCCAGCGATTGCAGCTCGAGGCCCATATAAAGCGCAATCAGATCGCCCGAGGACACCATCATCATCATGCCGACAACAGCCAGTGTCACCAGCATCGGGTATTCAAAGCGGCCCATCTCGTTCTTCGCCATGAATTCTTGGCCCAAGACCAGAACCGCAGCCGCCGAGAGCAGGATGGTTACCTTCGCAAAGCGGGCAAAGCCGTCATCAATGAACATGCCGTTAAAGGCTGCATTGCTGCCTTCACCGGTGACACCGATGAAAAAGGCCATGATGACGAAGACAGCCGCCGTGCTCCATGTAAGCGCAGGGGCCATGCCGTCTTTGGTGGTGTAGACCGCAAGGATCAGACCAGCCATCGCATAGATGGACAGGACGATCTCGGGGATCAGGATGGCAAGATCAGCACCGATCATCGGATCACCTCAGTGGCTGGCGACATCGGACATGCCCGGGGTGTAATGGGCAAGTGCGGTGTCGTATTGGGTCAGGAGCGCCTCGACGGAAGGACCGATAATATCGATCACGAGGCTCGGATAGACGCCCAGAAGAAGCGTCATGAGTATTAGGGGCGCGAAGATGGCCCGCTCACGGCGGTCCATATCGGTGATGGATTTCAGGCTTTCCTTGATCAGATCACCAAAGACCACACGGCGATAGAGCCACAGCGCATAGCCTGCGGACAGGATCACACCTGTGGCGGCCAGAACGCCGATCCAAGTATTGACCTGAAAGACACCGATCAGCGTCAGGAATTCCCCGACAAAGCCAGATGTGCCCGGAAGGCCGACATTGGCCATGGTGAAGAACATGAACACCGTCGCATAGGCAGGCATGCGGTTCACAAGGCCGCCATAGGCGTCAATCTCGCGGGTATGCATGCGGTCATAAATGACGCCCACACAGAGGAACAACGCGCCCGAAATGAAGCCGTGGCTGATCATCTGGAAAATCGCGCCATCGAGGCCCTGCTGGTTGGCGGCAAAAATGCCCATGGTCACAAAGCCCATATGCGCCACCGAGGAATACGCGATCAGCTTTTTCATATCTTCCTGCACGATCGCCACAAGCGAGGTGTAGATGATCGCAATCACCGAGAGCCACAGCACCAGCGGGGCCATGATATCGGAGGCCACAGGGAACATCGGCAGCGAGAAGCGTAAGAAGCCGTAGCCGCCCATCTTCAGCAAGATCGCCGCCAGCACGACCGACCCCGCGGTTGGGGCCTGCACGTGGGCATCGGGCAACCAAGTATGAACAGGCCACATCGGCATTTTGACCGCGAAGCTTGCGAAGAAGGCCAGCCAGAGCAATGTCTGCATGCCGCCTGCAATCTGCCAGCCCATCAGGCTGATCGGCCCTGTATCAAACTGGTGCATCAGCAAGCTTGGGATATCGGTGGTGCCAGCCTCGACAAACATCGCGACCATGGCCACCAGCATCAGCACCGAGCCGAGGAAGGTATAGAGAAAGAATTTAAACGCCGCATAGATGCGGTTCTTGCCGCCCCAAATGCCGATGATGATGAACATCGGGATCAGGCCCGCCTCGAAGAAGAGGTAGAACAAGACCAGATCAAGCGCGACGAATACACCGATCATCAGCGTCTCGAGGATCAAGAGCGCGACCATATAATCTTTGACGCGGTGGTTCACGCCCCAGCAGGCCGCAACCGTGATCGGCATCAGGAAGGTTGTCAGCATCACAAAAAGAACGCTGATCCCGTCCACACCCAGCTTATAGGTCAGCCCCATAAGCCATTCGCGTTCCTCGACCAATTGGAAGCCTGTGTTGTTCGGATCGAACTCCACAAGGATCGCAAGCGAGATCAGGAAAGTGGCCGAGGTGGCCGCAAAGGCCAGCCGTTTGGCATTCAGCCTTGCGGCCTCATCATCGCCTCTCAGGAAGACCGCCATAATGAGCGCGGCCACGAGCGGCAGGAAAGTGACGATGGAAAGTAGGTTGTCCATAGGTCCGTCTCAGCCCCCAATCGCGAGGGTTGCCCAAGTGATCAGGAGAACGATCCCGATGACCATGGCAAATGCATAGTGGAAAAGGTAGCCGGACTGAGCCCGACCCGCGAGGCGGGTGAAGAAGGGGATAATCCCCATCGCCAGCCCGTTGATACCGCCGTCAATCACACGACCATCCCCCTGTTTCCACAGGAAGCGGCCCAACCATTGAGCGGGACGTAGGAACACGGCATCGTAGATTTCGTCGAAATACCATTTATTCAGCAAGAACAGATAAAGCGGACGGTTCGTCTCGGCCCAACGACGCGGCAGGGACGGGTTCGCGATATAGAAGATATAGGCCGTCGCAAGGCCGATCAGCATCGCGATAAAGGGCGAGACCTTGACCCATTTCGGCACTTCATGGGCATCGTTGAGAACATTGTTCCCCGGTGCGGCATGGATCGCCCCTTCGCCAGGGGCACCAGTGAAGACATAGTGATGCGTCTCGCCATAGCCGTCTGACGCATAGGCATCATCTTCGGCGGCGTGGTCATCACTGGCCTCATCGGCGTGATCATCCGCATGCTCATCGCCATGGCCCTCTTCCGCGTAAGGCACGCCGAAGAATTTACCCACCGTATCGGTATGACCAAAGAAGGGGTTGAACCAGACCATACCCGAGAAGACCGCGCCAACCGCCAATGCGCCAAGCGGGATCAGCATAACCTTGGGGCTTTCATGGGCATGCTCATGGGTGTGCTTGTCGCCACGAGGCTCACCATAGAAGGTCAGGAACATCAGGCGCCATGAGTAGAAGCTGGTGAACAGCGCCGAGATCACAAGCATCCAGAAAGCGTAGGAGCCCAGACCACCGCCAAAGGCGAAGGCACTTTCAATCACGGCGTCTTTCGACAGGAAGCCTGCAAAGCCCAAAGGAATGCCGCCCAATGTCAGCACCACGGATGGAATGCCGACACCAGTGATGGCCAGCGTGCCCAACATCATCGCCCAGAAGGTATAGGGGATCTTTTTGCGCAGACCGCCGTAATTGCGCATGTCCTGCTCATGATGCATGGCATGGATGACCGAGCCTGCACCAAGGAACAACATCGCCTTGAAGAAGGCATGCGTGAAGAGGTGGAACATTGCGACCGAATAGACGCCAACGCCTGCGGCCACGAACATATAGCCAAGCTGCGAACAGGTCGAATAGGCGATCACGCGTTTGATATCGTTCTGAACAAGGCCGACAGTCGCCGCGAAAAACGCGGTCGCGGCGCCAACGATGATGATGAAATTCGTCGCATAGGGCGCGTATTCCATGATGGGCGACATGCGGCAGACAAGGAAGACACCAGCAGTCACCATGGTCGCGGCGTGGATCAGGGCCGATACGGGTGTCGGGCCTTCCATCGCGTCTGGCAACCATGTGTGCAGGAACAACTGCGCCGATTTACCCATCGCACCCACAAAGAGCAGCATGGCGATGGTATTGGCCGCATTTAGCTCATAGCCCAAGAAGGTGATCGTCATCTCGGCAAGCTCGGCCCCCATGGGCAGGATCGTCGAGAATTGGATCGAGTCCGTCATCCAGAACAGGGCAAAGATGCCCAAAAGGAAGCCGAAATCACCCACACGGTTGACGATGAAGGCCTTCATGGCCGCCGCACCCGCGCTTGGTTTACGGTAATAGAACCCGATCAACAGGTAGGAGGCCACGCCCACGCCTTCCCAACCGAAGAACAATTGCAGCAGGTTATCGGCTGTGACCAGCGTCAACATCGTGAAGGTGAAGAAGGACAGATAGGCGAAGAAACGGGGGCGGTAGCTCTCGCCTTCGCGGAAATTCTCGTCATGCGCCATATAGCCGAAGGAATAGAGATGCACGAGCGCCGAGACGCTGGTGATCACGATCAGCATGATGGCCGTCAGGCGGTCAATACGGATCGCCCAATCGGCAAAGAACGACCCGCTATCGATCCAGCGGAACAGGCTCTCGGTGTAATAGCCATTGGCATGGGCGGCAGGATCAAAGCTGAGGAACAAGATCCAGCTCAACAAAGCCGAGAGGAACAAGAAGCCCGTCGCTGTAATGCAAGCGGCCTGTTCACCGATCAAGCGCCATGAGAAGCCGCAGATAAGGGCGCCAACCAGCGGGGCGAATAGGAGGATCGTTTCCATCTGATCAGCCCTTCATATTCGAGACATCTTCAACCGCGATGGTGCCACGGTTGCGGAAGAAGCAGACAAGGATCGCAAGGCCGATCGCGGCCTCGGCGGCGGCGACGGTCAGCACGAAAAGCGTAAAGACCTGCCCCGTGAGATCGCCCAGATAGGCTGAGAAGGCGACAAGGTTGATATTGACCGCCAGCAGCATCAATTCCACCGACATCAGGATCACGATGACATTCTTCCTGTTCAGGAAGATGCCGAAAATCCCTATGACGAAAAGCGCTGCCGCCACCGTCAGGTAATGTTCCAATCCGATACTCATCTCGTCTCGTCCCTCCGGGGCTGGCACCGCCCCATGGTCGTTTGGTCTGTTGGCGCAATGCTGCGCTTTGATATGGTGCCCGAAGGCTTGAGCAAGTGACCTGTTACAGCCCCTGCCCCGGTTTTACGTCTTTCAATTCCATCGCCTTGGCAGGATCACGATACATCTGCGTCAAGACATTCTGGCGTTTGACATCCTTGCGATGGCGCAGCGTCAGAACGATTGCACCAATCATCGCCACCAGCAGGATCAAGCCTGCAAGCTGGAAGGCAAGGAAGAAGCGGTCATATACAATGAGGCCAAGCGCTTGGGTGTTATGAACCTGATCAATCGGCGGGATCGGATTGCCAAGGCGGGCATCGATACCGTCTGAATAGACCCATGTTCCATAGGCCAGCCCCAATTGCATCAGCAAGACGATCCCGATCAGCAGGGCCAAGGGCACATAGCGCGCCATCTCGGCCTTTAATTCGGCGAAATCGACATCAAGCATCATCACCACGAATAGGAACAACACCGCGACCGCGCCGACATAAACAATGATCAACAGCATCGCGACAAATTCAGCCCCGAGCAGAACGAACAGCCCCGCCGCAGACAGGAAGCTGAGGATCAGCCAGAGCACCGAATGAACGGGGTTCTTGGCCACAACAACCAGCAGCGCCGCTGTTACAAGCGTCACCGCGAATGCGTAAAAGGTGAGATCGGCTACACCCATGTCTTACTCCTCGGTCCCGTCGATGGCCTGTTTGGCAAGCTCCATCGCTTTGGTCATTGCAGGAACACCGCCAAACAAGGCGGCCATGCCGATCGTCTCGGCGATTTCCTGTTCGGTGGCCCCTGCTTCAATGGCATGGCGCACCGTCAAACGGATTTGCGTCTCGGCATTCGCGCCCTGAACGGTCAGGCCCTGTAGCGTCAGCAAAAGACGTGTCTTTGCATCCAATCCTTCTGGATTGAACTGTTTGCCCCACATCGCCTCGAGCATCTCGGCAGGCACAGTTGGCCAGTTCTGCTCGAACACAGCCCCACCCAAAGCGGGGTTAACCGCCTTGGCCCATTCCTGAGCCATATCCTGCGTCTGTTTGAACAGCGCCTCAAAAGGGTTTGCGGGGGTATCGGTCATCTGTAGGGCGCATCCAGTTCCAGATTGCGCGCAATCTCGGCTTCCCAACGCTCGCCATTGGCCAGAAGCTTGTTCTTGTCGTAGAACAGTTCTTCGCGGGTTTCGGTGGCAAACTCGAAATTTGGGCCTTCGACAATCGCATCCACAGGGCAAGCTTCCTGACAGAAGCCGCAATAGATGCATTTTGTCATATCGATGTCATAGCGCGTGGTGCGGCGGCTGCCATCCTCACGCGGCTCGGCATCGATTGTGATCGCTTGTGCAGGGCAGACGGCTTCGCACAGCTTACAGGCGATGCAACGCTCTTCACCATTGGGGTAGCGGCGCAACGCATGCTCGCCACGGAAGCGCGGGCTTAGCGGGCCTTTTTCATGCGGGTAGTTCACCGTGGCTTTGGGGGCAAAGAAATATTTGAACCCCAGCTTGAAGCCTTTGAAAAAGTCCATCAGCAAAAAGTATTTTGCCGCGCGGGTATAATCGATCTGCGTCATGGATCAGCCTCCAACCGCCCAGCGGGCATAGGCACCGCCGAAGATTTCGAATTTCGCGGCAAATGCCACCAGAACAACCCAAGCCAGCGACATCGGAAGGAACACCTTCCACCCAAGGCGCATAAGCTGGTCATAGCGGTAGCGCGGCACTACCGCCTTCACCATCGCGAAGAGGAAGAAGAACACGGCCATTTTGCCAACCATCCACAGCGCGCCATCCGCCACACCCGGGATCGGGGACAGCCAGCCGCCAAAGAACAGCAAGGTGATCAGCGCGCACATCAGGAAGATGGCGATATATTCACCAGCCATGAACAACAGGAAAGGCGTGGAGGAATATTCAACCTGATAGCCCGCAACCAATTCCGATTCCGCTTCGGGAAGATCGAAGGGCGGGCGGTTGGT
Organism: Rhodophyticola sp. SM2404; assembly: GCF_053570515.1. Taxonomy (NCBI): domain Bacteria; kingdom Pseudomonadati; phylum Pseudomonadota; class Alphaproteobacteria; order Rhodobacterales; family Roseobacteraceae; genus Rhodophyticola; species Rhodophyticola sp. SM2404. The sequence goes on from NZ_JBSEDL010000007.1 coordinate 166,178, forward strand.
TTCCGCCAAAGCCGAGATGAAGAACAAAAAGACCATCGGGAAATGGGCGACCCAATACCATGAGAACAACCCATAGGAACCATCTTGCGCCCGCACGATATCCCCGAAATTCAGCGAGCCCGTGGAGATGATCACTCCGATGATGATCAGACCGATCGACACTTCATAAGAGATCATCTGCGCGGCCGAGCGCAGTGAGCCCAAGAACGGGTATTTCGAGTTCGAGGCCCAACCACCCATGATCACGCCATATACCTCAAGCGAGGAGACCGCGAAGACAAACAGGATCGCAACGTTCAGATCAGACAGAACCCAAGTATCATTGAAAGGAATGACCGCCCAAGCCACCATCGCCAGCACAAAGCTGGTCAGAGGGGCCAGCAGGAAGACGGGCCTGTCAGCGCCTGCGGGGATCACGACCTCTTTGACGACATATTTCAGCGCATCGGCCACCGTTTGCAGCAGGCCAAAGATACCCACAACATTCGGGCCACGGCGCATCTGTACAGCCGCCCAGATTTTCCGGTCGCCATAGACGAGGAAAAGCAGCGAAACCATTACGAAGCCAATGACCAAGAGACATTGCGCCACAATGATCAGCATCAGCCCTGGTGTGGTGGAAAAGAAACCGTCCATGTCGTCCTCAAACCGTAGGTATGCCTTGCTCTGCGCACGCGGCAACGATCACTTCAGCGTCGATCGTCTGCAACCCGCGGGGGAGCGCCGACGAGATGGTGTAAACAGCATCCCCGCGCCAAACGCCACCCTCTTCGAGCACATTTGTTCTTACATGACGCGCAAATCCGAAGCCGCGGATCAACGCATACTGCGCCGCGGCGCATTTTGCGTAATCTTCGACATTGGATGGTGTTGCTGCGCCGCTCATATTCACCACAAAATTCACCAAATCATCGTCGAGCAATCTTGTCTCGACACCGTCATAAAATGCGGGCGGCCCCTCTTGATGATGAGGCATATTGCAACCCGCCAGAATGACGCCAGCAATCGCTCCCCAAAGGGTCACGAAGGGGCGCCGCATCGTCATCGCCCCTATTCCGCTGCAATCGCAGTATCGGCGCGGGCTTTCACCCCTGCCGACAGCTCGGCCATCAGGCTGCTTGCACGTGCAATCGGGTTGGTCAGGAAATGGTCTTTCACAGCCGATACGAAATCCGCCTTGCCAAGCTTGCCCGCCTTTAGCGGCTGCCACTCGTTTTCCATCACCTCATCGATCAGTTCCAGATGCGGAACCTGTGCAACAAGCGCCGCGCGCAGGGCCGCAAGCGTGTCATAAGGCAAGACCGCGCCCAATTCAGCCGAAAGCGCGCGCAGGATCGCCCAGTTTTCCTTGGCCTGCCCCGGAGGGAAGCTTGCACGAAGCGCCAATTGCGGGCGGCCTTCGGTGTTCACAAACAAGCCCTGCTCTTCTGTATAGGCAGCGGCGGGCAGGATGATATCGGCGCGATGCGCCCCGCGATCCCCATGGCTGCCTTGATAGATCACCGTGGCACCTGCCTCGATCTCGACCTCATCGGCACCCAGATTATAAATCACATCCGCGCCATCGATGGCGGCGGTCAAACCGCCCTTGGTCACGGCATCGATATCCATCGCACCAACGCGGCTGGCCGCAGTATGGAGCACCAAAAGCTTCGATTTTGTTTCTTCGGCCAGTTGCATTGCGGCAGCAAGAACAGCCTCGCCATCGGCCTCACGCAAGGCACCTTGGCCAATGACCACAACCGAGGGCGCGTCCAGCACGTCTTTGTGCTTTTGTCCCAGAAGGCCCTGCAGCGCCGCACGATCTGTGCCGATATGGGCGTAATCGTAAGTCAGGTCAGCCGCTTCACCGACCAAGCCCACTTCGGCACCATTGCTCCAAGCTTTGCGGATACGCGCGTTCAGAACGGGGGCCTCATTGCGTGGGTTGGTGCCGATCAACTGGATGAATTTCGCATCATCAATATCTTCGATCGAAGCGGTGCCGACATAGGCCGAGCGGTTGCCCTCAGGCAATTTCGTGCCATCGGTGCGGGCCTCGACATTGCCGCCCTGCCCTTCGACAAGGGCTTTGAGGGCGAAGGCCGCTTCCACCGGGGCCAGATCACCGATCAGACCTGCAACTTGCTTCGCGCCCTTGATCGCGGCGGCGGCTTTGCCAAGCGCCTCGGGCCAAGTGGCGGGACGCAGCTTGCCATTTTCGCGCAAGTAAGGCTGGTCCAGACGCTGGCGGCGCAGGCCGTCCCAGACAAAACGGGTTTTGTCGGAAATCCATTCCTCGTTCACACCATCATGGTTGCGCGGCAGGATACGCATCACTTCGCGCCCTTTGGTGTCTACACGGATATTGGAGCCGAGCGCGTCCATCACATCAATGGTTTCGGTCTTGCTCAATTCCCAAGGACGGGCGGTGAAAGCATAGGGCTTGGAGGTCAACGCGCCCACGGGGCACAGATCAATGATATTGCCCTGAAGGTTCGAATCGAGGGTCTGGTTCAGATAGGAGGTAATCTCGGCATCTTCACCGCGACCTGTCTGGCCCATCTGGGTGATGCCCGCGACCTCGGTTGTGAAACGCACACAGCGCGTGCAGGAAATGCAGCGCGTCATATGGGTTTCAACCAGCGGCCCGAGATCGAGATCCTCGGTCGCGCGTTTGGGTTCGCGGTAGCGGCTGAAATCAACGCCATAAGCCATGGCCTGATCTTGCAAATCACACTCGCCGCCCTGATCGCAGATCGGGCAATCTAGCGGGTGGTTGATGAGCAGGAACTCCATCACGCCTTCGCGGGCCTTTTTGACCATAGGCGAATTTGTTTTGACGACGGGGGGCTGGCCTTCAGGACCCGGGCGTAGATCGCGCACCTGCATCGCGCAGGAGGCAGCGGGCTTGGGCGGGCCACCGACCACCTCGACAAGGCACATGCGGCAATTGCCAGCAATGGTCAGCCTTTCGTGGTAGCAAAAGCGCGGAACTTCGATTCCCGCCACTTCACAGGCCTGAATGAGGGTCATCGCCCCATCAACCTCGATTTCATTGCCATCAATAACAAGTTTGCGCAGATTGCTCATGCGTGCGGTCCTTCGGTTTCGCCCCAGCAGGTCTGGTATTCACGCATGGGACGCGGATCGTTTCGAGGGCCTTCTAAACCTCTCTGAGCAATCTGCCAATCGCTGATCCCGAAGAAATTTCATCTCGCCCCAACTGACAGACGGATTCGGGCTCATTTACACTGGCTCCGCGCTGCGAAAGATAGGTATTTGCTATGGCGCGATACCGATCACGATCAGTATCACTATCAACATAGGCCTCCATCTGGGCGCGGGAAAACCCCAGTGCGTGCCCGCGATTCACCAAACGCTGCGCAAAGGCGAAAGACTGGAGGCGTTTGGCATCAAGTGTGGGGCAGTGATTTCGGATCAAGCGGCCGATGGAAATGACGGTCAATCCTTGATGGATCGTCTCGTCCTCCCGCAAAGGATCAAAACCATCGCTTTGCGCATGCGCCGCTGTTGTGGCTGCCGCAGTCGCCAAGCCAAAGCCCGCCACCATGGCGCAGATCAGAAGTATTTGTGTGTATCGGGTCATAACCATCCTCACGAAAACTGTATTCGTTGATGATGATCTGGGGGCAAAGGGCGATGATATCCAATATCATAGCCCTGTTTCACCAAGATTTGAGCAAGCCCCCTAAAGGCGGACACCCCAGAAGCTGACGATAAGATAGATCAGGAAGCTGACAAAGAGGATCGCAAGGATCGAATAGAATGCGGCCTCCATACGTTCGGGCGTATTGACCAGAACCGAGACCATCGATGCGATCATCGCCCCAAGCGCAAAGCCAAGGATCGATCCGCCGACGCCCCATGAATAGCCGAAAATCAAACCCGTTCCACAAAAGGCAACATAGATAAATGTCAGCCCGAAACGATAGATGTTCATCATCGTCCTGCCCTCTTTAAACCTCTATGCCGTTTTCTTCGGCCCATTGGGGCTGTGAAACGGCTTTTTCTTTGCAGATAGCTTAAGAGAAAACACGCGATCCATCAACTAAAGTTAACCTTCGTGTTCAAAAGATGCAGTCACAGTTGAGTCCTTTCGGACACAGAGCCGCCCAAAAGAGAACGGCGCCCGTTTTCTGGGCGCCGTGTTTCATTTTGCTTCGCGGTTAGATGCTCGGGGCTTATTCAGCCGCCATGGGCGCGCCGCGCTTATGCTTGATGCGATCTTCGATCTCGTCGCGGAAGTTGCGGATCAAGCCCTGAATTGGCCAAGCCGCTGCATCGCCCAAGGCGCAAATTGTATGGCCTTCCACCTGTTTGGTGACATCAAACAGCATGTCGATCTCTTCAACCTCGGCCTCGCCTTTGACCAGACGATCCATCACGCGCATCATCCAGCCTGTGCCTTCGCGGCAAGGCGTACACTGGCCGCAGCTTTCATGCTTGTAGAACTTCGACAGACGCCAGATCGCCTTGATGATATCGGTGGATTGATCCATCACGATCACCGCAGCCGTGCCGAGGCCCGATTGCAGGTCATTGCGCAGATAGTCGAAATCCATCACCGCATCGCGCATCTTCTCACCGCGCACACATGGCACGGAGGAGCCACCGGGGATCACAGCCTTGAGGTTATCCCAACCGCCACGAATGCCACCGCAATGCTTCTCGATCAATTCCTCGAAGCTGATCGACATCTCTTCTTCGACCACACAAGGGTTATTCACATGGCCTGAGATGGCAAAAAGCTTGGTGCCTGTGTTATTGGGACGCCCGAATGAGGCAAACCATTCCCCGCCACGGCGCAGGATCGTTGGCACGACAGCGATTGATTCCACATTGTTCACAGTGGTCGGGCAGCCATAAAGGCCAGCCCCTGCGGGGAATGGCGGCTTCATACGCGGCATGCCCTTGCGGCCTTCCAGCGATTCCAAAAGCGCGGTTTCCTCACCGCAGATGTAGGCGCCTGCACCGTGATGCAGATAAAGATCGAAATCCCAACCCGATTTCGCAGCATTCTTACCCAGAAGGCCCGCCTCATAGGCTTCATCAATCGCGGCCTGAAGGGCTTCACGCTCGCGGATATATTCGCCGCGGATATAGATATAGCAAGCATGGGCCTGCATCGCGAAAGAGGCGATCAAACAGCCCTCGATCAGCGTATGGGGATCATTGCGCATGATCTCGCGGTCTTTGCAGGTGCCGGGCTCGGATTCGTCGGCATTGACCACCAGATAGGCAGGGCGGCCATCGCTTTCCTTGGGCATGAAGGACCATTTCAGCCCTGTCGGGAAACCCGCACCACCGCGCCCACGCAGGCCCGAGGCCTTCATGATATCGACGATCTTATCGCGGCCCAAAGCAATGATATCCTTGGTGCCGTCCCAATGCCCGCGCGCTTTGGCACCAGCCAAGCTGCGGTCATGCATGCCGTAGAGATTGGTAAAGATGCGGTCTTGATCCTGAAGCATGTCTCAGTCCTTGTCGTTCTGGCGGCGGGCTTTCCACACCTGATACGTCACAAAAAGCGCCCAGACCAGTGCTGCCATTGCCGCAAGATCAAACAAGAACACAAATCTTACGGGCCACCCCAATTGGCCGCCCAGATATTGTCCGCCCATCCAGAGCAACATCGCCCCCGCCATCACGATGGCGGCAACCCGAATTTGCCCTACAAAGCGTCTGTCCTGATCATTGTCGTTGCGCATCGCGCGAGTGCCTCTGGTCCGGTCAAGGCGTGGTCTTGGTCAAGACCTAGGCGCCTTGGCTGCTTATTCCAACCTCAAGGGCCAAGACGCAAGCCAAAAGGCAGGCAAATCCCGCCTTAGCCCATAAAAAAGGGGCCGGAAAAAGCTCCGACCCCTCTTTCGATATCATAGCTTCGGGCGCGTGGCTTAGTAGACGCCGCCTTTGCCAACCTTCTTGGAGAACTCGGTCTCGCCGCCTGCGGCCAGCGTTTTGGCCTGATCGACCCAATTGTCACGGCTTACACGGCCTTTGAAGCCTTCGAGGTTCTGATCAACCCAAGAAACCTCATCCGCGTTCCAACCTGCGACCTGATCGAAGTGATAAAAGCCAAGCGAATTCAAAAGGCTTTCCATTTTGGGGCCAACGCCTTTGATTTTCTTGAGGTCATCCGCCTGACCACCGCGCGCGGCACTCAGGGCCTCGGGGCGGGTGCCCGCGCCTTCTGCTGCTGCGGCAGCTGCGGGTGCAGCGGCTGCGGCTTTTGCAGCCTTGGGCTTGGCGGCCGCTTTGGGCTTGGCTGCGGTCTTTGGTTTTGCATCCGCTTTTGGCTTGGCATCTGCTTTCGGCTTGGCAGCAGCCTTAGGCTTGGCGGCTGATTTTGTTTCGCTCGCGGCGGAACTTCCCGAGGCGGCCTTGGATTTGGACGCTGCCTTGGGCTTCGCAGCCGCTTTTGGCTTCGCGGCGGCCTTTGGCGCTGCTGCGGCAGGTGCTGCGGAGGCGGTCGCCGCGCCCGCGGCGGCGCTTGCGGCTGTTGGGGCCGTACCCGCTTTGCCAGCGGTGCCTGCTCTGTTTGCGGCCGCTTTGGCCTCGGCAGGCGTCATGGTCGAGCCGCCGCACATTGTGATCATCAAAATTGGCGCCATGATCGCTGCAATGACGATGGCGGCAAAAATTGCCTGTGTTAATGTCCAACCACCCAGCAGCAACAAAGCCGCCGCACCCGCGATACCTGCCAGCACCGAAACACCAGCACATGTTGCCGCACATTCGAGCGAACCAATCTTCGATTTCATACCAAATCCCCCTGTCTATTCATGACGAGCTTTTTTGCTCTTCGTGCGGGTTTTAGCGTTTCTGAGAAAATTTGTCTGCATTTCTCGCATAAAAATGCAAAAAGGCCCGCCACTGTGGCGGGCCAGTCAACTTTTTGGGCAAATCGGCTTTAGGAGGCCGCGAATTCAGCGGCTTGCGCAATCCAGCCATCACGTTCGATCCGGCCTTTGAATTTCAGGCGCGCATCAACCCATGCAATCTCGGCGGGTGTCCAAGCAGCGATTTGCGAGAAATGCCAAAAGCCCATCTCGTTCAGCAGCCCTTCAAGCTTGGGGCCAACGCCGCTGATCTTCTTGAGGTCATCGGCCTGACCGCCGCGCGGGGCCGAAAGGGTCTCAGGCGCGCTTTCCTCAACACCGGTATCTGCGGCGGGCGCAGCGGCTGGCTTGGATTTCGGCTTGGCCGTGGATTTCGCGTCAGATTTGGGCGCTTTTGCCTTGGCACGGTTTGCGGGCGCAGGCCGCTCGGGGGCGGCGGGTACGCCGCTGCCCGATTGCTTGCCCCAAGGGGCCAGCATAGGCACTTCGGTGCCGTCGATGCGTTTGATTGTATCGCCGATATCTGCCGCCATCCGCGCCGAGATGTTCAACTCATCACGTCCCGCTTCATGCGCGGTCAGGCTGGTCAGGCCCATTTCAGGCTCAGACGCATAGCGCCCGTTCTGCGGGCCAGGGGTAGGCACGCGGCCTGCCGCCATCTCGTCGATGATCCATGCCAGTTTTTCTTCTGTCAGGTCTTCGTAATAATCCTTGCCAATCTGGGCCATGGGCGCATTGGCGCAAGCGCCCAGACATTCAACTTCTTCCCAAGAGAATTTGCCATCGCCTGAAAGTGCATGCGGCTGTTCGGCAATTTTGGTTTTGCACACGCCGATCAAATCTTCCGCGCCGCAGATCATGCAAGACAGGGTGCCGCAAATCTGGACATGGGCGACCGAGCCAACAGGCTGAAGCTGGAACATGAAATAGAAGGTCGCCACTTCAAGCGCACGGATATAGGCCATGCCCAACATCTCGGCCACGGTCTCGATCGCAGGGCGCGATAGCCAGCCCTCTTGTTCCTGAGCGCGCCACAACAGCGGGATGATCGCAGAGGCCTCACGCCCCGGAGGGTATTTGGTGATCTGCGCCTCGGCCCATTTCTGGTTGTCAGGCGTTAAAGCAAAGCTTTCGGGTTGGTCGTGATAAAGGCGTCTCAACATCGGTCGATTCCGTCGATAATCTGGTCTAAGATGCGTAAGCTCATGCGCGCATCCCCTGTTTCATCCGCCTCTCAGCGGTCAATTTCTCCGAACACCACGTCGAGCGAGCCGAGAATGGCAGAGACATCCGCCAATTGATGGCCGCAGCACAGGTGATCCATCGCTTGCAAATGCGCAAAACCCGGAGCGCGGATTTTAGAGCGGTAAGGTTTGTTCGACCCGTCCGACACGAGATAGACGCCAAATTCACCCTTGGGCGCTTCTACGGCTGCGTAAATCTCGCCCTCGGGCAGGTGGAAGCCTTCGGTATAAAGCTTGAAGTGATGGATCAGTGCTTCCATCGAGGTTTTCATCTCGCCGCGCTTGGGCGGTGTCACCTTGCCGCGTGCCATCACATCACCCTGATTTTCAGGCAGAGCCAGCTTGGCGCAAGCCTGATGGATAATATGGACCGACTGGCGCATTTCCTCCATGCGCAGCAAATAGCGGTCATAACAATCGCCATTCTTGCCCACGGGGATCTGGAATTCGAATTCGTCATAGCATTCATAGGGCTGCGCGCGGCGCAAATCCCATGCAAGGCCCGATCCGCGCGCCATAACGCCCGAGAAGGCCCAATCCTGAATATCCTGCACCGAGACAACGCCGATATCGACATTGCGCTGCTTGAAGATACGGTTTTCAGTCAGAAGCCCGTCGATATCATCCAGCACTTTGGGGAATTCGGTGGCCCATGCGTCGATATCCGCGATCAGTTCTGGCGGCAGGTCCTGATGCACACCACCGGGGCGGAAATAGGCGGCGTGCAAGCGGGCACCACAGGCGCGCTCATAGAACACCATCAGTTTCTCACGCTCTTCAAAACCCCAGAGCGGCGGCGTCAACGCGCCCACATCCATGGCCTGTGTGGTCACGTTGAGGATGTGGTTCAGGATGCGGCCAATCTCGCAATAAAGCACACGGATCAATTGCGCACGGCGCGGCACTTCGGTGCCTGTCATCCGCTCGATAGCCAGACACCATGCATGTTCCTGATTCATCGTGCCGACATAATCAAGCCGGTCGAAATACGGCAGGTTCTGCAAATAGGTGCGGCTTTCCATCAGCTTTTCGGTGCCACGGTGCAAAAGCCCGATATGGGGATCACAGCGTTCGACAATCTCGCCATCCAGCTCCAGCACCAAGCGCAACACGCCGTGGGCGGCGGGGTGCTGGGGGCCGAAATTGATATTGAAATTGCGGATTTGCTGCTCGCCCGTCAGGGCGTCTTCGAAACCTTTGGACCCGTCCATCATTTCGCAGCCTCCTCGGCTTTTTCATCACCGGGAAGGATGTAATCGGCACCCTCCCACGGGCTCATGAAATCGAATTGTCTGTATTCCTGCACAAGGCTGACGGGTTCATAGACAACCCGCTTGAGCGCATCATCATAGCGCAGCTCGACATAGCCTGTTGTCGGGAAATCCTTGCGCAGCGGATGACCGCGGAAGCCGTAATCGGTCAGGATCCGGCGTAGATCGGGATGGCCTGTGAACAGGATGCCGAACATATCGAATACTTCACGCTCGAACCAATTGGCCGAAGGGTGCACCGAGACGATCGACGGCACGGCCTCATCCTCGCGGAGCTGCGCTTTTACGCGGATGCGGTGATTTTGATGCATCGACAGGAAATGCCACACGACATCAAAGCGCTTGTCACGGCCCGGATAATCAACGGCGGTGATATCGATCATCGTCGTGAATTTGCAGGTCACGTCGGCTTTGAGGAACTCCACAAAATCAACGATCCAGTTCGGCGCGACCTCGACAGTCAATTCACCGCGCGTGATTGTATGGCTTACAATCGCATCAGCCTGTTTCTCGCCAATATAGGCGGCAAGTTCTTCTAGGGCCTGATCGCTCATCGCGTCTCTCCTATGGCGGGGTTGGGTCCGATCAAATGGCCCTGCCTCGCAAAATCGTTCGGGTCAGCCCTTAGCGGGTAATCGTGCCAGTGCGGCGGATTTTACGCTGAAGCTGAAGGATACCGTAAAGCAGCGCCTCTGCGGTTGGAGGGCAGCCGGGAACATAGATGTCCACGGGCACGATCCTGTCGCAGCCACGCACCACGGAATAGCTGTAGTGATAATATCCGCCCCCATTCGCGCAAGATCCCATCGAGATCACATAGCGCGGCTCGGGCATCTGGTCATAGACCTTGCGCAAGGCAGGCGCCATCTTGTTGGTCAGCGTGCCCGCCACGATCATCACATCGGATTGACGCGGGGAGGCGCGCGGCGCGATCCCGAAACGTTCGGCATCATAGCGCGGCATGGAGGTGTGCATCATCTCGACCGCGCAACAGGCCAAGCCGAAGGTCATCCAATGCAGCGAGCCTGTGCGCGCCCAATTGATGATGTCCTCGGTCGAGGTCAGCAGAAAGCCTTTATCCTGCAATTCGCGGTTGAGCGCTTGGGTTGCGACTTCCTTGTCGACACCAGCGGTGTTCTGACCTGTCATCACTCCCATTCCAGCGCTCCTTTTTTCCACTCATATGCAAAGCCGATCGTTAGGACCGCCAAGAAAACCATCATCGACCAGAAGGCCGTCATCGACACTTCCGAGAACGCAACAGCCCATGGGAAGAGGAACGCAATCTCGAGATCGAAGATGATGAACAGGATGGCGACCAAATAGAAGCGCACATCGAATTTCATCCGCGCATCATCAAATGCGTTGAAACCGCATTCATAGGCGCTGACCTTTTCAGGGTCAGGATTGCTCACCGCCACAACGATTGCGGCAAGGAGCAAGACAAGCCCCAAACCAATCGCCATCCCGAGAAAAATCAGGATCGGGGCGTATTCTGAAAGAAGCTCTGGCACTGCGGCTCTCCCTCGGATCGTGGGAACCACCTTCGTGGGGGTATCCGGTCTAGGCGGGGAATAGCGCTGCTGGCCGCGCTGGTCAACACGCCGAGGGTGCGGCATGGACGAATAAATACACCTTTCAGGGCTAAAATTCTGCACATGCAATATTTAACCCCCCGTTTCCGTTGTTGCGCAGGCCCCCACCACGCGGCTATTCCTTTGAGAATAGTGAACCGACACAATGTCGGCTGGGACGAGGGCAGATGGCAGAACGCGCTGATACAGAGAGCCGCAAACTCCTGCGACGCTTGCAGGCGACGCTTGCGGAAGCGGGCGCGGGGCAGGAACGGCTGGACCGTATCACCAGCCTGATCGCCGATTCGATGAAAACCGAGGTCTGCTCAATCTATCTGCTGCGCGACCCCGACACGCTTGAACTATGCGCCACCGAAGGTCTGGCCCCCGAAGCGGTCCATGTCACACGGATGCGTATGGGCGAGGGTCTTGTGGGCCGCGTGGCCCGCAGTGCCAGCCCCGTCAACACAGCCAATGCGCCCGCCGCCAAGGGCTTTCGCTATATGCCCGAGACAGGCGAGGAACGGTATTCGTCCTTCCTCGGCGTGCCGATCATGCGGCTTGGCGAACGGCTTGGGGTTTTGGTTGTCCAATCCAAAGATGAGCGCAGCTATTCCGAAGATGAGGTCTACGCCATCGAAGTCGTCGCCATGGTGCTGGCCGAAATGACCGAGCTTGGCGCTTTCGTCGGTGAGGGCGAGGCCCTGTCCGAGCGGCACCAATCGCAATTCATGATCCGTGGCGGCGTTGCGCAGGACGGAGTGGCCGAAGGCCATGTCTATCTGCATGAGCCGCGCGTTGTCGTCACCCGCCCCGTGGCAGATGACCCCGAACTGGAGCTTGAGCGCCTGCATGAGGCGATCGGCAAGCTGCATCTGTCGCTTGATGCCATGATGACACGCATTGGCGGCCCCGCCGATAGCGAACAGCGCGAGGTGCTTGAGGCCTATCGCATGTTCGCCAATTCGCGCAGTTGGTTGCGCCGTATGGAAGAAGACATCAAGCGCGGCCTCTCGGCCGAGGCCGCCGTGGAGAAAGAGCAATCCTCCGCACGGGCTCGCATGGAAACGGTGCCCGATGCCTATTTGCGCGAAAGGCTGCAGGATCTGGATGATCTGTCCAATAAGCTGTTGCGCCTTTTGACGGGCCAAGGCGCAGATACTGGCGCCGAGATGCCCGAAAACCCCGTGCTTGTTGCCCGCAATATCGGGCCGGGCGAATTGCTGGAATACGGGCGCAAACTTAAAGGCGTTGTTCTGGAAGATGGCTCGGTCGGCAGCCATGCCGCGATTGTTGCACGTGCGCTGGCCATTCCGCTGATCATCCATGCCAAGCGGATCACCACCGAGGCGCTTAATGGCGACAAAATTCTTGTCGATGGCGAACAGGGCATCGTGCATCTGCGCCCCGAAGATACGGTTGCCGCCGCCTTCCGCGACAAGATCGAGATGCAGGCCCAAGCGCAGGAACGCTATGCCTCGATCCGCAACAAACCAGCCGAGACAAAATGCGGAACGCGCATCTCGCTACAGATGAATGCAGGCCTTATGGCCGATCTGCCCTCCCTGCCCTCCTCAGGCGCGGAAGGGGTGGGCTTGTTCCGAACAGAATTGCAGTTTCTGACCCGTAATAAAGTGCCTCAACGCGGTGAATTGGCAGCACTTTATGCGCGCGTCATGGATGCCGCCGAAGACAAAAGGGTGATCTTCCGAACGCTCGATATCGGGTCTGACAAGGTTCTGCCCTATATGAAACGTGTGGATGAACCCAACCCCGCCTTGGGCTGGCGGGCGATCCGCGTGGGCCTCGACAAACCGGGTGTGATGCGGATGCAATTGCAAGCGCTGATCCGCGCCTCAAATGGCAGGCCCTTGTCGATCATGTTCCCCTTCGTGGCGCAATTTGATGAATTCACCCAAGCGCGCGATCACCTCTTGCGCGAAATGGACAGCGAGGCAGCCCTTGGCCACAGCCTGCCCTCCGATCTGAAAATCGGCGCGATGCTTGAGACGCCGTCTCTGGCCTTTGCGCCACGCCAGTTCTTTGAATTGGCCGATTTCATCTCGATCGGCGGGAATGACCTGAAGCAGTTCTTCTTTGCCGCCGACCGCGAAAACGAACAGGTCCGGCGCCGCTATGACACGCTCAATGTCAGCTTCCTGAGCTTTCTTGAGCAGATCGTGCATCGCTGCGCCGATACCGATACCCCGCTCAGCTTTTGTGGCGAGGATGCGGGCCGCCCCGTCGAGGCTTTGTGTTTCGCGGCCATGGGCTTGCGCAGCCTGTCGATGCGGCCCGCCTCGATCGGCCCCGTCAAAAGCCTGATCCGCCGCGTCGATCTGCGTGAAGCGCGCGCGGTCATCACCGAGGCCCGCGCCCAAGGCGCGCAATCCGTGCGCCCTGCTGTGATGGATTGGCTCCGCCAGCAAGGCTGATCCAACTGCATTGATCCAGTCCAGACCAAGGTCATGGACCTTGCCCTCGGCCTCTCATAGGGTCGTGCAAAGGGATGGCGGGGAGGCCAGACATGACCACGACGGCAGAGCATTTCGGCGCGTTTGACATCATCATTGTCGGCGCAGGCTCGGCGGGATGCGTCTTGGCCAACCGCCTCTCGGCAGACCCCAGCAAACGGGTCTTGCTGCTGGAAGCCGGCGGCAGCGATAACAAGCTTTGGGTGCATGTGCCCGTGGGCTATCTCTATGCAATGGGCAACCCTGCTCTAGACTGGTGCCTCAAGACACAGGCCGAGCCTGGATTGAACGGGCGCGCGCTGAATTATCCGCGCGGCAAGGTGCTTGGCGGCTGCTCCTCCATCAATGGCATGATCTATATGCGCGGACAGGCCCGCGACTATGACCTGTGGCGGCAGATGGGGAACCAAGGCTGGGGTTGGGATGATGTCCTGCCCTATTTCAAACGCTCCGAGAATTACCATGCAGGCGGCGATGCCGATCATGGCGGTGAAGGCGAATTACGCGTCGAAAAACAACGCCTAGGCTGGCCCGTTCTGGATGCCGTCCAAGAGGCCGCCGCCGAGATCGGCATCCCCCCCAGCTCTGACTTCAACCGCGGTGATAATGAAGGCTCGGGCTATTTCGAGGTGAACCAAAAGGGCGGTCTGCGCTGGAATGCGCGCAAGGCATTTCTGGACCCCGTCAAATCCCGCTCCAACCTTGCCATCGTGACAGGCGCGGAAGTGGCGCATCTGAGCTTTGAGGGCAAGCGCGCTTCTGGCGTGGTATTCCGGCATAAGGGCGCGTTGAAACATGCAAGCTGTCAAGGCGAGGTCGTCTTGTCTGCAGGCGCAATCGGCACGCCCAAAATCCTCGAACTATCCGGCATCGGGCGCGGTGATCTCCTTCAGGATATGGGCATTGACCTGCGCCATGAGGCCCCCGAGGTTGGCGAGAATTTGCAAGACCATCTGCAAATCCGCACGATCTACCGCATCCAAGGGGCAAAGACGCTGAACACCCTATATGCCTCGGCGCTTGGTAAAGTGAAGATCGGTCTGGAATATGTGCTCAAACGGTCAGGGCCGCTTGCCATGGCCCCCTCGCAATTCGGGATTTTCGCCCGCTCCAGCCCTGAGCATGAGACACCCAATATCGAATATCATGTCCAACCCCTCTCGCTTGAGGCCTTTGGCCAACCGCTGCATGACTTCCCCGCGCTGACGGTTTCGGTCTGCAATCTGCGCCCTGAAAGCCGTGGGAGCTGCCATATCACCTCCCCCGATCCGCTGGCCGCACCTGCCATCAAACCCAATTACTTCTCGGCCCCCACCGATCGGCGTGTCGCGGTCGACTCGATCCGCCATGCCCGCCACCTGATGGCCACCAAAACCATGGCCCAGTTCCAACCTATCGAGATCAAACCCGGCCCCGAGATCGACAGCGAAGAGGATTTGCTCAAAGCCGCAGGTGATATCTCCACCACCATCTTCCACCCTGTCGCCACCGCGCGCATGGGAAATGATGATGGCGCAGTCGTAACGCCCGAGCTGGTTTTGCGCGGCATCGAAGGCCTCTCGGTCGCGGATGCCTCGGTCATGCCCACCATCCCCAGCGGCAATACCCATGCCCCCGTCACAATGATCGCGGAAAAAGCCGCCGATATGATCCTTGCAAGATTGCGGGCCTAAAGCCTGTGGCGTGCGGGTGGCTCAGCTGCCTTGAACGCCCCAACGCGTGACAGGCCCCGTGACACCATCCCAGGCGCCATTGCCCAAAACACGGTCGGGATTTGTGGGGGGCGGCATCTCCACCCCGCTGAGCTTGGAAAAACCGAAGCGCGAATAATAAGGGGCATCACCAACAAGCAGGGTACGCGGCCAACCCGACTGCGCGGCGCGCTCCATCCCTTCACGCATCATCAATGCTCCCAAACCCTCGCCTTGGCGCGTGGGGTGCACGGCAATCGGGCCCAAAAGCAAAGCCTCCCAACGGCCAACCCGCACAGGCCAAAAACGGATCGCCGCGCCAAGCACACCATCCCCGTCCCGCGCTGTCAGGCAAAGCTCGCGCACCGCAGGCACACCGTCGCGCAAACGGTAGCTGCTCAGCGCCGTCCGACCCGGTGCAAAGCACAGATCATATAGCGCCTCGACTTCCCACCAATCCTGCGCCTCTTCGCGCGCGACCTGAAACATGCCTGAAACTGCCCGTTTTCCTCTGGTCACATCGCTAGCATGGCATTACGCCATTGCAAATGTGAGAAAAGGATTTGCCCATGTTCTACCGTCCCGAAGAAGGCCACGGCCTGCCGCATAACCCCTTCAACGCGATTGTCACACCGCGTCCCATTGGTTGGATTTCGACGCGCGGCAGCGATGGCACCGAAAACCTCGCACCCTATTCCTTCTTCAACGCGGTCGCCTATGTCCCGCCTCAGGTGATGTTTGCCTCCACTTCGGCCAAGCCCGACCGTGATGGCACCAAAGACAGCGTCGCCAATATCCGAGACACGGGCGTGTTCTGCGTCAATATCGTGGAGTTTGCGATGCGTGACGCGATGAACCAAACCTCGGGCCCATGGCCACGCGACGTGGATGAGTTTGAGCTGGCCCAAATCGCGCGCAGTGAATGTGAAACCATCGCCTGCTCGCGCGTGGCCCAAGCCCCCGCCAGCCTCGAATGCAAGGTCACGCAGATCGTCAAGCTTGAGGGCGAGGTCAATATCGCCGTCTTCGGCGAGGTCACAGGCGTGCATATGCGCGATGATTGCATGAAAGACGGGTTGTTTGATGTGACCCGCTTCCAGCCACTCACACGGCTTGGCTATCGCGACTATTCCCGCATCACCGAAGTCTTTTCACTCAACCGTCCAGGCGAATAGCACCCCGCCCTTTTCATCTTTCCAAAAATACGAAAAAGCCCCGCCTGCAAAGCTGCATGACGGGGCTTTTCTAAATGCGCGATCCTCAGGCTTAATGGCCGCCCGCAAACAGCCCCACGCGCACCGAATAATCGGTTGCGATCTGGTAATCGGGATCATCATCCTGCTCGTCGAACAGCAGACCCGTGCGTGACAGCAAGCGATAGCAATCATGGCTGAGATGGCGCAGCTTCATCTGTTTGCCCAAGGCGCGGTATTCCTCGGCCATATTCTCGATGGCATTCAGCGCAGATTGATCGGCCACGCGGCTGTTATCAAAATCGACAATAACCATTTCGGGGTCATTCTCGGGATCAAAGATTTCCTGAAACCCTGCCGCAGAGCCAAAGAAAAGCGGGCCTTGGATGGAATAGATCTTCTCGCCTTTGTCGTTCATTTCGGTCTTGGCTGTGATCCGCTTTGAATTTTCCCATGCATAGCGCAGCGCCGAGGCGATCACGCCGACCACCACGGCCGTGGCCAGATCAGACATAACGGTGACGACGGTCACCAAAGCCATCACATAGGTCGCATGGATCGGAACCACCCGCATGATGCGGAAGGTGTTCCAAGCGAATGTGCCGATCACGACCATGAACATCACACCAACAAGAGCTGCCAGCGGAATTTGCTCGATCAAGGGCGAGGCAAACAGGATAAAGCTCAGCAAGAACAAGGCCGCCGCAATCCCCGACAAGCGATGCCTCCCGCCCGAGCGCACATTGATCATGGATTGTCCGATCATCGCGCAGCCGCCCATGCCGCCAAACAGGCCCGTTGCGGTATTGGCCAGACCTTGGGCCACACATTCCTTCGAGGCACCGCCCCGCTCACCCGTGATTTTGGACACGAGGTTCAATGTCAGCAAGCTCTCGATCAGGCCAATCGCGGCCAGAATAAGCGCATAGGGGAAGATGATATAAAGCGTCTCAAGCGTGAAGGGCACGGCTGGAATATGGAACAAGGGCAAGCCCCCCTCGATCGAGGCCATATCACCCACGCGCGGCACATTAATATCGAAGACAATGACAATCACCGCAACAATCGCAATACCCGCCAAGGGGGCCGGGATCGCGCGGGTCAGCTTGGGCATGCCCCAGATGATCGCCATGGTCAGCGCTACAAGCCCCAGCATGGTATAAAGCGGCATGCCCGAGAGCCATTCCCCCCCGCCAATGCCATGCCCCGAAGCCTCACCGGTGCCGGGAACCTGAAACTGGGTCAATTGCGCAAGGAAAATCACAATGGCCAAGCCATTCACAAACCCCAGCATCACCGCATGGGGCACCAAACGGATGAATTTCCCAAGCCTGAAAATGCCCGCGCCGATCTGGATGATCCCCATCAGCACGACGGTCGCAAAGAGGTATTCCACCCCATGCTCGGCCACCAAGGCCACCATCACAACGGCCAAAGCCCCCGTCGCCCCCGAAATCATTCCGGGCCGGCCGCCAAACACGGCTGTGATCAGCCCCACCATGAAGGCCGCGTAAAGCCCCACTAGGGGATGCACGCCCGCGACAAAGGCAAAGGCCACAGCCTCGGGCACCAAAGCCAGCGCGACCGTCAGGCCTGACAGGATTTCGGTCTTTATTTGCGCAGGCGAAATCCGTGAGGATTGCGCGCCGCCAGCATTAACACCCGGAATATTGGACACGAGGTTGCGGGCGAATTGGGAATAGAAATCAAAGGGCACGGGATCGGGCTTTCTTGCGGGAGTATGCAGATTTTCGGTTACGCCATAGGCGTGCTCGTCGCGCGGGGCTTAACAGGGATGCCCCCGAAATCATACCCATGAAGAACAGTTTTCAACCCTGCCCTGCCCACGCCCGCTGAAATGAGGCGCATCAAAGCCAGATCGCATAAATTCCGCGCGCGGGCGGGATGGGGATTTTCTGCAGCAGGCAAACAGGCCATAAAGCCCGAAACGCAATGCGAGATCATGAGGGCATGACATGGAACAGACAGTGATCGGGATCATCGGCGGCTCGGGCGTCTACGAGATTGACGGCTTGAAAGACGCGAAATGGGTCGAGGTCACCTCCCCCTTCGGCACCCCCTCCGACGCGCTTTTGACCGGAGAGCTTGGGGGCGTGAAAATGGTCTTTCTACCGCGTCACGGGCGCGGCCATGTCCATTCCCCAAGCACGGTTCCTTACCGCGCCAATATCGATGCGATGAAACGGCTGGGGGTCAGCGATGTGATCTCGGTTTCGGCCTGCGGTTCCTTCCGCGAGGACATGGCACCGGGTGATTTCGTGATCGTGGATGATTTCATCGACCGCACCTTTGCCCGCGATAAAAGCTTTTTCGGAACGGGGCTTGTGGCGCATGTCAGCGTGGCCCATCCCACTTGCCCGCGTCTGCGCGCCGCATGTGCGCAGGCCGCGCGCGCGGCGGGCGCAAAAGTGCATGAGGGCGGGACCTATCTGGCCATGGAGGGGCCGCAATTCTCCTCGATGGCGGAATCCAAAATGTACCGCGATGTCTGGGGTGCCGATGTCATCGGCATGACCAATATGCCTGAGGCCAAACTCGCGCGCGAGGCCGAGCTTTGTTATGCCAGCGTTGCCATGATCACCGATTATGACAGTTGGCATCCCGAACATGGAACCGTCGATATCAGCCAGATCATCGCGACCCTGTCGGGCAATGCCGATAAGGCGCGCGCCCTTGTGGCGGGCTTGCCCGCCTTGCTGGGGTCGGAACGTGCGCCCTGCCCGCATGGCTGTGACCGTGCGCTGGAATATGCGATCATGACAGCCCCTGACAAACGCGACCCCGCGATGGTGGAAAAGCTGCAAGCTGTTGCGGGACGTGTGCTGTAAATGAACGGCCTGCGCTTTTTGGTGATCACGGCACTTTGTGCCCCCCTGCTTGCGATCGGGGCGCTTCAACCCGCAGCGGCGCAGGAATTCATCGAAGTGGATGGCCCCTTGGATGACGAGACCTTCTACAGGGTGGTGGCCTGCGGGGCCGCCCCTGAGGGGGACTGCGCCAAGCCCATCATCCGCTGGCCTAGTGATCGGCAATTGCAATTGCGCGTGGGCATTGCCGATGTCGGCGAGAGCTTTGCCGATTACCGCTTCGATATTCTGGACCGCGCCTTGGATGACGCGATTGAGCAGATCAACCGCTCGGGCGCGCGCTTGTTTCTGGAACGCGCCTATGAGGGTGAATTCGACATCCCCGTTTATCTGACCGATACTGCCCAAGGGGGTATTATCCGCGGCACCGGACGGCCCGAATTGGACGGATCACGGATTGCTGTGGGCCGTGTTGTGTTACGCTCACGCGGCGGAGAGATCACGGGGGCGGCAATCGCGATCAGCCGCGATGTAAGACGGCGCGAAATCGCATCCGTTATGCTGGAGGAACTCGTGCAAGCCATGGGCCTTCCCACCGATATTTCCTCGCCCGCCTATACCCGTTCGGTGTTTTCCGAGACCAGCAATTCAGTTGTCTGGTTGCGCGGGCAGGATGCCGAGGCGCTGCGCAGACATTATCCGCGCGAGTGATCCCTTGATCCAATTGCCTTTCACGGCTGCCTGACTATGGTCGGCGCGGGCCGCCCCTTTGACACTCGCATGAAAGCCAAGCTGATGATCAATACCAAAACCGTGCAGGACTATATCCGCACCATCCCCGATTTCCCGCATGAGGGTATCCTGTTTCGGGATGTCACGACGCTGTTCCAAGATCCGCGCGGGTTCCGTCTGGCCGTGGATCAATTGCTGGCCCCTTATGTGGGTGCCGAAATCGACAAGGTCGCGGGGCTTGAGGCGCGCGGCTTTATTCTGGGCGGCGCGGTCGCGCATCAATTGGGCAAGGGCTTTGTCCCGATCCGCAAGAAGGGCAAACTGCCCGCCAAAACCATCAGTCAGGATTATACGCTTGAATATGGCACCGCCACGGTCGAGATCCATGATGACAGCTTTCAGGCAGGCGAAAAGGTTCTGCTGGTTGATGATTTGCTGGCCACTGGCGGCACCGCCGAGGCGGGCATCCATTTGATCGAGCGTTTGGGCGCGCAAGTCATGGGCTGCGCCTTTGTCGTGGATCTGCCTGATCTGGGCGGCCGCAAACGGCTTGAGGGCATGGGGCAATCCGTACATGCGCTTTGCGCCTATGAGGGGCTTTGATCCCGCATTTGCACCTTGTGCCATAACACATCAGGCGGGGTTTCGGCCCCGCCCAACCAAGTCCCATCCAGATAGACGCCAAACACAGGCGCAACCGTGGCGCCGCGCGCTGCCACATCGCATGCCGTGCTCAACAGATCATGGCGCGCGGCCAAGCCGATCTGCGCCGCGCGTGCGATCAAGCTTTCGCTGAGTGCGGATAGGTGCTCTGTCATGCCACAGTCCTGCACCACGAGCCCCTGCCCCAAAGCCTGCCTGCGTTCTGCAAGACCGCGCTTGAAACGGGGCATTTCAGCAGGGCCATTCACAAAACAGGCATAAAGCGATGCCTCGTTCTCAAGATGGTCCACGCAGGTCAAGCCCAACTCATCCGCTATCCAGACAGGTGACAAACCCGCCCCTTGGCCAACAGGCAACAAGATGGAAGAAAAATCATAATGCCGCGCAAAGCATTCAACCCCGTCCCATAACTGCTGCACAGCACTCCGCGTGATCTCTGGCTTGGCAGAGGGCAAGGAGATGGCTTGCACCACAATGGCCTGCCCGTCGCCATCGATCAGGTGCCACCGGCTGCCGCCCGAGAAAAACGCGATATAGGCGGGGCAAGGCATGGTCATCATCAGAATATGCAGGCCTTCCTCGAAGCGGGCTTTCAGCCAGCCCTTGCGAAATGCCCCCCAAGACGGAGCCAGTTCGTGATTCAACGCGTCAAACCCAGATCGCTGCATCATGGGAGGTGAAACAACAGTCAGACGTGGTGCGCGGTGAGGCATTCGAACAGATATCCGCTTGGGGCGACATTGGCCCCAGCATAAGCGAGGCTTTTTATGCCCGACCTTGATCTGGCTCAAAGCGCGTTTTGGTAACGGAATCTTCAGAGATTGGGGTTTTATTGGCTTTGTCTGCATCCCCAGCAGACAGCTTGCTTGCACTCATGACAGCTGCCCGCTCCGCCAACCCCGGCGGGGCGGGCGTTTTTCTTGCAATCAATGCGAGACCATCTCTCGACGGCGCGCGCCTCATTGGGTATTGCAGTATCAGTGGCCGCTTGCTGGAATTGGTAGACAGACCGGACTTAAAATCCGTTGCTTTCGGGCGTGTGGGTTCGAGTCCCACAGCGGCTACCACCTATTTCACAGCTCAAAAGAAAAAGGTGCGCCGAGCAGGGCGCACCTTTTTTCTTGGCAGATTTTTTAGATGCACTCAGGCGGCTTCGGCCTGACTGCGGCGTTCGCTTTCTTCACGGCTCAGCGCAACCGAGGTGCGTACACCCGATGCAACAAAGCGCATAAGACCCTGTACAACCCGCTCGTTAGGGTCGATACCGGCGCAGCTCAGTACTTCACGACCATCGCGCGACCGCGCCCAACGGGCGATCTGCTCAGGGCCGTTTCCAAATTTTTTGTCGTCGGCAATAGCGTCATCCAAAGCGGCAAGAACTACAGCGGCAAACAGTTTGCGTGCGCGCTGACCTTGCTCGTAGTTGAAGGCGGTGCCATCAACGAAATCTCGCATTTCGTCGTCCTTTTTTTGCTCTTGTGTTTTAGGCGTGAGGGCTCTTATGCCCAGATTCTGTGCGATTCTGGTATGCAATCTCGGCATATGTGCATTGCGTACAGCGCATAGCTTAAAAAATCAACCAACAGATTCCAGTGTATTGCCTCCCTACCACACGCCAGATATAGGTGCGGTCATCAATTTCTCAAGTTTTTGCCAAGGTTTTGACACATGCCAAAGATTAACGGCAACGAAATCCGCCCGGGAAACGTGCTGGAACATAATGGTGGTCTTTGGGCTGCCGTGAAGGTCGATCACGTAAAACCCGGTAAGGGTGGTGCCTTTGCTCAGGTCGAAATGCGCAACTTGCGCAACGGCTCCAAGCTCAATGAACGGTTCCGCTCCGCCGACAAGGTTGAACGCGTGCGACTGGAGCAAAAAGACCAACAATTCTTGTATGAACAAGATGGCATGCTGGTCTTTATGGATGCCGAAACCTATGAGCAGATCGAACTGCCCTCCGAGCTTTTGGGCGACCGCCGTCCCTTCTTGCAAGATGGCATGACCATCATCGTGGAATTCTACGAAGAAGAGGCGCTGAACGCGACCGTGCCGCAAAAAGTGACCTGCAAGATCGTCGAGACCGAGCCTGTGGTAAAAGGCCAGACAGCGGCTAATAGCTTCAAGCCCGCCATTTTGGATAATGGTGTGAAGGTCATGGTGCCGCCATTCGTCGGACAGGACGAGGATATCGTCGTGAACACCGAGACGATGGAATATTCTGAGCGCGCGTAACCACAGCGATCTGAGTAAAATAGCAAACGCCGCGTCAGGACATCCTGCGCGGCGTTTTCCTTTGGATCAATCCCGCCTGCCCGACCAAGGGTTGCGAGAGCCGCGCCTGCGCCCTGAGGGGGGCACGCGGCTCAGATCAGGGGCGGGAGGGGGTGCCGATGTTCGGCGGCGTTTGACACGTGGGATACGGCTGGCCCCAACATTCTCATATTCCGCATCTTCATGCGGGGGATGCCCATGGGTCTTTTTCCAATATTCAGGCCCACCAATCCGCATCCAGAGCGGAAAGGCGAGGATAGCCCCTGCTATGAAACCGCCTGCGTGCGCCCAATAGGCCACGCCACCGCCAGCCGCATCAGCCCCCACCCCGCTAAAGACCTGCAGGCCGAACCAAAGGCCCAACATCACCCAAGCCGGCACGGTGAAAACTTTGAAGATGATCACAATGATCACCAGAATATCGATCCGCGCGCGCGGAAAAATCAACAGATACCCCCCCCATCACCCCCGCAATCGCACCTGATGCGCCAACCATCGGAATACCTGAGAAAGGATCCGCCGCGTATTGGCCCAAGGCCGCGGCAATACCCGAGGCAAGATAGAAGACCAAAAAACCCAAATGCCCCATCAGGTCTTCAAGGTTATCGCCGAAAATCCACAAAAACAGCATATTGCCCGCAAGATGCATCCAGCCGCCATGCAGGAATTGCGAGGTCACCAAGGTTTGGAATTCGCCCGCGCGAAACAGGTCCACGGGCACCAGACCCCAAGTGGTATAGAAGGCCGACAGGGCGCGACCATCCGAGGATAGGGCAGGATAATAGGACAGGAAGATCAGCACATTCAGCGCGATCAGCGCATATGTGACAAAGGGCGTCCGGTCAGACGGATTATGATCACGTATCGGAAACATGTCTCTCCGATGTTGGAGCAATCTCCGCGCAGGCCAAGCCCTCACAAAGCAATTTCTTACTCGAGTTCTTCTGCGGCAAGGGCCAAACGAATTTCACGGCGCACCATTTTGCGCACATTTCGAGTGATCCTTTGCCCCAAAACACCCTGTAATTCCTCACGAACAACCTGTGCGATAATCTCACGCAGGACTTCCTCGTCCAGAACACTATCGTCATCGCCAAAACCAAAGGCTGCGCCGCGGTAGCCCAAATCTTCGACCTGATCTTCCAATGCATCATCACCTGAGGCTTGATCAATCTGTGCACCAAACTCGACCACACGTTCTTCGGCACTGGCATCGGCTTCAACCTCAGGGTTTTCTGCAGCGCGGTTGATGCGTGCGAAGACGGGGGGTTCTTGTGCAGGCTCGGCCTCGGTTGTGGCCTCAGGCGCGGTTTCGGTCTCAGGGGCATCCTCGATATCACCGAGGCCGTTGAGGGCTGCCAGCTCTTGCTCCAAATCATCGGGCAAGGCGTCATCCTCATCTGATGCGCCCTCGTCAGTGGCGGGCTCAGACGACTCATCAAAAGCGGCTTCATCTTCGGTTTCGGGCTTGTCCGCATCAACGGGGTCAAGGTCTATAAACCGCGCTTCAGCAACCGCGCGCGCAACAGCGCCGCTCGTTTCATCCGCAGAAAACTCATCGCCATGCTCAGGCTCGAAGCTATCAGCCTGATCTGAACTGCCGCCAACATCATCCCAATTGGCCATGCGGTCATCGGGAGACCATTCAAGGCCGATTGAACCATCCGCGCCGTCAACATCAGCGTCATCATCAGCTTCACTGGGCAGGTCAACAATAGAAAGCTCTGCTTTCGCGTCACTCTCGGCCTCGTCCTCAGCGCCCTCGGAAACACGTAGCTCAGGCGTCAAAACCAGCCTGTCTACGGCGATTTCAACATCTGGGTTTTGGCTGGGTGTATTGTCAGAGACGAGACGGCGCACTGAGGACAGCACATCTTCAATAGCCTCGGATTTCATCGCTTCACTCACGCCCCAAACTCCTCAATTGTCTCGAACACCGCTGATACGGTTGTTATTCTAAGCGAAACAATAGCGTCAAAAACAGTTTGTTACAATGGATTGGTAAAGAAGCAGAAAATGCCTGTGCCCAATCAGTCGCGCCCGATCCGCTGCATCAGGGAATCCAGACGATCGCCTTGCACGCTTTGCAAACGGGCGGGCGCATTCTGGAACGCATCGGAATAGGCCTGCGGGTCATAGCTGGGAACATCGAGATTGAGATGCTCGACAGTCAAAAGCCCCGCCGCAGATAGAACGGTATAGGAAGCCGTGTAGAGATCGGCCTGCGCCTGAATCCGCGCGATACGGGCATCCAGAAGGTCCTGCTCGGCATCCAGAACATCCAATGTTGTGCGCGCGCCAAGCGAGGCTTCCTCCCGCACACCGTCAAAGGCGATTTGCGCAGCCCGAATGCCCTGATCTGTCGCCTGTATCTGGGCCGAGGCGATCCGCAGACGCGCATAGGCATTGCCAACCGATTGCAGATTAACGCGGGTTTGCTGGTTCAACTCGGATTGTGACGCGCTCAAAGTGGCCAAGGCTACGCGTTCCAGCGCAAAGAGCCGACCACCACGATAGATCGGCTGGGTCAGGCTCAGCGTCAGGACATCTGCACGGCCTGTTGTGCGGCCTGACAAGGTGTCAGTGGTCTGCGCTTGCAGATTGATCGTTGGCCCGTAATCGCTGCGGGCTGCTTCAAGATTGTGCTGGTTGGCTGCAACCTGATGCTGAAGCGCAAGAATGGCGGGGTGGTTCTGACGCGCGAGCGCCTCGGCGTCAGCCTCGCTTGCGGGCAGCGCAGGCGTATTGCCTGGGCCAGACAAGGCGCCAGGTGCGCGACCCACAGAAATCTCGAAGAGTTGGCGGCTGATATCGAGTTGGCCACGGGCCGCTGCAAGGTTGGAGCGTGCTGTGGCCAATTGGGCCTCGGCTTGCGCCACATCGGTGCGGGTATCCTCGCCAACTTCGAACCGGTCCCGCGCGGCGCGCAATTGCTGGGTCACCACGCGCACATTGCTTTCGCGCACGCCCACAACCTGAGCATCCCGCCAGACATCCATATAGGCCGAGACAGCATCAAGCAGGACATTGCTTTCCAGCCCGACAAGCTGCTGACGCGCAGCCAAGACGCTTTCACGGGCGGCTTCAACAGCCAGCCGCGTTCCGCCATTGTCAAAAAGCAGGAGATCAGCCGTCAGACCAACCGTCGAGGTCTGCACATCTGTGGGCCGGTCCCAACGGCGCGAGGCGATGAAATTCACCACAGGCCGCAGCCCCGCCACTTGCTGTGCAACGCCTTCATCCTGAATACGCAGGAGATACCGGTTCTGTTCCAGCAGGTCCGAGTTCACATAGGCATCGCGCAAGGCATCGTTCAACGTATCCGCGCGCGCAGCCCCGAGGCTGACCGCAAGCCCGAGCACAACCGCCGCAACGCCCCTATACACCATCTTTGCCATGCATAGTCTCCTTGGTAGCGAATGTGAGCCCGTGCTCAGCCCGAAAACTCTTACCCTGAAATATATGGTGCTGCGGTTCTAGAAAACAAAACTTGGTGCAGGGCTGAAGCCCGGCAAGACGGGTGCGGCCGCGTTAAATTCCATCCGCCAGTTCACAGCGCCTTCGATCTTGTGGCCGATGCGCACCTCGCCCAAAGCCCCCTCCATGAAGATCGCCGCGATGCGGCCACCCTCTTTGAGTTGATCAAGGATCGCTTGCGGCACCTCAACAACGCCCCCTTGGATGACGATCACATCATAGGGGCCGTGCTTGGCAGCACCTTCGCCATGAGGCGCGGCAATCACGGCTGCGTTATGGATGCCGAGTGCGCCCAGATTGGCTTCGGCCTCACTGGCCATGTCTTCATCTTCTTCAACCGCAACCACTGCTTCTGCCAGCTGCGCCAAGAGTGCTGTCGAATACCCCAGAGCAGGTGCGATATCGAGCACCAGCTCATCCGCTTCGACATTCAGACCATCAAGCATTTTGGCAATCGTGCGCGGCTCAAGCACGCAACGATGCGGTGCCAGATCGATGTTTTCACCCATATAGGCAACGTCGCGCAGCGCGTCGGGCAGGAACGCCTCGCGCGGGACAGAAAGCATTGCATCAATGATCGGGAATTTCGTGACATCAGAGGGCCGCACCTGAGTGTCGACCATCGTTTCGCGGAGTGTGGAGAAGTTTTGCATCGAACTGAACCAATGAGTCTAGTTATGTTGACCCGTATTCGCATAACCCCGCAGCACGCGCAACTGATTACCAAGCCCGTGCGGTATTTCACCGTAAGTTGCGCAATAAAACGCCGCATAAGCGCTTGCACGACCTGCGTGCTTGGGCTACCTCCACCTCCACCACACGTGGCCCGAGGCGGGTTGGTAGAGTGGTTATGCAGCGGATTGCAAATCCGTGTACACCGGTTCGATTCCGGTACCCGCCTCCATTTACCCCCTCTCAATATACCTAGATCGCGGTGGGCTTGCGCTGGATTTAATTGGCGGCTCTATGCTAGGCTGGATCAAAAGATAGACTTGAGCCTGAGCGGACCACTCCTTGATCGAAAATGCAAAAGCCCCCGTAGCCGCCCTGACGATGGTGCGTGGCGAAGATTTTTTCCTCAAACGCTGGCTGGCCTATTATCGCCAGTTCTTGCCTGACGAGCATATCTATGTGCTCAACCATGGTGGTGACCCCGAAGTTGCCGAGATCGCGCGTGGCGTGAATGTCATCAGCCTGCCCTATGATGAAACCAAGCGGAATGTGAACCAGCGGCGGTGGCAGATCCTGTCGCTGTTCACCTCGGGGCTGACCCAATTTTATAACTGGGTTATCTGCAATGATGTCGACGAATTGGTGGTTCTTGACCCCGATCACGGCAGCAATCTGGTGGATTACCTGATGGAGCGCCGCGCCGCAGACCGCGTGCCGCAGGCATTGATCCCGTTTGCCGTGGAAATGGTCCATGTGCCCGAATTGGAACCCGAAGGCCTGACCGAGGATGGCCCTATTTTGGGCAAGCGGCGGATCTATAGGCTCAACTCGAATTACGCCAAACCCTGCATCACTTGCGTGCCCCTGGAATTCAAAGCCGGAGGCCATGGCTCGACGATCAAAAAGTTCGCCATCGATCCTCATCTCTACAATATGCATCTGCGCTTCGTGGATTACGGAATGTGCATGGCGCGGTTAGACAAAAGCCTTGCACGGCGGCTCGACGGGAAAACGCCCGAGGAGATTGCCGCGATGAAGAAGGGAAAATGGGGGTGGAATTCAGCCGCCGAGACCTTCGATGCCATCTCCAAGCGCCATCCTGAGGCAGAGACGATCGATCACCCCGAGTTTCGAAAGAAAATGCTCGAAGACAAGATCGTGAAGGAACCATGGACCCTGATGGGCGGTGGCCGCCCGCCCGTGAACTTCCGCCTTCCAGAACGGTTTTCGGGGCTGTTCTGAGGCTCTGATCAGATCGCAACGAAAACAATCCTGCCCCATAGCGAAAACTGATCACCCGCGTTAATAATGGCTCAAAAGATAATCGAGCAGTAAAACCAGATGAGCGGCACATCCATTTCAATCGAGGCGTTGCGCAAGCGCAAAAGCCCCCATGGCAAGGTCATGGCCGTCTCGATGATGAAGGACGAGGCCCCGTTCCTGCTGGAATGGTTCGCTCATCTGAGCCTCCCCCTTTGAATTGGTCCGTCCCTATAGTTAGGAAAACGGAGAATCGAAGATGGGAATTACGAGACCGAAGCCTGAAGAGATTGTTGTTAAGCTGAGGCAAGTTGAGGTGCTGACAGG
>NZ_JBSEDL010000008.1:0-103420 GCF_053570515.1 Rhodophyticola sp. SM2404
GGCCTGTCAGCACCTCAACTTGCCTCAGCTTAACAACAATCTCTTCAGGCTTCGGTCTCGTAATTCCCATCTTCGATTCTCCGTTTTCCTAACTATAGGGACGGACCAATTCAAAGGGGGAGGCTCAAGCAGCCACATCAGCATGAAAGAGGCCATCATCGCTGTGACAAAATCGGCATAGGCGACTTTCCAAGCGCCGCCGTGATGACCACCGCCTGCCACAACCTTCTTGCGTTTGATGATAATCGGGCGTGTGCTGTTATCGACCATCCTGCCTGCCTCGTGACTCGTCGCAAGCGGTGTACAGGCTGAGGGTGAATAGGCGTTTAACGAAACGGGTAAGACATTTTAGTACAATAGGACGCAGGCTGTTGAATTTTTGTTGCGCTGCAAGTGCGAAAGAATTACACCCTTCCTGACCCAAATTTAGGAGGCGATCCATGCCCCGTGACATCGAATCAATGCCCGATAGCGCTGTAATCCTGCCTGATCTTCTGGCGCTTACCAGTGCCTCCGTTCCACCTGCCGAGGCGCTTTTGACCCTTGCTACGGATGCCGTGCGGGGCATGGTTTGCGTCGATGGAAAAGTCTCGGGCGCCTTGATTGAAGAACATCAGATGGCCGCGCATGGCTTGGCTTGGATCGCAACTTATGTCGAATCCCTGCGCCAGATGCAGGGATGGGCCGAGCGGCTTCAGGCGGAGGGTAAATTCGGCGAGGTGGAACAACTGCTCCACCAGATCGCTTTTGGGGAATATCTCTGGCAGCTCTATGGTGGCATTCCGATCAGCCAAGGGGAAATGCTGCGCCTGCAAGATTTGGGGCTGAGCCAGCAAGACCAGAATGTCTTGATGACACCCGAAGTGATGGAGCTGACGCAAAAGGCAAATACCCAAGCGGCACGCAGCCGTTTGGTTGAGTTGATGCAGGAACGCGCGGCTGAAAATACGGTCGGGGCCTCGGGCCTTGATGATGAGCTGGAGATGATCCGCGAACAATTCCGCCGCTATGCCGTCGAAAAGGTCGAGCCTTTCGCCCATGACTGGCACCTCAAGGATGAACTTATCCCGATGGACGTCATCGAGGAATTGGCCGAGCTTGGCGTCTTTGGCCTGACCATCCCCGAGGAATATGGTGGCTTTGGCCTGTCGAAAGCTTCGATGTGCGTGGTCTCGGAAGAATTGTCGCGCGGGTATATCGGGGTCGGCTCGCTGGGGACGCGTTCCGAGATTGCTGCGGAATTGATCATTGCAGGCGGTACCGAGGAACAAAAACAGCATTGGCTACCGGCGCTCGCGTCAGGGGAAAAGCTGCCAACGGCGGTGTTCACAGAACCCAATACCGGCTCAGACCTTGGCAGCTTGCGTACCCGCGCGGTCAAGGACGCGCAGGGCGACTACAAGGTGACGGGTAACAAAACTTGGATCACCCACGCCTCGCGCACCCATGTGATGACGCTGCTGGCGCGCACGGACCCAGACAGCAGCGATTATCGCGGCTTGTCGATGTTCCTTGCCGAAAAGACACCAGGCGATGATGCACACCCCTTCCCCACCGAGGGAATGACAGGTGGCGAGATCGAGGTTTTGGGCTATCGCGGGATGAAGGAATACGAGCTTGGCTTTGATAACTTCCATGTCAAAGGCGACAACCTTCTGGGGAGCGAGGAAGGTCAGGGTTTCAAGCAATTGATGCAGACCTTCGAATCGGCGCGTATCCAGACAGCGGCCCGTGCAATCGGTGTTGCGCAATCCGCTTTGGATGTGTCGATGCAATACGCCCAAGACCGCAAGCAATTCGGCAAATCGCTGATCAATTTCCCGCGCGTCTCGGGCAAGCTGGCGATGATGGCCGTCGAAATCATGATCGCGCGCCAGCTCACCTATTTCTCGGCGCGAGAGAAAGACAATGACCGCCGCTGCGATCTAGAAGCGGGCATGGCCAAGCTCTTGGGCGCGCGGGTGGCATGGGCCGCTGCGGATAATGGATTGCAAATTCATGGTGGCAACGGCTTCGCGCTTGAATACAAGATTAGCCGTATCCTGTGTGATGCGCGCATCCTGAATATTTTCGAGGGTGCCGCTGAAATTCAGGCTCAGGTTATCGCGCGCCGTTTGCTCGGCTAAACGCCATGGCCTGCGCCGCGCGCCTTTGAAAGGGCTGCTTATGCGTAAACTGGCCATGGCTTTGGGCCTGACAGCAGTAAGCTTGGTTTCGGGGTGCCAGATGGCCCCCGCAACGCCAACGGGTGTCTGGTATCTGACCGGCATGGGCGAAGGCGATGCGCCACGCGGCGTAACCCTCGAGATCGCGCCTGACCTTAGCTTTTCGGGGCAGGCACCTTGCAATACCTATCGTGGCCAAGCCAGCCTTGAAGGCGATAACTTTTCTATCGGGCCGATCATGGCGACACGGATGGCCTGTGAGGATCTTGATGCCGAGGTGATGTATCTGACCTATCTGGGCGCGGTGCAATCGGTCGCTTCAGATGGGGACAGGCTGTCGCTGACCACCGCGCAGGGTGTTTTGTTGAGCTTCAGCCGCTAATCCCGCGCGCCACGAGGTCTACGAGGCGGGTCCGCGCCGAGGGGATCGTCTTTTCACCCAAAGCGGGTGCGACGCGGGTATCAAGGAAATGCCCTGTCAGGCGCAAACCAGCGGCCAGTTCTTGCGGGCTGGCAGGCCCTGTGCCTTGCAGGAATTTGGGCAAGGGAAGCAGCCTGTCCTTCCATTCGCCAGCCGCGTGCTGCGCAACGGCGCGGCCTGTTCTTGGCGAGACGAAGGCCAAATCCTGAGTTGCACCGCTGACGGCGCATTGGCTCAGATCTAGGCCGAAGCCCAATTCCTCCAGCAAGGCGACTTCCCATGCCACATAGGCCTCGGCCCAATGCGATGCGCCAAGCCCGTCCAGCAGCGCGATAGAGCGCGCATAGAGGGCGGGGTGCGCCTCGCGTTCGGGTAAGGCAAAGCTCAATAGCGCGCAAACCGCGTTCAGCCCTGCCAAGGCGAACCTGTCTTCCATAACATCAGCCGCGCGGCCCTTCTTCGGCTCGACCGTGAAGCTGCCCAGATGTTCCGACAGTCTTGCGCGCCAAGTTGCATCAAGCTGCGCGCCGGTTTGAAGATGGGGTGCCATTTTGCGCGAGGCCCCGCCCCTTACGACGCCTGCGTAGCGGCCATGCTCGGCCGTAAAAACTTCGATGATGGCAGCGCTTTCGCCATGCCGTCGCACAGAGAGCAGCACCGCCTCTGACCGCCATTCCATGCGTTACTTTCCCTATTGCCTGCACCGTTGTCCATCCGATCACGGCGTGGCAAGCTGTGATCATGAGGAATGCGGTTGAAAATTCGGCCCTGATCATGCGGGCATGTGCTGCTGCGGTTGCTCTATTCGGCCAATGTGCAAAGCAGGTGTCTGTTCGAAAGGGTATATGCTTGTGATTTAACGGGTCCGAGTATCGATGGCGGGGTGACAGTATTTCTCAGTATGATATTTATGGCATGTGTCACCATTGTAATAGGTATCGGCTTTATTCTGCTCAGTCGGTTCGCAAATCTGCGGCCTTGACGCGAGTTTTAAAAATTTGGGATCCGAAAACGGGTCTTGCGGACGGGTGTTATCCATGGGTGCGAGATGAGTTTAGGGCGTGATCAGGCCTCGGTGGACGAGGCGGCTTCAGAGATCGAATATTATATGCAGAACCTCCCGCTTGCGGGGCGGGCTTCTGCTGCATTGCTGGCTTTGATTTCTTGCATAGTGATCTGTTTGCTGTGCCTTGCTGCTTATTACATGGACCCAATCAGCTATGTGGATGCTATTTGGGAAGGGTTTCGGCAAATGGCCGTGATTGGCGCTGCCCTTCTGGCGATCACCCTAATCACGGTGGCCATTACAGGGCGTCTGAGCAAGGCCAATCACGTGATCCTCGCCTCGCATTTGACGGCCCTCGTGATGATGTCCCTGATCTACCATTTCTACTATGCCAATCAGGGGGGTTCTTTTTTACCGAGATCATCGGCTACCAGTTGATCCACACCCTCTTGGTCTTGCTGTTGTTTCTCTGGTGGGCGGCTTTCGCCTCGGTGCGAGCGCTCGAGTATTGGGATATTCCCGCACTTGGCCTATGGCCTGCAATCTATCTTGCCTATCTGATGTGGCGAGGCTCTCTGGATGGTGGGTATATCTACCCGTTTCTCGACCCTACGCTTTTGGGGCGTGAGGTGGTCGCCTTGGTCATGATTGCAACGGTGCTTGGGTATTGCGTGGTGGCGGGATTTATTGTGCTGCTGACGCGGTTCTTGGCGCGGTGACGACCCGCGACAAGACGGTGGATGAACGGCCTCAGCTCAGCCCTGTTTCATCCAAAAGATGCCGCCCCGCGCGATCCTCCACCTCGATCACCCAGATATCGGGGTCAAAGCTTTTCTGGCGTTCAATAGTCTGATCGACCCCTGTTTCCACGCCATCGCTCAGCACGACCCAAGCCCGTTCCCCTGAGAGCAAATCAAAGCTGCGCTGGAACAGTTTTGCATTCCCATCAAGGGTATTGAGTTTGATCAGAACGGCCCCTGCCGTGGTGTCACCTTTGGATGTCACAAAGGCGGGAATGTCGGCCAGCCTGAGGCGTCGCAAATAGGCATGGACCCAGAATTCGGTTGCAAGCCTCGGCTCGCTCATGCGCCATCCTTGAAATTGAGGCCCATCTCGGAATAGCGCTCGGCTTCATCCAGCCAATTGGGGCGGACTTTGACCTGCAGGAACAAATGCACCTTGCGGCCCAAGAACTCCTCCAATTCCTCGCGTGAGGCTTTGGACACGCCCTTGATCGTCTCGCCACCTTTGCCAAGCAGGATGCCCTTATGGCCATCGCGCGCGACATAGATGATCTGGTCGATCCGCGCCGACCCGTCCTTGCGCTCTTCCCAGCTTTCCGTCTCGACGGTCAATTGGTAGGGCAGTTCCTGATGCAGGCGCAGGGTCAGTTTCTCGCGGGTCATTTCCGCGGCAATCATCCGCATGGGCAGATCGGCGATCTGATCTTCGGGGTAGAGCCACGGGCCTTCAGGCATCGCATCGGCCAGCCAATGGCGCAGGTCATCCACGCCATAGCCACGCTCGGCCGAGATGATGAAGGTCTTCTCGAAAGGATAGGCCTCATTCATCTGCTCGGTCAGGGCCAGCAATGTCTCAGCCTCGACCTTATCCAGCTTGTTGATGGCCAGTGCCACGCGGCGGCCCTCGGACCTTTCCAGCAGCCCGTCAAGAATGGCGGTGACCCCATCGGTCTTGCCACGATGTGCTTCGATCAAAAGAACCACGACATCGGCATCGGCAGCCCCTGACCAAGCGGCGGCCACCATGGCGCGGTCCAACCTGCGGCGCGGGCGAAACAGGCCGGGCGTATCCACGAAAACAATCTGGCTTTCGCCTTCCATGGCGACACCACGGATACGCGCCCGCGTGGTCTGGACCTTATGCGTCACAATCGAGACCTTCGCCCCCACCATACGGTTGAGCAAGGTCGATTTGCCTGCATTTGGCTCTCCGATGAGAGCAGCGAAACCAGCGCGGGTTGTCATATGGTGTGCGATCCTCATAGCCACGGGGGCTGTGTTGCGATTGGGGCCTAGTAGCCGAAAGCAATGGCAATGACCACAAGTCTTGCTTGCGTGATGTAGCGCAAAAGCGGTATGGCGGCAAAACCAAACAACAAAGGGGAAAGCCATGACGGCGCAAATATTCATCGACGGCGAAGTTGGAACGACGGGTCTTCAGATCCGCGCCCGCCTTCAGGGCCGCGATGACCTGCGCCTGATCTCGCTCCCCGAAGATCGCCGCAAGAACCTTGATGCAAGGCTGGAAGCGGCTGAAGCGGCTGATGTGGCCATTTTGTGCCTGCCTGATGACAGCGTGCGTGAAATCACGCCTGAACTGGCCAAGCTGGGAACGCGGGTGATTGATCCGTCCTCGGCACATCGGGTTGCCCCTGATTGGAGCTATGGGTTTCCCGAGATATCGGCCCAACTACGGGCTGATATTGCCGAGGCGCAATTTGTCTCGAACCCCGGTTGCTACCCGACAGGGGCTATAGCCTTGATCAAACCTTTGATCGATGCGGGCCTGATCGCGGCGGATGATGCGCTCTGCGTAAATGCTGTCAGCGGGTATACCGGTGGCGGCAAAGCCCTGATCGCCGAGTTTGAAAATGGCGATGCCAGTGGCGTGTTCGTCTATGGCACGGGCCAGAACCACAAACATTTGCCCGAGCTAAAGCTGCGCTCGGGCTTGAGCAAGGCGCCGATCTTTGTGCCATCGGTCGGGCAATATGCCCAAGGCATGATCGTGCAAATCCCGCTGCATCGTGAGGCAGGATTTGCACAGGCTGCGTTCAAGGCGCTTGAGGCGCATTATAACGGGTCGAATTTTGTGAAAGCTGTGCCGCGCGAAAGCATGGGCGCACGGATTGATCCACGGCGTCTGAATGACACCAACCGCTTGGAAGTGACGGTCGATAGCAATGCCGATGGCAGCGCCACTGTGCTGATCGCGGTTCTGGATAATCTGGGCAAAGGCGCCTCGGGCGCGGCTGTCCAGAACCTCAACATCATGTTGGGCTTGGACGAAACCCTGTCTCTGTAAATCCAAATGGCCCGTGACCCTTTCCTAGGGGCGCGGGCTTATTTGTCTTTGAGCTGTTCAAGAAGGCTGCGGGCCGCGGCTTGTTCAGCCATCCGCTTCACTTTGCCTTCTGCGCGGGCTGTTTCACCCGTTTGCAAAGCCACCTGAACCGTGAAGATCGGTGCGTGATCGGGGCCTGACCGCGAGATTTCGGAATAGATTGGCGGGGTCTGGCCGCGCGCTTGCGCCCATTCCTGAAGCGATGTCTTGGCGTCGCGCGCATCATCTTGAACATTGGCAACGCGGTTCTGCCATAAGGTCTGGACCAAGC
This sequence comes from Rhodophyticola sp. SM2404, assembly GCF_053570515.1. Lineage (NCBI taxonomy): Bacteria > Pseudomonadati > Pseudomonadota > Alphaproteobacteria > Rhodobacterales > Roseobacteraceae > Rhodophyticola > Rhodophyticola sp. SM2404. Next base: position 6,951 of record NZ_JBSEDL010000008.1, read on the forward strand.
TGCGCGCCACTTCAAAACCTGCATCCAGATAGACGGCGGCAATCACGGCCTCCATCGCATCCCCCAGCAGCGCTTCCTTGCGGCGGCCTCCTGTGACCATCTCGGATTTGCCAAGCTTCAGCACCGAGCCGAGATCAATATCGCGTGCGACATCGGCACAGGTTTCCTTGCGCACCAGAGCGTTGAAACGCGGGGCCAATTGGCCTTCTTTGGCAGCGGTATCTTGGGCCAGCACGGCTTCGGCAATCACAAGGCCAAGCACGCGGTCACCCAGAAATTCCAGCCGTTGATTATCGGGCCGCGTCTCGGACGAGAGTGAGGAATGGGTCAGCGCGCGCACCAGCAAAGCGGGGTCGGAAAACTCATGTCCCAACCGCTCGGAAAAGGCCTTTAATTCACGCGCTAGTTTCAATCGATCGCCCTGAAGAAACGGTCTGCACGCCATGTCCAGAAATAGATCATACGCTCACCCGCCGAAGAGAACATGACCCGATCGGCACGACCAATGATATTCTCGGACGGCACGAAACCGACACCCCCGATAGAGCGTGGGAAGCGGCTGTCTTGCGAGTTGTCGCGATTGTCGCCCATCACAAAGAAATGCCCCTCGGGGACCCTGAATTCCTGTGTGTTATCGGCAAAGGCATTGTCATCGATATTGAGGATCGAATGGGTCACGCCATTGGGCAATGTCTCGATGAAACGGTCCTTCTCGCATTCGCCGCCCTCGCCCACGGGCGCATTGGTGCAGCGCGGCATATGCCCCATCGGGCCTTGTGATGCGAAATCCTCGATAAAGGGATCTGTGGGCTCCTGCGTGGCGGCTTCGCCATTGATATAGACCACACCATTGCGCACTTGGATCACATCACCAGGCAGGCCCATGACACGTTTGATGAAGTCGGAATTATTCGTCGGATGGCGGAAGACCACCACATCGCCCAATTCAGGCTCGGAGCCAAAAATCCGCCCCGAGATAGGGCAGGCGGCAAAGGGGCAGGAAAACCGCGAATAGCCATAGGCCATCTTGTTCACAAAAAGGAAATCGCCAATCAGCAATGTATCCTTCATGGAGCCAGAGGGAATCCAGAAGGGCTGGAAGAACAAGGTGCGAAACACACCCGCAATCAGCAAGGCATAGACGACGGTTTTAACAGTTTCCCAGAAACCGTCCTTTTTAGCAGCGGGTTTTGCCATTCATCTTGCCTCTTTGATACGGGGCTTCAAAAGTTGAGGAGTTCATGGGCCGCGCGGCGGGGCGAGTCAAGCAAGCGGTCGTGCTGGAGGCTTGGCCATGCCGGGCAAAGCGTCCAATTCGCCCTCGGGCAGTGCCTCGATCACCACGAAGGCCTGCGCCCAAGGATGATCATCGGTTAGGGTTACATGGATGACGGTTTCATACCCGTCCGGCGTCATCTCCTTCAGGCGCTCTTTGGCCCATCCCGAGACATGCATAACGGGCTGGCCTGTGCGAAGATTGGTCACCGCCATATCCCGCCACGCGATCCCCATGCGCAAACCCGTGCCAAGCGCCTTTGAGCAGGCCTCCTTTGCGGCCCATCTTTTGGCATAGACGGCGGCAGGGTCGGTCATGCGTTCGGCGCGCGTCTGCTCGGTCTCGGTGAAAACACGGTTGCGGAACCTGTCGCCAAAACGATCAAGCGTTTTCTGAATACGCTCGATATTCGCAAGATCGGTTCCAATTCCGAGGATCATTCAAATCGCCTTGTCATCAATTCTGCCCGCAGATGGATGGCTCATCCACGTGCGGCATCCATACAGCGCCGCATCTCGGCCAAGGCCTCAGGCAGGCCCACAAAAACCGCCTCACCAATCAGGAAATGCCCGATATTGAGCTCCATCACCTCGGGCATAGCCGCGATCGGGGCGAGGTTATCATAGGTCAAACCATGGCCCATATGGATTTCCAATCCCAACTCGGCCCCCAGTTTCGCGCCAGCCACAAGGCGCTCCAATTCGGCGTCACGCTCGGCGGTTTTGCCCTCGGCATGAAAATCGCAATAAGCGCCTGTATGCAGTTCGATCACAGGCGCACCGATGCGGGCCGAGGCTTCGATCTGCGCGGGATCAGGGGCGATGAACATGGAGACACGAATGCCAGCTTCCTTGAGGGGCAGGATGAAGTCGGTCAGGCGGTTCTGATCCGCAGCCACTTCCAAGCCCCCCTCGGTCGTGCGTTCCTCGCGCCGCTCGGGCACGATACAGGCCGCATGGGGTTTGTGATCAAGGGCAATGCGTTGCATTTCATCAGTGGCGGCCATCTCGAAATTCAGCGGGATGGTGATGGCTTCCATAATCGCGGAGATATCATCGTCGCGGATATGGCGGCGATCCTCGCGCAGATGGGCCGTGATGCCGTCAGCGCCCGATTGCTCGGCCAGACGCGCCGCGCGGATGGGATCGGGCAGGGCACCTTCGCGCGCATTGCGTAAGGTGGCCACATGGTCAATATTCACGCCAAGTCTCAATCGGTTGGTCATCGTCATCCGCTTTCGGTTGTCCCAGGTCAGAACCTAGTGGTTTGTGCCCGAGGCGCCAGCCTGTTCCCGCATCTTTCTGATCTTCTTTTGCATCCGTGCGACGCGGCGCTTTTGATAGGCGCGAATGACGGGAACACTCAGATAGTAGCAAATGATGCCGCAAATAACGCCGGGAATGATGCCACCGACCATCCATGGGAAAAACACATCATCATAGAAGATATGCAACTCGTCCCAATGCGCGCGCTCATGGGTGAAAACCGCTTGGATATTGTGCCAAAGATCCCCTAAAGCGCCGCCAAATTTATGGAAAAGCCCGTCCTCGACGCGCCCGCGCATTTCAGTGCCAAGCATGAAATGGCCGAACTCAAGCGAGACCAAAGCGATTGGAACATAGGTCAGCGGGTTGCCGACAAAGGTCCCCAAAAGGGCTGCAAGGATGTTGCCGCGCACCATCTTGGCCAGCACCGCGGCGACGACAAAGTGAATCCCGAAGAAGGGTGTGAAAGACGTAAAAGCGCCCACAAATATCCCGCGTGCAATGCTTTCGGGCGTTCCGGGCAAACGGCTGAGCCGATGTTGGACATATTGGAAGGCACGGGTCCAACCACCGCGCGGATAGACCCACTCGGTTAGAATACGGGCCCAAGGGCGTTGATCCCTACGTTTGAACACTTCGACTAATCCTGCCCTCTCTTGGCGGGTGAGGGTCAGGGTCTTCTATCGAGATCCTGATACCGCTCCATCTTGGCAACATCACTATCGGCTTCGATTGCCATCATCACAGAATGCAGATGTTCTGCATCCCGCACATCTACATCAATCAGAAGGCGGAAGAAGTCCGGTTTGCGATCCATGAAATGCAGGTCCGAGATATTGGCATTTTGCTCGCCAATCAATGTGCAGATACGACCGAGCACCCCATTATCGTTAGATATCGTAACGTTAATGGTCACATTATGCACCGCGGCGTGGCGGCCTTCGGTCCAGTGCAGGTCAATCCAGCGTTCGGGTTGGTCGTCAAACTCGGCCAAGGCCTCGCAATCAATGGCGTGCAGAACAGGCCCGCGGCCACGATAGGTGATGCCGACCATCCGTTCGCCCGGAACAGCTTGGCAGCATTGCGCGCGGTTCACCTGTGCGCCAGGCGGCAGGCCGATCACGGCGCGGCGGGCCTCGACCTCGGTTTCTTCGTTATCCGAGACCAGTTCGGGGTAAAGCTTTGCCACCATGTCCCGCGCGGAAATTTCGGCAGAGCCGATCCGCGCCAGCACTTCGGTTCCATCAGGCAGACCAAGGGCTTTGGCGACCGTATCCAAAGCCTTGGGGGTCGCTTTCTTGTTCACATGCTCAAAGGCCACGCGGGCAAGCTCTTGGCCCAGTTTCACATAACGCCCGCGATCTTCCTCGCGCAGATTTCTGCGAATGGCGGCCTTGGCGCGCCCTGTGACCACGATATCAATCCAAGTGGCTTGCGGGCTTTGACCATCGGCAGTGGAAATCTCGACCGACTGGCCGTTTTTCAGCCTTGTCCAGAGAGGCACGCGGATGCCATCCACCTTGGCCCCAACGCAGGAATGCCCGATGCGCGTATGGATCGAATAGGCGAAATCAAGCGGCGTCGCGCCTTTCGGCAGCTTCACCACATCGCCTTTGGGCGTGAAGCAGAACACCTGATCCGAATACATCTCAAGCTTCACATGTTCGAGAAACTCGTCATGATCCTCGGCCATCTCGAAACGCTCATTCAGCGTCGAGAGCCATTTTGCAGGATCAACGGCAAAGGGGTTCTCGCTGCGCACGCCATCGCGGTAAGACCAATGCGCAGCCACGCCCGCTTCGGCCACCTCATGCATCTGCTTGGTGCGGATCTGGATTTCCACGCGCTTGCCATCGCGGCCCGAAACGGTCGTATGGATCGAGCGGTAGCCGTTCGATTTTGGCTGGCTGATGTAATCCTTGAACCGCCCCGGAACCGCGCGCCATCTTTGATGTACCGCGCCAAGCACCACATAGCAGGCATCATCGCTATCCACGATCACACGGAAGCCGTAGATATCCGAGAGGCGCGAAAAGGCGAGGTCTTTTTCCTGCATTTTGCGCCAGATCGAGAACGGCTTTTTCGCGCGTCCGAAGACAGAACCCGTGACGCTATGCTTTTCCATCACCGCTTCGATATCATCGGTGATCTTGCTGATCACATCGCCCGATTCTTTTTGCAGCGATACAAAGCGGCGCATGATCGAGCTGCGCGCCTCGGGGTTGAGCACCTGAAAGGACAGGTCCTCCAATTCCTCACGCATCCATTGCATACCCATGCGACCCGCCAGAGGCGCGAAGATATCCATGGTCTCATGCGCTTTGACGACCTGTTTTTCGGGGCGCATATGCTTGATCGTGCGCATATTATGCAGACGGTCCGCCAGCTTCACGAGGATAACGCGCAAATCCTTGGACATAGCCATGAAGAGTTTGCGGAAATTCTCGGCCTGTTTGGTCTCGCGGCTGGAGAGCTGCAGATTGGTCAGCTTGGTCACGCCATCCACCAGTTCGGCCACATCTTCGCCAAACAACTCCGTCAGCTCGGAATAGGTGCCTTTGGTGTCTTCGATCGTATCATGAAGAAGTGCCGTTGCGATGGTTGCATCATCAAGGCGCATTTCGGTGAGGATGGCGGCAACGGCCACGGGATGGGTGAAATAGGGCTCGCCCGAATGGCGTTTCTGCCCTTTATGCATCCGCGACGCATAATCATAGGCGCCCCGAAGGAGCGCCTCGTTACATTTTGGATTGTAGTTGCGGACAAGGTTAATCAGGTCTTCGGCGTCTAGAGTGCCAAGCCGATCTGATCGGTTCCCGTCCATCAAAGCCCTATGTCAGCTTTGACCCTGCGCTTCCATAAGGGCGCGCAGCATCTGCTCTTCGGACATATCGTCCTGAGCGGGGCGATCCTGCTCGACGCCTTGGAGAAGAGCCATTGCATCTTCTTCAGGCTCGTCGACCTCGATCTGGGTCTGGTGGGATTCGATAAAGCGCTCACGCAATTCATCGGCAGTCTGTGTCTCATCCGCGATTTCACGCAGGGCAACAACAGGGTTCTTGTCGTTGTCACGGTCGATCGTCAGTTGCGAACCAGCTGTAATCTCGCGTGCACGATGTGCAGCAAGCATTACCAGTTCAAACCGGTTCGGTACCTTATCAACGCAATCTTCAACGGTCACGCGGGCCATTTGGATACTCCGAAATCATTGTCGGGAGGAAACTCAAGCCCCGTACCTAGCCCTCAAGTGCCGGAAACACAAGGGCAGAAAGCCCTATTTTCAGGCGGAAAGCGGTACAATGCCGTCCAATTCCTGCGGGGCAAGTTCGGCCAGCATTTCCGATACCGTCTTTTCAAGGACAGGATGGCGCCATTCGGGCGCGACATCGGCCAGTGGCATCAAAACAAATCCCCGCTCGGACAGGCGCGGATGGGGAAGGATCAATTGCTCGGGCGCGGTTTGTGCGGCCTCATCCACGCTCAACCCGTGCCAAGCCTGCCATGTCGCGAGATTGGGCAGGACCTGATCCTCAATCGCTATCAAATCAAGGTCCAGACCGCGCGCGGCCCATCTTGTTAACCTATCTCTGCCAAACTCCGATTCGATGTCATGCAGGATCGTGAGGATTTTTTGCGCAGGGGCGCTTCCTTCCAGTTTCAGCGCGGCATTCACGAAATCAGGGCCGGACCCTTTCGGAAATGCAGGCGTCCTAAAGAAACGGCTTTCAACTTTAGGGATTTGGATTCTTTCGGAAATCTGGCCGATCGCGGCATGCAAAACCTCGGCAGGTCCCTGTTCACCAACGGGCAGATTGGACCCCAACGCGATCAGTATCATTCAATTTTTCCGATATCTTTCGAACACTTGCGCATGTTGAGTGATCACCTATTTTTGTCAGCATTGTCGATCGTAGGTCTATTTGAAGAAATTCTTATCCCCATTCACGATAGGCACAAACACTCACAGGACGATTAATTATGTTTTACAGAGACGAACGGCTCGCGCTGTTCATTGATGGCTCGAATTTATATGCCGCCGCCAAAGCACTCGCTTTCGACATTGACTACAAGTTGTTGCGGCAGGAATTCATGCAGCGCGGCAAGTTGTTGCGGGCGTTTTACTACACCGCTCTTCTTGAAAATGACGACTATTCGCCGATCCGCCCTTTGGTGGATTGGTTGAATTATAACGGCTTCACCATGGTGACCAAGCCAGCCAAAGAATTTACCGATAGCCAGGGTCGCCGCAAGGTGAAGGGAAACATGGATATCGAACTGGCTGTGGATGCGATGGAAACCGCAGAGCATGTGGATCACATTGTGTTGTTTTCTGGCGATGGTGATTTTCGCCCGCTAGTCGAAGCGATCCAGCGCAAAGGCGTGCGGGTCTCGGTTGTGTCGACGATCCGGTCAAACCCGCCAATGATTGCGGATGATCTGCGTCGCCAAGCCGATAATTTCATCGAGCTGGATGAACTCAAGGATGTTGTCGGGCGCCCCCCGCGTGACAACCAAGGCGGCGATAATCACGACGGCGCCATGGGGCAGCCTAGCTAAATACAGCGATGGCCCGAGACCTGTCTCGGGCCGTCACTTGCCCTTGGGGCTATCGGTCAGGAAACGGGTGATCGTTGCGCCAAGGTCGAGCATGCGAACGGGCTTCGTCAGGAAGGCATCCATGCCATGATCCAGCCCGCGCTGCCTGTCGCCGCTGATCGCATCTGCCGTGATGGCGATGATCGGCACGCGCGGCTTGCCGTTTTCTTCTTCCCAAAGACGTAGCTGGCGCGACATCTCGAACCCGTCCATCAGCGGCATTTGGAAATCGGTCAGCACAAAGTCGAATTCCTCGGCTTTCAAAGTGCGCAGGCCTTCCTCGCCATTATTGGCGACCTGTGTCTCATAACCGAGCGAATGTAGCTGCGCGACGAGAACGGTCTGGTTCACCTCATTATCTTCCACAACCAAGCCGCGTTTTCGGCTGGCTTTGGTTAAACCTACTTTTTTAACAGCAGCATCCCCGTCAGGGGGTTGGTTGGAGAAGCTATCGATATGCTTGAGCTGGCTTGGAGGCGTGACATGTTCCAAGCCTTCTTTTTTGATCTCGGGCTGCTCGGACAAAATGCTCAAGGCGCTGAAGAATTCGCTCAAGAGCGTTGGCCGCGCGTTGAGAACATAGCGATTGGGCGCAATATGGCCCGAGCGATAGGTGCGCAAATAGGTAAAGGCGAGCAATTTTACTTGCTCAAAGGCGGGATCTTCCTCGATGGCTTTCTGGCTTTTGGGTTCATCCAGCGATGCAAGAAAGATTGAGGCTTTGGGTTGGCTCAGAACGACGTCTCGAAAATCCTCGAAAGTCTCATACCATTCGACCTTTGCCTTGGCGGCGCCAGCATAACTGTCGACACCTTTTTTCCACAGGTCATCCCGCGGCCATGCGTGAATTGTGTAGCCCTCAAGATCGGGGGCGGTTTGGGTTGATTGCGGCAAGGTCAGCGGCATCTCAAGACGGATTGTCGTGCCCTCATTCGGCGCGCTTTTAACGTCGATCGTTCCTTGCATATTGTCGACCAACCGTTTGACGATTGTCAGGCCAAGCCCCGTTCCACCGGTCACGCGCGAGGCTTGCTCAGAGGATTGCGAGAAGGGTTCGAACATTTCCTTTAGGAAGCTGTCACTCATGCCGACACCATTGTCGTCAACTTGGATGCAGAAGCTGCTTTGCGAGCTTTTGGTGACCCAGAGAATGACCTCGCCTCTCTCCTGCCCCTCAGCGCGGGCCTTGCTTGAGAACTTGATGGCATTGGACAACAGGTTCAACGTGATCTGACCAAGTCGCCCGCCATCTGTATAGGTGGTTTCGGGTAGGCTGGGGTCGAAATAGAAGCGTAAGATAACGTCCTTCTCATCCGCAAAGCCGCGCATGACTTCCACGACGCTTTCCATCTGGGCCATTAGATTGGTCCGCTTCGGGATGATCTCCAGTTTGCCAGCCTCAATCTTCGAGACATCCAGAACATCATCGATAATCCGCAGCAGCGCAAAGGAGCTCCGTCTTGCCGTTGTCAGTAGGCGGCGTTGCTCATGTGACAGGTCGGTATTGTCGAGGATTTCCATCATGCCAAGGATACCGTTCATCGGCGTCCTGATTTCATGGCTCATAGAGGCGAGGAATTCGGATTTTGCATTATTCGCCTCAACCGCTTCGTTCTTCGATTTGTTCAATTCCGCGTGATAGGCCTCGGTCACATGGCCAAACAACAGCAGTTCCGTCGCGATGATGAGGAAGGTGGTGAAATAGATGGCGTATTTGATCGTTTCTGCCAAATCGGGTGATAAATAGGGCCCGCCGAAGAAATCAGCACCAAGATACTCAACCGTTAACCAAGTTAGACCCGTCAGCGTCAGCAGTGTCAGAATGGGCCTGCGACCACTGGTTGAGGAAAAAACCAGAAATGGACCTGCAATAATCGTCACATAGAGAAATTCTACATCCGAACCGGCGGGGGCAATGAAGAAGGATGATGTAATCAGGACCCACGCCGAAAAATACCAGATCAGCTTGCCGATGAAGCCATAGCCACGATTTGTCAGCAGATAGGCCGCCACGACGGAGGCACCTGAAAAGCTGGCAAGCACAATCATCAATGGCTGGCCAATAATGATGCCCCAAACACACCAGACAAAGGCAACTGCTGTCACAATTGAGCAGGCAAACATCAAGGAACGCAGCCGCAGTTCTTCCAGAGGGTTTTCCTCAGAAGTCTTTGATATGCTTGGCATAAAGGTCTTGGTCATGGGTCGGTTCGTTAGTCCTTTGGCGCGCAGCTGAAACTATTTGCAATGCTGCGATGCTCTTTGTTCACCAACAGTATCCAAGTGGTCCTTCGCAATTGTTCAAAAGACACAGACATTACGCGAAAGTTGTTTCTGTGGTCATTGCCGAAGCAAGTTAGCGTCCTCAGAGTCGAATTCTAGGATATTAAAAATAACGTAGGGTCGAAATACGGTGGAAAAACGACGTGAAAATTTTACCTCCCCCTTATTTTATGGCCTTGGGATATAATCAAAAACAAGGTTTTTCTCGCGCAGTGCCGTGATGCGCTGGACGCTGGGGGCGCAGCTTCGTAATCTGGTGGCAGAACAAGATCGGGTCCTGCCATGTCGAAGCCACCATTAACCATTTTCCTCGCCGCGCCTCGCGGGTTTTGCGCCGGTGTTGATCGGGCAATCAAGATCGTTGAGATGGCCTTGGAGAAATGGGGCGCACCCGTTTTTGTGCGTCACGAGATCGTGCATAACAAATACGTCGTTGATGATTTGCGCGACAAGGGGGCCGTTTTTGTAGAAGAGCTGGATGATTGTCCGCCCGACAGGCCGGTGATTTTTTCCGCCCATGGTGTTCCGAAATCCGTCCCCGCCGAGGCTGCGCGCCGCGAGATGCTTTTTGTGGATGCAACCTGCCCCTTGGTGTCCAAGGTGCATATCGAGGCCGCGCGTCATCATGAGAACGGGCTTCAAATGGTCATGATCGGCCATGAAGGCCATCCCGAAACCATCGGAACGATGGGGCAATTGCCAGAAGGCGAAGTGCTGCTTGTGGAAACGGTCGAGGATGTCGCCACAATCGAGGTGCGCGACCCCGAAAACCTTGCTTTCGTGACGCAAACAACACTCTCGGTTGATGATACGATTGATATCGTTGCAGCACTGCAAGCGCGGTTCCCCAAGATTGTCGGGCCGCATAAGGAAGATATCTGCTATGCCACAACCAACCGTCAGGAGGCCGTGAAAGCCATGGCGCCAAAGGCGGATGCGATGCTTGTGGTGGGCGCGCCGAACAGTTCCAATTCCAAGCGTCTCGTCGAGGTTGGCGCGCGCGCAGGGTGCAAATATGCGCAACTGGTGCAGCGCGCGAGCGATATTGATTGGCGTGCCTTGGACGGCATTACATCCATGGGAATTACCGCAGGGGCCTCGGCGCCCGAGGTGCTGATCAATGAAGTGATTGATGCCTTCCGTGACCGATATGATGTGAGCATGGAACTGGTGGAAACCGCTGTCGAAAACGTCGAGTTCAAGGTGCCCCGCGTCTTGCGCGAGACTGCCTGAACGCTTTGCCCATATGCGCCACCGACAAGCCCTTGCCCAAGAGGCCCGCATCGGCCAGAAGCGCGCCATGACGCGCATTCCATTTTCCGCCCTTGCCCTTGGCCTCGCAGGCCTGCTGCCGTTTCTTTACGGTGTGGCCACGCTGATCTGGCCCGAGCTTTCCAGCATTGGTCGCATCTGGGCCAATAATTTCGAGGGCGTCTATATTCTGCAGATCTACGGGATCACGATCCTTTGCTTTATGGCAGGCGTGATCTGGGGGTTCGCCGCCAAGGCTGAAGGGCAGATGATGACAATCGGGCTGGTCCTGTCTGTGCTGCCCGCGCTTTTTGTATTCTTCTTTGCCTTCTCCAATCCGCAGGCGGGGTTGATGGCGCTGATCTTGGCCTTTATCGGCCTTTTGGCGGTTGATTTCTGGTGCCAAAGCCAAGGCCTTGCGCCTGTTTGGTGGCTGAAGCTGCGCCTCTTGCTCACCGCGATTGTTGTGGCCTGCCTCGGGTTTGGAGTGCTCTATGCCTAAGCTATATGCCTATACCGATGGGGCTTGCTCCGGGAATCCGGGGCCGGGTGGCTGGGGCGCGCTCTTGCAAGCAAAGGAGGGCGAGGCCGTTGTGAAGGAACGCGCCCTCAAAGGTGGCGAGGCCGACACAACCAATAACCGGATGGAGCTTTTGGCTGCGATCCATGCGCTGGAAGCCCTTGAGCGCCCGTCAAAGCTGACGGTGGTGACCGATAGCGCCTATGTGAAGGGCGGCATCACCTCGTGGTTGTTCAGTTGGAAGAAGAATAACTGGCGCACCTCCACGCGCAAACCTGTCAAAAACGAAGACCTATGGCGCCGCTTGGATGAGGCGGCATCGCGCCATGATGTGACGTGGGAATGGGTCAAGGGCCATGCGGGCCACCCCGAGAACGAGCGCGCCGATGAATTGGCGCGCGAAGGCATGAAGCCGTTCAAGCCATGACGGCCACACTCGCCCTTGATTATGCCTCGGTTCTGGTCTTCGCGCTGACAGGCGCGCTTGTTGCGTCGCGTGCGCAGCTTGATCTGATCGGGTTTTTCTTCATCGCCTGCCTCACGGCGGTCGGCGGCGGCACCTTGCGGGATTTATTGTTGGACCGCGATCCTGTGTTCTGGCTGGCCGATCCCGTGCCTTTGGGTCTGGCTTGCGCTGCAGCGGTTGTTGTTTTCTTTGGCGCGCATCTTCTGGAAAGCCGTTATGCCGTGATCCGCTGGCTTGATGCGGCGGCCTTGTCTGTGGCGGTTGCCGCTGGGGTCAGTGTCGCGCGCGAGATGGAACAATCGGCAGCTATCGTCTTGGTGATGGGGGTGGTCACGGGCACCTTCGGCGGCTTGATGCGCGATGTCGTTTGCAATGAGGTGCCCTTGGTCCTCAAACAGGGTGAGCTTTACGTGACGGCCGCCGCCGCGGGCGCGGGTGCGGCCTTGATCGCCGCGGCAGTGACCGACCATGCTTTGGCCCCGATCCTTGCCTGTATCATTGCGACATTTGCCTTGCGCGCGGGCTCACTGGCCTTCGGCTGGAGCCTTCCCGTCTACAAGCCCCATCCACCGCGCACCAAATAGGGCTATTTCCGCCGTTGGTTGCGCCGGCGCGATGCCCATTCAGTGGGGATAAGGACAAGTGCCGCCGAGGCCCCGATGATGGCATCTATGCCCGGAGAGCCGAAGGACAGATGGAACATCACCCGCGCCATAAAGACGACGATGACAGCGCCAAGCGCAATCAGAACGGAGGGGATGACCCCGTTATGGGTGATCCCCCAACGCTCGAAAAAAAAGCCAATAAAGCCGCCAATCATGAGCGACCCGAAAAACGCGAAGAACCCCATCACTCTTCCCCTAAAATTGAACCCTTGGGCAAAGGCGTCCCGCGCAAGAAATCCTCGCTGGACATGCGGCCTTTGCCTTCAGGTTGCACCTGTGTGATCTCCACTGAGCCTGTGCCGCAGGCAACCGTCAAGCCCGACGAGACACTGCCCGCCACGCCTGAGCCTAGGTTAGTGCGGCTGCGCAGCAGTTTAACCCGCCGCCCATTGATCATGCTCCAAGCGCCTGGAAAGGGCGAAAGCCCCCTGATCTGGCGGTCGATATCACTGGCGTCACGGCTCCAATCAATGCGGGCTTCGGCTTTGTCGATCTTGGCGGCATAGGTCACGCCCTCATCGGGCTGGGTTTGGGCAGAAAGGGTATCGATCTGCTCTAGCGCCTCGGTGATGGCCTGCGCCCCAAGCGCAGACAGCCTGTCATGCAGCTCGCCTGTGGTTTCCTCAGCGCCAATCGCAACGCGGCGCTCCAGCAAGACGGGGCCAGTATCCAGCCCTGCCTCCATCTGCATAATGCATACGCCCGTTTCGGCATCGCCCGCCATGATCGCCCGATGGATGGGGGCCGCGCCGCGCCAACGGGGCAGAAGCGAGGCGTGGATGTTGAGGCAGCCTTTCGCAGGCGCATCCAGAACCGCCTGTGGCAGGATCAGCCCATAGGCGACGACCACAGCGATATCGGCATTCAAGGCTGCAAACTCTGCCTGTTCTTCGGCACCCTTGAGGCTGACGGGGTGGCGCACAGGCAGGCCAAGCTCTTCGGCGCGGGCTTGCACGGGTGTGGGCCGATCTTTCTTGCCGCGTCCTGCGGGGCGGGGCGGTTGGCAATAGACGCAGGCAATCTCATGGCCTGATGCAACCAGCGCATCCAGCACCGGAACCGAAAAATCAGGCGAGCCCATAAACACCACACGCATCGGCCTAACCCCCCAATTTTCGCGCGCGCTTGATCAGCATATCGCGCTTAAGCTTGGACAGATTGTCGATATAGAGCTTGCCTTCCAAATGATCGATCTGGTGCTGCACACTGGTGGCCCAAAGCCCGACCAAATCCTTTTCAACCCGCGCGCCCGTCTCATCGGTATAGCCGACAGTCACGGCGCGGGGCCGCATAAGTTTCGCGGAGACACCAGGCAGGTTTGGGCTGGCTTCCTCATGCTCGTGTAATTCGACGCTGGCATGGAGGATTTCAGGGTTGGCCATGCGGATCGATTTGCCGCGTTCATTGCTGGCATCAACCACGGCCAGCCGCAGCATCACGCCGATCTGCGGGGCAGCCAGACCAACGCCGGGCATGGCATCCATGGTTTCGATCATGTCCGTCCAGATGGCGCGGATATCATCTGTGATCTCGCCAACAGGCTCTGCCTTACTGGAGAGCCGCTTGTCCGGGAATATTACGAAGGGTCGTTGCGTCATTGGCCGCCTCCCGAGACGTTCACTCGGACTCGCGCGCCCGCTCGCGTTTAAATTTTTGCATTTTGCGCGTGATCATCTGACGCTTGAGCGGTTTGAGGTAATCAATGAACAAAACGCCGTTCAGGTGATCAATTTCGTGCTGTACGCAGGTGGCCCATAGCCCGTCAAAGCTGTCTTTCTTGAGGTTCCCATCCCTATCGAGCCACGAGACGGTGATCTCTTTGGGGCGCTCGACATCTGCATAGACATCGGGAATGGACAAGCAGCCTTCCTCATAGACGTTCTTCTCATCCGAGGAGGCGATGATTTCGGGGTTGAACATGGCCATTGGGCGTGGGGGCGCGCCTTCCTCCTTTTCGCAATCCAGTACGATCAAACGTGTTGAAATACCGATCTGGGGCGCGGCCAAACCAATGCCGGGGGCAAGATACATCGTCTCGAGCATATCATCCGCAAGCACCCGCAATTCGTCTGACATGTCAGCGACGGGATCGGCCAGTTTCTTCAGGCGGGGATCAGGATGGATCAGGATCGGATGTTTCATGGGCGCTGAGATAGGCGATTAGGATCGAACGCGCAACGGCATGGGACAAACGATCACCATCTTGCGCAGCCGCCATGATCACGAAAAAGTGGCGCAGAACAGGTGATCGGAGATTGCGGTGGCGCAAAGCGCGCCTTTAGCCGTGATCCCACGCCACAGATTTGGGGCATAAGGATAGAAGAATGAGCTTTGATGACATCATTGATCGGCGCGGTACGCATTGCGTGAAATGGGACGGGATGGAGGGCCTTTATGGCGTCAGCCCTGAGGAAGGCATCGCAATGTGGGTCGCCGATATGGATTTTCGTCCCCCACAAGTGGTGCAGGATGCACTGCAAAACATGCTGGATCATGGCATTTACGGCTATTTCGGTGATGATTCCAAATATCGCGCCGCCATCGGGTGGTGGATGAAGGAACGCCATGGCTGGGAGATCGAGCCTGAGTGGATTTTCACGACCCATGGTTTGGTGAACGGAACATCCATGTGCCTTGATGCCTTTACCAAGGAAGGCGATGGCGTGGTTTTGTTCACGCCTGTCTATCACGCCTTTGCCAAGGTGATCCGTGCCTCAAACCGCGATCTGGTCGAATGTGAAATGGCGCTGGTCGACGGGGCCTATGCGCTCGATATCGAGGCATGGGATGCGCAGATGAAGGGGCATGAGACTATGCTGGTCTTCTGCTCGCCGCACAATCCGAGCGGCCGTGTCTGGAGCCGCGCTGAATTGGAGGCGGTGGCTGATTTTGCCAAACGTCATGACCTCGTGATTGTCTCGGATGAGATCCATCATGATCTGCTGATGCCGGGCCAAACGCATATCCCTATGGCCCTGATCGAGGGGATTGCGGACCGTCTGGTTATGATGACGGCCACCACCAAGACCTTCAATATCGCGGGCAGCCATTCAGGCAATGTGATCATCCCCGATGAAGGGCTGCGCAAGAAATTCGGCGCACGCATGATGGCTTTGGGCCTGTCGCCCAATTCCTTTGGCCTGTTCATGGCGACCGCCGCCTATAGCCCCGAGGGGGCGGCTTGGGTGGATGAACTGCGCGCCTATCTGGCCGAGAATGCCCGCATCTTTGATGAAGGCATCAATGCCATTCCAGGCTTGCAGTCGATGCCTTTGCAGTCGACCTATCTGGCATGGGTGGATTTCTCGGGCACAGGCATGTCGCGTGATGAGTTTACCAACCGTGTCGAGCAAGGTGCCAAGATCGCGGCCAATCACGGACCAACCTTCGGCAAAGGCGGGGATAACTTCCTGCGCTTCAATATCGCCGCGCCGCGCGCTGTGATCGAAGATGCGGTTGCGCGGATGCAAAAGGCCTTTGCGGACCTTCAATAACCGATCAAATGAATTGCGCCGCATCGCAGCACTTGCATGCCGCGGCGCAATATCATATCCGCAACGGAGTGATTAACGAAACTTCCTTGCGTAGAGGATTCCCTCATGAGCTTCCGCCTCCAGCCCCAGCCTGTTGCCCGCCCGAACCGTTGCCAGCTTTTTGGCCCCGGATCGAACACAAAATTGTTCGAGAAAATGGCGGCTTCGGCGGCCGATGTGATCAATCTTGATCTGGAGGATTCGGTTGCCCCCGATGATAAAGCGCAGGCGCGCGCCAATATCATCAAGGCGATTGGCGAGGTGGATTGGGGTAGCAAGACGCTCAGCGTGCGGATCAACGGGCTGGATACGCCCTATTGGTACCGCGATGTGGTCGATCTGCTGGAGCAAGCCTGCGACAGGCTGGACCAGATTATGATTCCCAAAGTGGGATGCGCGGCGGATGTTTATGCGGTGGATGCTTTGGTCACGGCGATTGAAACTGCCAAGGGCCGCAGCAAGCCTGTTTCCTTCGAGGTGATCATCGAAAGTGCCGCTGGCATCGCCCATGTCGAGGAAATCGCCGCCTCCAGCCCGCGCTTGCAGGCCATGAGCCTTGGTGCGGCTGATTTTGCGGCCAGCATGGGGATGCAGACAACGGGGATCGGTGGCACGCAGGATAATTACTATATGCTGCAGGGCGAGCAGCGCCATTACAGCGATCCGTGGCATTGGGCGCAGACAGCGATTGTTGCGGCTTGCCGCACCCATGGCGTTTTGCCCGTGGATGGCCCATTCGGGGATTTCTCGGATGATGAAGGCTACCGCGCGCAAGCGCGCCGTTCGGCAACGCTTGGCATGGTCGGGAAATGGGCGATCCACCCCAAGCAGATCGCATTGGCCAACGAAGTCTTCACCCCCTCAGAGGAGGCCGTGGCCGAGGCGCGCGAAATCCTTGCCGCGATGGAAGAGGCCAAGGCCAGTGGTTCGGGGGCCACTGTCTATAAGGGACGGCTGGTCGATATCGCGTCGATCAAACAGGCCGAAGTCATCGTCAAACAATCCGAGATGATCGCGGGCGGCTAACGCCGCTTACAGGTTGTGTTGCATCCTGCGCGCTCCAAGGCCATATAAGCCCAAGGCCGGCGTAAGGATGTGACATGAACTATCTCGACTTCGAAAAACCCCTTGCTGAAATTGAAGGTAAGGCCGAGGAATTGCGGACGCTCGCGCGCCACAATGAAGAGATGGATGTCGAAAGCGAAGCAAAAGCGCTCGACAAGAAAGCCGCGGATATGCTCCGCGAACTTTATAAGTCACTGACACCATGGCGGAAATGCCAAGTTGCGCGCCATCCTGATCGCCCTCATTGCCGCGACTATATCGAGGCGCTTTTCACTGAATATACCCCTCTGGCGGGGGATCGTAACTTTGCAGATGACCATGCTGTCATGGGGGGACTTGCGCGGTTCAACGACCAGCCTGTCGTCGTGATCGGCCATGAAAAAGGCCATGACACCAAAACGCGGATCGAGCGGAATTTCGGCATGGCACGCCCCGAAGGCTACCGCAAGGCGGTACGTCTGATGGATCTGGCCGATCGTTTTGGCCTGCCCGTGATCTCTCTGGTCGATACACCCGGTGCCTATCCCGGCAAGGGCGCGGAGGAACGCGGCCAGTCCGAGGCGATTGCGCGCTCGACCGAGAAATGCCTCCAGATTGGCGTGCCTGTGATCAGCATCATCATTGGTGAAGGCGGGTCTGGCGGTGCGGTTGCATTCGCGACCTCGGATAAGCTCGCCATGCTCGAGCATTCGATCTATTCCGTGATCAGCCCTGAGGGCTGTGCCTCGATCTTGTGGAAAGATGCCGAGAAAATGCGCGAAGCGGCGGAAGCCCTTCGCCTGACCGCGCAGGATCTGCAAAAGCTTGGAATTTGCGACCATATCATCAAGGAACCGCTTGGCGGTGCACAGCGTGATCGGAGTGAAGCGATCAAATCCGTTGGCTCGGCGATTGCGGCGCTTCTGGCGGATATCAACGCCGATGACAGCGCGGCCCTAGTCGCATCGCGCCGCAAGAAATACCTCGATATGGGATCAAAAGGGTTGGCCGCATAAGCGGTCACCACATCCGTCCCGCAGCATAGTCGGCATAGGTGAGATCATAGCTCTCGCCATCGAAATCCTCGACCATTTCCTTAATGAAATCACCCGCAGTTGGCAGATCATCGCTGGCGGCGTCCCCGTCCCAAAGGCGTGATCGCATTACTGCCTTGGCGCATTGGAAATAAAGCTCGTTCACGGTGATCACGATCACCGATTTCGGGTGCTTGCCATTCTGCTCAAAGCTTTCCGTCACGCTTGGATCAGCCGAAAGCTTGGCCATGCCATTGACCCTGACCACATTATTTGAACCCGCGACCATGAACATCAAACTGATACGGCCATCGCGCACGATATTGCGCAAGGAATCGATCCGGTTATTGCCGCGCCAATCGGGCATCAGCAGTGTTTTGTTGTCGTGGATGCGTACCACTGGCCCGTCATCCCCGCGCGGACTTCCATCAGACCCCTCAGGGCCTACCGTGGTGACAACGCAAAACCGCGAGGTATTGATCCAGCGGTGATAAAGCGGGGTGATAACAGTGGCGACCTTCTTGAGGGAATTGGGCACGGGCTTGTCATAAATGGCCTCAAGGCTTGCGATATCTTCAATGAATTCCATCACCTGTCCTTTTTGAATCCGGCCTCGGCCATCAAGGCATCCGATGCTGTTTCTACCGTTTCTTCAAGCTTTGCCATGAAGGCGTCTGTCTCCAAGCCAGGTTCGATCGGATCAAGAAACTCGACCACCGCCAGACCAGGTTTGCGCAACAATCCGTGGCGTGGCCAGAAAACACCCACATTGGTGGCGGCGGGCACGCAGCTTTGGCCCGTTTTCGAATACAGGATTGCCGTGCCGATTTTATAGGGTTTGTCAGCGCCGGGGGCCACGCGAGTGCCTTGCGGATAGATGATCAATTGGCCCGGATCATCTGCCACGCGGTTCACCCCTTCCACCATCTGGACAACAGCCTTGGCGCGCTTGCCGCGATCAACCCGCACGCACCGCATGCGGCTGGAATACCACCCAAGCAGGGGTGCAAATCGCAACGAGGCTTTCATGATGAAGCGCGGGCGTTTCACGACCGAGACGATCATGATGATATCGAAAAAGCTCTGATGTTTTGAGGCGATCAGTACTTCGCCTTCGGGGATTGTACCGCGGATCTCGGATTTGAGGCCAACCATCCATGACGCCAGCCAGCGCACCCATTTGGAATAGGAGATACAGGCCGCAAAGGCCCCATTGGCATTGAAGATCGCCCAAGGCGCATAAGCAATCGCGAAAACCAGCATCGTGGCATACATCACGGCGATAAAGGCCAGAGAACGGAGTAGCTGGATCATTGCATCCCTCGCAAGGTTCTATCCGCCGCGGCACGGGTGGCGAAAAAGGCGACGATGGCCGCAAGGACGGGAACGGTCAGTGGCAGCAGCCATTGCCCGCCCGCGAACCCGAGCCCCGTTAGAAAGGCCCCTTCTTCGGCAGCGCTTGGCATCAGCGCCACGGCAATCATGCCAAAAACAGTGCCGACGGCCGCACCAATCAAAGCGCGCAAGGTGAAGCGGCGCACAAAAGCGCCTGCAATATAGCGATCCCTTGCGCCCACAAGGCGCAGAACGCGGATCACTTGTTCATTTGCTGCCAGACTGGAGCCCGCGGCCAAGGTGATCATGGCCGCTGTTGATGCCGTGATCAGTGCTAGCGAGACCCATCCAAGCAGGCGAAGCCGTGCGGCGGCCTCAACCAAGGGGCGGCGCCAGCGCGTGTGATCATCCAGCACCGCGCCTGGCGCTTCGGCGGCCAGCCTTTGGCGCAGGCCTTCGCCGTCATAGCCCTCAGCCGTCTCGATCACCTCGACCAAGCGTGGGATGGGCAGGCTTTCAACAGGTAGGTCAGGGCCGAACCAAGGTTCCAATAGATCGCGTTGTTCTTCATCGGTGAGGGCGCGGGCCGAATCCACACCGGGAGTTTGTTCCAAAACGGTCAGCACGGCCCATGTTTGCGCATCAATCTCAGCCGCTGGGGCCGAGATACGAATGGTCGAGGCCCGCGCTAGAGCATCCGACCAGCGATCGGCCAAGCGACCCGCGGCCAAAGACATCGCCAGTGCAAACACCGCGAGAAAAGCCATTGCGGCGGCTGTGAAAATGGTCAGCCGTGCGGAATAGCCAGTGGGCGGCACGACACGGTCCGAGCTTTTGTCACTGCTGAGCAGGCCAGTGGCTTGGGACAGGATGCTCATAAATCCGCCCCCGCCAATTGCAGCCGCCCATTGGAAATGCGCAGAACCCTTGCACCGACCTGTTTCTTAGCCGCCCTGATCAATTGCAGATCATGGGTGGCCACAAGAATGGTTTTGCCAAGCTTGTTCAACTCGACCAGCAGATGCAGGAGCCGCATCGACATTTCCCAATCCACATTGCCTGTCGGCTCATCCGCGATGATGAAGTCGGGGTCGGTGATGACTGCGCGGGCTAGGGCGGCGCGTTGGCGCTCACCACCCGATAATTCGGGCGGCAAGGCATGCGCGCGGCTGCCCAAACCAACCCAATTAATAAGCTCATTCAGGCTGTTTCCATCCTGCAAATGGGCACGGCCTGATACGGCAAGGGGCAGCAAGATGTTCTCGGACAGGGGCAAATGATCCAGAAATTGGCAATCCTGATGCACAACCCCAATGCGTTGACGTGCACCCGCGATATCATCGCGGCTCATCTGTTTTGCATCTTGGCCAAACAAGGTGACGGAGCCCGCGATCGGCAATAACTCGGCATAGCAGAGTTTCAGCAAGGTGGTTTTGCCCGCGCCTGACGGTCCGGTCAGAAAATGAAAAGACCCTTTCGCAAGGCGCAGACTGAGCCCTGATAAAAGGGGGTCGGCACCATATCCGTAGGCTGCTTCTTCCAGCTCGATCAACTTGTGGCCTCGCATGTCAATTTGGCGTCAGTGATGCAACAGGCGCGCTCGGGTTGCAATCGCGCTACGCAAATGCTTGGAAACATTAGCGCAGGTTGTTAAGAATTACGCGACTAGAGGTTTAGAGGCAGTGCTGTCACGTCAGGTGGCGGGTTGCAGAAACGGGGGCCTATGCGGCTTACTTGTCCCAATTGCGGAGCAAGATACGAAGTCGATGACGCGTTGATCCCGTCTGAAGGACGGGATGTTCAGTGCTCGACATGTTCAACCACGTGGTTTCAACCCGCGCGGGTTGTAGCAGATGCGCCTGAAACTTCCGACGCGCCTCAGGAAGCCGAGGCCGCTGAAGAGGTTGTTCCACAACGCGTTCCGCGCCGCGAAGTTGACCCCGCCGTGCGTGATCTCCTGCGCCAAGAAGCTGATCGTGAGGAACGTCTGCGCCGCGAGGAAGCCGCCGCGGTTGTGGAAACGCAAGAAGAAATGCCGCTCGATCCTGTGCAAAGCACAACCCAGAGCCTGCGCCGCGAATTGTCTGAAAACGCCGAGGATATCTATGGCGAAGAGGATGATGACGGTTTGGCCAATTCGGGCTTTGAGGGCAGTGCGCGCCCGCGACGTGAGCTGTTCCCAGATATCGAAGAAATCAATTCGACCCTAAGCTCGACCAATGCGCGCGCAGGCGAGGATATCTCGGCCGCTGATTTTCAGGCAGAAGAGATGTTCCCATCGCGCAGGCGCGGGGGGCGGCTTGGCTTTGGTCTTGTGGTTCTGATCGCAGCCGCTGCGGTGCTGACCTATATTTTTGCAGCTGATCTGTCTGAGTTGGTGCCCGCCCTTGCTCCAAGCCTGAGCGTCTTTGTCGAGCAGGTGGATAATTTGCGCATCTGGCTGGATGACACCGTGCAGACATTGGTTGCATCCGCCACATCCTAAGGGGCGCTGCCTCTAGAAACGGTCCAGCAGGCGTCTGAGATATTCAAGTTCGACATCTGGCCGCTCTTGTTCGGCAGATCTCCGCCGCAATTCATCCATCAAGTCGCGTGCACGGCGGAAGGCTTCTTCGCGGCGCTCGAAATCTTCCTCGGTCCCGAGTGAGCCCGCATTGCCTGCCGCGCGCCCGAGCGGGTCCTGCATCGGCTGGCTGGGGGCCATATCGCCTTGGGCCTGACCTTGGCCGGGCTCTTCGCCTGATTGATCCTGCGCCAAGGCCTCGCCCAATTGCCCCATCCCTTCGCGAAGGGCTTCCATCGCCTCGGATTGATTGTCGAGCGCATCGGCCAGATCACCGCGTTCAAGGGCCTCGGCTGCCTCATCCATGGCGCGGCCTGCTTGGTCCAGCATGTCTTGCGCCTCGCGACCTTCCTCGCTGTTGGTGCCGGGAAGGTTTTGGGCCTGTTCTTGCAATTGACGCCGAAGATCGCGCTGACGCTCGGCAAGGCTGCGGCCATCATTCTCGCCGCCTGCACCCTCGCCCTGATTGTCACCATCCAGCGGGCTTGGCTGGCTGCCTTGGCCCTGCCCATTTTGGCCTTGCTGCGGCTCTCCCTGTTGGCCTTGGCCCTGTGGTTGGCCCCCTTGCTGACCGGGTTGTTGCCCTTGCTGCTGGCCCTGTTGGCTTTGCTGGCCCTGCTGTCCGGGGCGGCCCGGATTGAATTGGTCCTGTAGGTCCTGAAAGCTTTCATCCGACAGGCCCTGCTGCCCGCGCAGGGTGTCTTGCAAGCCTTCCATCGCTTCTTGCCCCGGAGATTGCGGGCCTTCGCCGCCTTCGCCTTGGGTGATCTGCATATTCTCCATCATCTGGCGCAGGGCATCGAGCATTTCCTGCGCCTCGGCCATGCGGCCCTGCTGCATCAATTCCTCAATCCGGCGGAGCATTTCGTCGATGTCATTCATCGACATCTCCATGGTCTCGCCGCTCTGGTCGCGCTCATCGGTGTCTTGGGGCTCGGCATTCTGCGCCAATTGGCGCATGTAATCATCCATCGCCTCGCGCAGCTCATCCATCAATTGAGCGATTTCTTCGTCGCTTGCCCCTTGGCGCATGGCCTCGGACAGGCGGTCTTGGGCGCGGCGCAAACGCTCCAGAGCATCGGAAAGGTCGCCTTCCTCCAGCTCGATCGCCGCATTCCACAGCAGTTCAGCCACCTCATCGCGCAGCGTTCCCGAAATGCTATCGACCCCGCTTTCAAGGCGTCTGATCGCGGAGCGGACCATCAAATAGGCCCCTTCATCATCAAAAGCACCCTCGGGCCGATGCGTAACTGCACGCAGGATTTGCGCTGTCCGCCCTGCATTTTCGCGCGACCAAAGCAGGTCACGGCGCTGCTCGATCAGGGCATTGGCAACAGGGTCAAAAAAGCGCCGCCCCGGCAGGCGGGCGATTGCTTCGCTGCTTTGCCCCATTTGGCCCGCATCATCGGTTGCGCTGAGCGTTATGGTGACCGGCAGATTGGCAAAAGGATGCTCGGACAGGTCTTCAACAAGGATTTCGGTGAATTCGGCACGTGATCCGTTGAAAGGCAGAGGCAGATCAAGAACCAGCGCCTCGCGCGGTTCGGGATCAATCGCCAGACCATGACGGCGATCGGCGTTCGCAGGGTCCAGCGCGATCTCGACGCGCGCGGTTGCGATGCCGAAATCATCCGTGGCGGTAAAGGTCAGCCCCATTTGTCCCGGCGGGATGCCTTCCAACTCACCCACCATAACAATCGCGGGCGGTTGATCCGCGAGGATGGAGATTTGCCACGCGCGCCCATTCGGCCCGTCGATGGCGATCTCGCCTGATTGATCAAGGGTGAAGTCTTGCGATGGCGCATCGGGCGCGGCATCGCTTGTGGCGTCTGACACGCTTTGGCGCAGGCTCAGGCTGCCGACTTCGCCATAAAGCCTGATCGATACGCGCGAGCCCAAGGGCGCCTCGAAACTCTCGCGGGTGATGTCATTGAGATAGAGCGAGGGCAGGCCCGTATAGAGCGGCGGCTCGATCCAACCCTCCCAAGACGGCCCGCTTGCCACCGCTTGGCCAGGGGTGACGAGCATATCATCCATATCCTGCACGCGGCCTGCCACACCGAATAAAAGGGCCATGGCAAAGGCTGTGGCCGCGACAAAGCGCAACCCATAAGGGTCACGATCCGAAATTTTCAGATCGGGCGCAGGCGCACGTGCCTCGCGGACCTTTTCGGCCATGCGCGCCAGATGCGCCTCCCAGACCGAGCGCGTGGCAGGATCGTCGCCGCCGATTGCGGGCGCATCGATCAGGGCCGTAATGGGCCGCCCCGCCATTGTGCGATCAAGCCTGTCCAGTGCCTCGGCATGGGTTGGCATTTGGAATTGGGAGAGGCCCCGCCAGATTGACCAGACCAGCCCGCCTGCCAAAAGCGCCAAACCTGCCCATAGCAGTTCAAGCGGCAACGCCTCGGGCGCGCCAAAGGCAAAAGCGGCGAAGGCCACAAAAAGAATCGACCAGACAGGCCAAAAGCCCCGCGTCACGCGCTCGGCAAAAAGGCCGAAACGGGTCAGGCGGAGGGGCCAGATCAGACGCGAAAGCGCCCTGTGGGTGGGGTCTCGATCGATCATCGAGCCTTTCGGTCAATGCGCCATGCGCGGTCCAAGGGCGTTATAGCCACTTAGGAATGATATCTCGATTGATGATTTCGTCAAAGGTTGGTCTTGGGCGGATGACTGCAAATTGATCGCCCTGCACCATAACCTCGGGGATAAGAGGGCGCGTGTTATACTCGCTCGACATCACCGCGCCGTAAGCCCCAGCCGAACGGAAGGCCACAAGATCACCCGAAGCAAGCGGCGCCATATTGCGTTGCTTGGCAAAGGTATCGCCGCTTTCACAGACAGGGCCGACAATATCATAGGGCAGTTGTTCGCTGCCCGCAGCCGCCTCAACCACCGGAACGATATCATGCCATGCATTATACATTGCAGGGCGGATCAGATCATTCATTGCGGCATCAAGGATCAGGAAATCGCGGTTCTCGCCGTTTTTCACATAGATCACCTGAGAGACAAGAAGCCCCGCATTCCCCGAAATCAAACGCCCGGGCTCGATCTCCACCTCGACATCCAAATCCCCCACACAGCGCTTGATCAGCGCGCCGTATTCTGTGGGCAGGGGCGGGGCCGAATTGGAGCGCTCATAAGGAATGCCAAGCCCGCCACCCAGATCGAGGCGGCGGATCGTATGGCCATCCTCCCGCAATTGGCGGGTCAGCTCGGCGACCTTGTTATAGGCCAGCTCAAAAGGCTCCAGCTCGGTCAATTGACTGCCGATATGCACATCAATCCCGATCACCTCGAGACCGGGCAGGCTGGCGGCAAAGGCATAGACATCGCGGGCGCGCGAAATTGGGATACCGAATTTATCGTCGTATTTCCCTGTCGAGATTTTCTCATGGGTCTTGGCATCGACATCAGGATTGACCCGTACTGTGATCGGCGCGCGCATACCCATGGAGGCCGCAACCTCGGAAAGCACCACCATCTCGGGCTCGGATTCGACATTGAACTGGCGAATACCCCCCTCAAGGGCCATGCGCATTTCCTCGCGGGTTTTGCCCACGCCCGAAAACACAATCCGCTCACCCGGAACACCAGCGGAGCGGGCGCGCGCATATTCGCCGCCCGATACCACATCCATTCCAGCGCCAAGCTTGGCCAGATGCGCAATAACCGCTTGGTTGGAATTGGATTTCATCGCGAAACATACAAGGTTCTCGATCCCCTCAAGGGCGTCTTTGAACAAGGTGTAGTGCCGCGTCAGGGTGGCGGTGGAATAGACATAGAACGGCGTACCAACCTCAGCCGCGATATCGGGCAAAGCCACGTCCTCGGCATGGAGGATACCGTTTTTGTAAAGGAAATGATCCATCTCGACCGTCCTGAAAATTGCGCAAGGGGCAGGTAGCACCCTTCGCGGGCTTTTCAAAGGGCGCTCGGCGAAGTCGCGCGTGCCTGTGATGTGTTAGGCGGCTTCGCGGCTCCGCAAGAAGAGATAGAGCGGCAAGCCGCAGCTGACACCGATGCAATAGGTTGCGGGGATCGCCAGAAGAGAGAGCCAATCGCGCCGCGAGATCGCCTCGACAATCACCCAGATGGTCAGAGTAAAGGCGGCAATCGTCAAATCCCAAACCAGACCCGATGTTGCGTCATTGGCATGCCATGCATCAACCATCGCCATGATCGACCAGCTGTTTTCATTGAACCAGCTGACGAAATAATACATCGGCCAGATCGAGCCTGCGATGGCTAGCGCCAGATAGAGCATGCGAATGGGTGTCATAAAAACCTCCGGAGTTTGTTGATAGCCCACGTAGCGCGGCCCGAAGCCAAGGCCAGATCGCGCAATATCTGTAAAGCGCCGCGACGTTATGCGACAAGATATGTTCGCGTAACAATTGACCCACCACGGCTCGCCGCGCTACCCCTCTCGTAACGGTTCTCTGCTGTTCAGCGGAGAATGCTAAATACCTGCCGAAGAGGACATGCCGAATGGCCGAGATTGAACGCGAATCCATGGAATATGACGTTGTTATCGTTGGTGCGGGCCCTGCTGGCCTGTCAGCGGCGATCCGTCTCAAGCAGCTTGATGCCGAGCTGAATGTCGTTGTTCTGGAAAAGGGTTCGGAAGTGGGCGCGCATATCCTCTCGGGCGCGGTGCTGGACCCATCGGGGCTGGATGCGTTGATGCCTGACTGGAAGGAAAAAGGCGCACCGATCAATGTGCCTGTCCGTGATGACCGCTTCTATATGTTGGGTGAGGGAGGTGGCATCCGCATCCCCAATGCCGCGATGCCCCCTTTGATGAGCAATCACGGAAATTACATCGTCTCAATGGGCAATGTCTGCCGCTGGATGGCCGAACAGGCCGAGGAGCTTGGGGTCGAAATTTTTCCAGGCATGGCCTGTTCCGAACTGGTCTATGGCGAAGACGGCTCGGTCAAAGGCGTTGTTGCGGGTGAGTTTGGCCTCAACCCCGATGGCACCCCGTCTGACGCCTATGAACCCGGGATGGAGTTGCATGGTAAATACGTCTTCCTTGGTGAAGGCGTGCGTGGCTCGCTCAGCAAGGAAGTGATGGCGAAATTCGACCTTTCTGAAGGCAAGGAGCCGCAGAAATTCGGCCTTGGCATGAAAGAGATTTGGGAGATCGACCCAGAAAAGCATCGCGAAGGTCTTGTGATGCATACGATGGGTTGGCCGCTGAATTCCAATGCGGGTGGCGGCAGCTTCATTTATCACCTTGATAACAATCAGGTCTATGTCGGTTTCGTGGTTCACCTGAACTATGAGAACCCGCATCTCTACCCTTATATGGAATTCCAGCGCTTCAAGCATCATCCGATGGTGGCCGAGCTGCTCAAAGGCGGCAAACGCGTGGCTTATGGTGCGCGCGCGATCTCGGAGGGCGGGTTCCAATCCATGCCCAAGGCGGTTGCACCGGGTGTGGCGCTTTTGGGCTGTAGCGTCGGGCTGGTCAACGTGCCGCGCATCAAGGGCAACCATAACGCGATGCTTTCGGGCAAGGCGGCGGCGGAAGCGGCGTTTGACGCGATCAAAGCGGGCCGTTCGGGGGATGAGTTGGCGATCTATGATACCGAGCTGCAAGACGGACCGATCGGCAAGGATTTGAAAGCGGTGCGCAATGTCAAACCGCTCTGGTCGAAATACGGGCTGCTTGGCGGTTTGAGCTTCGGGGGCCTTGATATGTGGGCGGCGACCCTTCTCAAGTTCAATCCTTTCGGCACCATGCGTCACGGGAAAACCGATGCGGCGGCAACGGGCAAAGCCAGTAAATTCAAGCCGATTGATTACCCGAAACCCGATGGTGTTTTGTCATTTGATCGTCTGACCAATGTCAGCTTTTCAATGACTAACCACGAGGAAAGCCAGCCTGCGCATCTGAAACTGAAAGATACAGCCGTGCCGATTTCGGTGAATTTGCCAGAATATGCAGAACCTGCGCAGCGCTATTGCCCTGCAGGCGTCTATGAGGTGGTGACTGAAGATGGCAAGGATCCGCGCTTTGTGATCAATTTCC
This sequence comes from Rhodophyticola sp. SM2404, assembly GCF_053570515.1. NCBI lineage: Bacteria > Pseudomonadati > Pseudomonadota > Alphaproteobacteria > Rhodobacterales > Roseobacteraceae > Rhodophyticola > Rhodophyticola sp. SM2404. Next base: position 34,825 of record NZ_JBSEDL010000008.1, read on the forward strand.
AGAACTGCGTGCATTGCAAAACCTGTGACATCAAAGATCCCTCGCAAAACATCAACTGGTGTGTGCCACAGGGCGGTGACGGGCCGAATTATCCGAATATGTGACCTATTATGTCGGTAAGTTGACCTACGCGGGCCGCCCTGTGGCGTGCCCGCGCATTGTCTTATCAAGGCTTGGTCCTTACTGTTTGGATATAGTCTATGGAGAGCCCTATGCGTCGCTCGATTTCGGTATTTGCGCTTGTTGCGGTTTTAACCCTGCCTTTGGCCCCAGCGGCCTTCGCACAGAATAGTTCCGCAGGTGCCTATCTGGCTGCGCGCCAAGCCGTGCTTGAGGGGGATCACCAAGCCGCGGCCAGCTTCTTTGACGATGTTATCGGCTCCGACGCCCTTGATCCGCAGCTTGTGGGCAATGCGATTCTGGCCAATGCCGCCATGGGCCAATGGGAGCGCGCCCTCGAGATCGCGCGCGACGTCACCGATGCCAGTTCCATTCCCGATCTGGTCAATCTTGTGGTGCAGGTCGATCGCATCCGTCGAGGTGATATGTCGGAGGCCCTTTTGGCCGCCGAGGAACAGCGCGGTGCGGGGCCTTTGGTTGATGAGTTGAGCACAGGCTGGCTGCATCTGGCCGAGGGCAATATGTCCCGCGCGACGGATGCTTTCCTTGAGCTGGCAACCGAGGAGGGGTTTGCAGGCTTGGCTTGGTATCACCTTGCCTTGGCGCGGGCCTCGGTGGGTGATTTCGAAGGGGCGAATGCGATCCTCTCGGGTGAGGAATTTGGCCCGATCCAAGCCACCTCACGCGGTATTCAGGCCCATGCGCAGACCTTGGTTCAATTGGACCGCGCGGTTGATGCTTTGGAATTGCTCGATGCCAGCCTGAGCGTTGTCTCAGACCCCGTTCTGAGCGCGTTGCGCGATGAAATCCTTGAAGACCCGACCCGCAGCTATGATTTTATCGTGACGCCCCAACAGGGCATCGCCGAGGTGTTTTACAGCCTTGCAATCGGGCTTGGTTCGGAAACGGGCACGGCCTTGCCGCTGGTCTATACCCGTGCGGGTTTCGCGATTGACCCTGAGCATATCGACTCGGTCCTGCTTTCGGCGGAGTTATTGACCCAAGATGGCCAATATGAACTGGCGATTGAAACATTCAGCGCCATCCCTTTGGATCACCCCCGCCATGTCGAGGCGGAACTTGGTCGCGGCTCAGCCCTTTTTGAATTGGGGCGTGAGGATACCGCCGCCGAGGTCCTGACAGCCTTGGCGCGCGCCTATCCGACGCTCTCGACCGTGCAATCCAGCCTTGCCGATACGCTGCGCCGCATGGAGCGGTTTGAAGGGGCCGAGGCTGCCTATACGGCCGCGATTGAGCAGATCAATGTGGAGGACCCGCGCTATTGGGTCTTGTTCTATGCCCGCGGAATTTGCCGCGAGAGGCTGGACCTCTGGGATCAAGCCGAGGCTGATTTCCGCTATGCATTGGAGTTGAATGCCGACCAGCCGCAAGTGCTGAATTATCTGGGCTATTCTCTGGTTGAGCAGCGCCGCAATCTTGATGAGGCCCTCGGCATGATCGAACGCGCCGTCGCGGCGGAGCCGCGCTCGGGCTACATCGTGGATTCACTGGGTTGGGTGCTCTATCGGCTTGGCCGCTATGAAGAAGCCGTTGCCCCGATGGAACGTGCGGTTGAGCTTCTGCCCAATGACTCGATCGTTAATGACCATCTGGGGGATGTCTATTGGAAAGTCGGGCGCTTTCGCGAAGCGCGCTTCCAATGGGAACGCGCCCTTTCTTTTGAGCCGACCGAAGAAGAGGCCGAACGCGTCAGGTTGAAGCTCGAGATTGGCCTCGACCGAGTTCTCGAACAGGAATCCGACACGCAGTGACGATCACGCGCCTTGCCCCTGCCAAGCTGAACCTCGCGCTGCATGTCACGGATCGGCGCGCGAACGGATATCATGATCTCGATTCCTTGGTGGTGTTTGCCGATTTTGGTGACCAGCTTGCCTTTGAAGGCGCGGATGGACTGACATTGCAGGTTGATGGCCCCTTGGCTGATGGCGTGCCGATGGATGACCGCAACCTTGTGCTCCGCGCGGCGGCCCTGTTTGGCGCTGCGAAAGGGGCGGCTATTTCGCTGACGAAACACCTGCCACATGCAGCGGGTATCGGGGGCGGGTCCTCGGATGCCGCGGCCGCTCTGACGGGTTTGGCCGAGCTATGGGGTAGCGAGCTTCCGCATGATGAAGCCATTCTGGCGCTTGGTGCCGATCTGCCCGTCTGTATGGCGGCCAGACCTGCCCGCATGCGCGGCATTGGCGAGGACTTGGCTGAGGTGCCGCGCCTGCCACAGATGTCGGTCGTTATGGTCAACCCTGGGGTGAGCGTTCCGACAGGCCAAGTCTTCGGCGCGTTATCCGAGCTGCAAAATCCGCCAATGAGCCCCCCCGTTTGGCAGGATTTCGGCAGTTTCATTCATTGGCTCGCGCAGCAACGCAATGATCTGGAAGCGCCCGCGCGTGGTATCGCCCCTGAAATCTCGGATGTGATTGATGCGCTGGAAGCAGAGCCCGATTGCGCCTTGGCGCGGATGAGCGGCTCGGGCGCGACCTGTTTCGGAGTGTTCGAGCAGGCTTCCTCTGCCGCGCAGGCAGCGGCGCGGCTTTCAGCAGATCATCCGAATTGGTGGGTGCAGGCAGCGGGTTTGCTAGAGGCCTGATTGCGGATTAATTGATCCGCTCGACCACGTAATCAGCCAGATCACTGAGCATGTCGCGCAAAGGATGATCGGGCATTTCCGCCATCGCGGATTTGGCGATATCAGCATAGCGCAAGGCCTCGGCCCGTGTTTCCTCAAGCGTGCCATGGCGCTGCAAAAGGGTGCGGGCATGCTCCAGATCGCCATCGCGCTGATCGCCTTTGCCGATGGTGCGCGCCCAGAAATCACGCTCCTGCGCATCGGCTTTGGCAATGGCGCGGATCACGGGGAGGGTCAGCTTCCGTTCACGGAAATCATCGCCGGTATTCTTGCCGATATCATCGCCAGTGCCGCCCCAATCCAGCAGGTCATCCACCATCTGGAAGGACACGCCAAGCGCATCGCCATAACGGGCAAGCGCTCTTACCTCGCCCTCGGGGCGACCTGCGATCACACCGCCCACTTCGGTGGCGGCTTCAAACAGCGCCGCTGTCTTGCCGCGCACGACCTGAAGATATGTGTCTTCGGTGGTCTCGATATCCATCGCGGCGCTCATTTGCAGCACCTCGCCCTCGGCGATCACCGCAGATGCATTTGACAGAATATCCAAAACGGTGAGCGAGCCCGTCTCGACCATCAACTGGAAGGACCGCGCGAACAGATAATCCCCGACCAGAACGCTGGATTTATTATCCCAAAGCAGATTGGCCGTGGGCCGCCCACGGCGCTGCGCGCTTTCATCGACCACATCATCATGGAGAAGCGTGGCGGTGTGAATGAACTCGACTGTTGCGGCAAGCTTGAGATGCGCGTCCCCCTCATAGCCACAGAGCCGCGCGGCGGCCAAGGTCATCATCGGGCGGATGCGCTTGCCACCCGCCTCGACCAGATGCGCGGTCACCTCGGGGATACGGGGGGCATGTTTCGAGGCCATCCGCTCGCGGATCAGGCGGTTCACGGCATCGAGATCTTCGGCCAGATAATCGCGGAGGCGTTCATGCGGCTTGGCAACAATGTGATCCAGGCTCATGCCCATTCCTTCTTGGCTATCTCGACAAGCGCGAGCACTGCACCTACATCCTGTATTATGCAAGAAATCCTACGCAGCAATGACCCGACGATCATCGCCTTCGCTTCGGCGCTCCTAACGGGTGAGGGTATAGAGATTTTCGAATTGGACGTCCATATGAGCGCGCTGGAAGGTTCGGTTGGCATATTGCCGCGCCGGATCATGGTGCGCCGTGAGGATGCGTTTCAGGCCCGCGCCGTGTTGCGCGATAACGAGCTTCCGGTTTCGGAGTGAGCGGTTTTGACGAAGATGCGCTGACGCGGGATGAGTTCCTTGGGGGACGGCTGCAAATCTGGCAACCCAAGCGCGGCTACCGCGCGGCAACTGACCCCGTCTTTCTGGCGGCCGCCTGCCCCGCAAAACAGGGCGAGCGGGTTCTTGAATTGGGCTGCGGTGCGGGTGTCGCAAGTCTGTGCCTGCATTCACGTGTTGCGGGTCTGGATTTTGTCGGGGTCGAACGGCAAGCCGCCTATGCCGATCTTGCACGGCGCAACGCCCAAGCGGCCAATGCCGGTTTTAAGGTGGTTGAGGCGGATTTGACCGCCCTGCCTTCTGACCTGCGCCAGCAAAGCTTTGATCACGTCATCGCTAACCCGCCCTATTACCGCGCGGGTGGCGGCACGAAAGCGGGGGATGTGGGGCGTGAGCAAGCGCTTCGCGAGGACACACCGCTGGCCGATTGGATTGCGACGGGAAAGGCACGGCTCAAATCGGGCGGATGGCTCACGCTGATCCATCAAGCCGACCGTTTGCCCGAACTTTTGACGCTGCTACAGGATGGTTTTGGTGCGATAAGCGCCTTGCCACTGACGCCGCGTGACGGGCGGGAGGCGACACGGATTATTCTTCGTGCGCGCAAATCAGCCAAGGCCCCTTTTGCGCTTCTGGCCCCTTTGGTTGTCCATAAAGGCGCTCAGCATATCGCGGATGGTGATGATTATTCCGATGCTGCCAAAGGCATCCTTCGGGATGGGGCAGCGCTCAATTAATTCGCAAATGGGGACGTCCATTTACCTTTCTTAAGAAGAAAGTGACGAATTTATCGAATGAACAGATGACAAAAAAGGAAAGCTGTGGTCCCCTTGTTACACGACCGTCATATTTGAGAGGAGGATTTACATGTCTATTGGTGCCCATCTTCAGGAACTCAAGAAGAAGCATGATACCCTTTCCAAACGAGTTGAAGACGCGCAACGAAGTCCCGGCATTGATGATTTGAAAATCAGAGAGCTTAAAAAACAAAAGCTTCGCCTAAAGGAAGAGATCAGCCGCTTCGCGAATTGATCCACCTTAAAGACGAAACCCCCGGCCCAAGACCGGGGGTTTTTTAGTTTCATACGGGTCGCTCAGCCGCTCAGACGAAGAATTGACCGCCATTGGCCGAGATCGTGGAGCCGTTGATAAAGCCCGAATCCTCGGAGGCCAGAAACGCCACGCAGCGCGCGATTTCTTCTGGTTCCCCGAGACGACCGGCAGGGATCATGCCGATAATGGAGTCGCGTACTTTTTCGGGCACGGCCATCACCATCTCGGTCGCGATATAGCCTGGGCAGATCGCATTGGCCGTGATGTTGAACCGTGCGCCTTCTTGGGCCAGCGATTTCACAATGCCCAAATCGCCAGCCTTGGTTGCCGCGTAGTTTACCTGCGCAAACTGGCCCTTTTGTCCATTGATTGACGAAATCACGATGACGCGCCCGAATTTCCGTTCCCGCATGCCGGGCCAGATCGGATGGACCGTGTTGAACACGCCTGTGAGGTTGGTATCCACGACCTCGTTCCATTGATCAGGCGTCATCTTGTGGAAAGGCGCATCGCGCGTGATGCCTGCATTGGCAACGACCACGTCAATCGGGCCCAGATCAGCCTCGACTTGCGCGATGCCAGCGGCACTCGCCTCATAATCGGCGACATTCCATTTATAGGTTTTAATGCCGGTGTTCTTGGTGAACTCGGCGGCTTTTTCGTCATTTCCCGCATAAGTGGCGGCAACGTCATAGCCTTCTGCCTTCAGGGCTTTGGAAATGGCCTCCCCAATGCCACGGCTTCCTCCCGTGACCAGTGCAACTTTTGCCATTTTCTCCTCCTAACTGGCTTTATCTATAATCTTATTACCGTTGTGGCGGTTATTGAGCAATATTGTTTCGACTAAGTTTTTGACGATTTTGAATAAAAAAGGGCGCTTAAAAGCGCCCTTGATTGACCTAAAGCGTACATGTCAGGGCCGTTCCAGACACATGGCAACACCCATGCCGCCCCCGATGCAAAGGGTCGCGAGGCCTTTCTTGGCGTCGCGTCGTTTCATCTCGAACAACAAGGTGTTCAAGACGCGGCAGCCAGAGGCGCCAATCGGGTGGCCAATGGCGATTGCGCCGCCATTTACATTCACGATCGAAGGATCCCAGCCCATGTCCTTATTGACCGCACAGGCCTGCGCGGCGAAGGCTTCATTGGCTTCCACGAGGTCAAGATCACCCGCGGCCCAACCCGCCTTATCCAGCGCCTTGCGCGATGCATAGATCGGACCGACGCCCATGATCGACGGGTCGAGACCTGCCGTGGCGTAGGACGCGATCCGCGCAAGTGGCTCAAGCCCGCGCTTTTCGGCCTCATCCGCGCTCATCAACAGGACAGCGGCGGCACCGTCATTGAGGCCCGAGGCATTGGCGGCTGTCACGGTGCCGTCCTTGGTGAAGGCAGGGCGCAGTTTGGCCATGGCATCCATGGTCGCGCCATGGCGGATATATTCATCCGCATCGACGGTGATATCGCCCTTGCGGTTGGCGATGGTGACGGGTGTGATCTCATCCGCGAATTTGCCAGCCTTTTGCGCGGCCTCGGCCTTGTTCTGCGAGGCGACGGCGAATTCATCCTGCATATCGCGGCTGATCTGCCATTGCTCGGCAACATTCTCGGCGGTCTGGCCCATATGGTAGCCATTGAAGGCATCCCAAAGGCCATCGCGGATCATGGTGTCGATATATTTCATATCACCCATTTTCTGGCCCTGACGAAGCGGGGCGGCATGGGGGCTCATCGACATGTTTTCCTGACCGCCTGCGGCCACGATAGATGCATCCCCCAGCATGATATGCTGCGCACCAAGTGCGACTGCGCGCAGGCCTGAGCCGCAGACCTGATTGATGCTCCAAGCGGCGGCTTCTTGCGGAAGGCCTGCATTGATATGGGCTTGGCGTGCGGGGTTCTGGCCTTGAGCTGCGGTAAGAACCTGCCCCAAGATCGTCTCTGATACATCCGCCTTGTCGATGCCTGCGCGCTCGACAATCGCCTCGAGCACGACGCGGCCCAATTCATGGGCGGGTGTATTGGCGTAGGAGCCCAGAAAACTGCCAACGGCGGTTCTTGCGGCTGAAACGATAACAATATTGGTCATTGTGAAGGTCCTTTCCAGAAAAGGCATTGCCTATGGTCGGCGAGCTGACGGCATCGCCTTTGTTGATAATTGATAGAGACGACTCTGAATCAAAACAACAGCGTATCTGGAGGAAAAGCCCCTTCTATCGTTATAGTCAGGCAGGCATCTAAGCCGATCTTTTCTGTTTTTGCTGCGTCGCTTTCCAAGGGGGCGCAAGCGATGGCACCCCAAAGAAATAGCCTTGCAGGCAATCGACACCTGCATTGACCAGCCATTGCGCTTCGGCCTGTGTTTCAACGGCTTCGGACACGGCGAGCATGTCAAAATGCCGCGCGATCGAAAGCAAGGCTTCGGTCAGAACCTGATTATCCGCATCAACATGAACATTGCGGGTGAACTGCCCGTCGATTTTCAGAATATCGAAGCTGAAATCCTTGAGATAGCGAAACGCGGTATAGCCTGCGCCGAAATCATCCAAAGCGAAGGTGATGCCCTTGCTTTGGAGATCGGCCATGAAGGCCACGACGATCTCGGGCATCAACATCGCGCTCGACTCGGTGATCTCAAGGATCAGGCGTTCGACCACATCGGGATGGGCGCGCAGGAACTTCCCGAGGATGTTCTTCCATTTCGGATAACCGATGGAACGGGCCGACATATTGATCGCCAAGCGTAGATCGGGGTTGGCCCTAAGCGTGCGAAGCCCAAGCGTCAGGGCCGCGCAATCAAGCTGCCGCCCGAGATCACTTTCCTCAACAGCGCCCATGAAATCCCGCGCAGGAATAACACGCCCGCTTTCATCAAAGACGCGGATCAACCCCTCATAATAGGCGGTTGTCTGCCCGCCCGTGGCAGATTGCACAATCGGCTGAAAAGCAAGGCCCACATCCTTCCGCGCCAATGCCATGCGGACCATGTCAGGCGCAGTTTGCCGCTGTGTTTCCATGGCAGCTTCAAACGGCCTAGCAAGATCAGGATCGGCGGCGGCATTCTTGATGGTCTGCATAGGTCACCCCAGAAAATGAACTTGTCCATTTGTCCGCAGCGGAGTTAAGACTGAATGAAGATTCACATTTTGTTCTAATTTTAGGAAGGCCATGACGATGCTGGAATATGACGGTCGCTGCACCTGGCCTGGAACTGATCCGATTTATGTCGCCTATCACGACACGGAATGGGGCGTTCCCGAATATGACAGCCGCGCCCTTTGGGAGAAGCTGATCCTTGATGGGTTTCAGGCAGGGCTAAGCTGGATCACCATCCTCAAAAAGCGCGATAATTTCCGCGCGGCTTTCGAAGGGTTCAACCCTGAGGTGATTGCCAATTGGGGCGAGGCCGAGGTTGCCCGCCTTGTGCAGGATGAGGGGATCATCCGTCATCGTGGCAAGATCGAAGCCACGATCAAGAATGCGCAGGCATGGTGCGAGATCGAGGCGAAGGAAGGCTTTGACCAGTTCCTATGGCGCCATGTGGATGGCGTGCCGCTTCAGAATAAATTCAAAACCACAGCCGAAGTGCCGCCTTCAACCCCGCTTTCTGAGCGGGTGTCGAAGGACCTTAAAAAGGCCGGGTTTGGGTTTTGCGGGCCGACGATTGTCTATGCTTTCATGGAGGCGACAGGGCTGGTCAATGACCACCTGACCACATGCCCCGCGCATGCACGGGTCGCGGCAATGGCACGGCGTTAACCCTCCGCCAGCAGCGCGTTGAACAAGGCGATCGCTTCTGGGCCTGACCAATGCGCATCGCCGCGCAGCCGCGCGATCTCTTGGCCCTCGGGGTTCAGGATCACGGTGATGGGCAGGCCGAACACACCCATTTCGCGCGCGATCTGTTGGTTGAGGTCACGATACATCGGCAATTCGGTGATATCCTCTTCCTCAAAGAAGCGGCGGATGGCCTGTGGCGGGTTGCGCCCCGTGGCTAAGGTCACGACCGAGAATGTCTCGCTGCCCAAAGCCTGTTGCAATTCATTGAGCGAGGGCATTTCCTCGCGGCAGGGCGCGCACCAAGTGGCCCAGAAATTCAGCACCACATATTGGCCCGCGTAATCGGCAAGGCTGTGCTCGACATCATCCATGTCAACGAACGGCGTCGCAGAGGCCGCTACAGGTTCAGGATGGACCACAAGCCCGCGCATATCGCCCTCAAGGGGAATATTTCCCAGTTCTTGGGCCAGCGCAGTATTTGCACCCAAGGTCAGGGCAATGTAGAGCATCGCAACACGCAGGCTATGGCTCATTTGGTATTTCCTCCAACAGGTGCAGGACATGACGGACAAAACTTCGAACGCAATGTGGGGCGGACGCTTCGCTGACGGGCCGGATGCAATCATGGAGGCAATTAATGCGTCCATCGGTTTCGACAAGCGGCTGGCTGGCCAGGATATCGAAGGCTCCCGTGCCCATGCGGCGATGTTAGCTGCCCAAGGCATCATTACCGATAAGGATGCCGAGGCGATTAGGGAAGGCCTTCTCACGGTCTTGTCAGAGATCGAGGCGGGAAATTTCGAATTCTCTACCGCTCTGGAAGACATTCACATGAATGTAGAGGCGCGGTTGAAAGAAATCGTGGGCGAGCCTGCGGGGCGCTTGCACACTGCACGCAGCCGCAATGATCAGGTCGCGACCGATTTCCGCCTTTGGGTCAGGGACCAGACCGATGCCGCGATCTCAGCGCTTGAGGCTTTGATGAAGGCCCTGCTTGGTCAGGCCGAGGCTGGTGCTGGTTGGGTCATGCCGGGGTTCACGCATTTGCAGACAGCGCAGCCCGTGACATGGGGCCATCATATGATGGCCTATGTCGAGATGTTCGCGCGCGATCGCTCCCGCTTTGCAGATGCGCGCAAACGCATGAACGAATCTCCCCTTGGTGCGGCGGCCTTGGCTGGCACATCTTTCCCGATTGATCGGCATATGACAGCGGCCGCTTTGGGGTTTGACCGCCCCTGCGCCAATTCCCTTGATGCCGTATCGGACCGTGATTTCGCCTTGGAATACCTTGCAGCCGCCACCATCTGCGCGATGCATCTGTCGCGCTTTGCCGAGGAATTGGTGATCTGGTCTTCCGCGCAATTCCGCTTTGTGAACCTGTCTGACCGTTTCTCGACGGGCTCCTCGATCATGCCGCAAAAGAAAAACCCCGATGCGGCGGAATTGATCCGCGCCAAGATCGGGCGGATCATGGGTGCAAATGTGGGTCTTTTGACCGTGATGAAGGGCCTGCCCTTGGCCTATTCCAAGGATATGCAGGAAGACAAGGAACAGGTCTTTGATGCCGCTGATAACCTGATGCTGGCCTTGGCCGCGATGGAAGGCATGGTGCGCGATATGACGGCCAATGGCCCCGCGCTTGAAGCCGCCGCCGCGTCGGGCTTTTCAACCGCCACCGATCTGGCCGATTGGCTGGTGCGCGAACTTGGCCTGCCCTTCCGTGATGCACATCACGTGACAGGGGCCTTGGTCAAACTGGCCGAGGATCAGGGCTGTGACCTGCCTGACCTAACGCTGGAGCAGATGACATCGGTTCATGACGGGATCACCAAGGCTGTGTATGATGTTTTGGGGGTCCATAATTCGGTCGCCTCGCGGATGTCATATGGCGGCACCGCGCCCGCCCAAGTGCATGTTCAAATCGCCCGTTGGAAGGAAGAATTGAAATGATCCGAGTTATCGTGGCGCTTTCCTTTGGCCTGTTGCTGGCCGCTTGCGGGGCCGATGGCGACCCGATCACGCCAGTCTCTAGCGCGGATCATAGCCCATCCACCCCAATGATGGTGGAAACGGGCCTTATCCGCCTAGGCTGATTTACCTTCGCTTAGGCCGATAACCCCCGTTGAATCTACGTGATGATGGCCCTAACGTCATGGGCTACACATAGAACCACAATTGCCCATTTAGCCGAGTTCTCCATGGAAAAAATACCGATGACGCCCAAGGGCTACCAAATCCTTGATGCGGAGCTGAAAAATCTGAAATCGGTCGAACGGCCCGCGATCATCAGAGCGATTGCCGAAGCGCGCGAGCATGGCGATTTGTCGGAAAACGCGGAATACCACTCGGCCCGTGAAAAGCAGTCTTTCATTGAGGGCCGCGTCAAAGAGCTTGAGGGGACGCTGAGCCTTGCGCAGGTCATCGACCCGAAAACGCTCTCGGGTGCGATCAAGTTCGGGGCAACGGTTGTGCTTGTCGATGAGGACACCGATGAGGAAAAAACCTATCAGATCGTAGGCGAGCCCGAAGCTGATCTAGAGAACGGCCTGTTGAATATGAAATCGCCCCTTGCCCGCGCTTTGATCGGCAAGGAAGAAGGCGACAGTATCGAGGTAAAAACACCCGGTGGAAGCCGCGACTACGAAGTCGTTAAAGTGTCGTATATCTAATGCCTGATCCAAGCCTGCCCCCGCGATTCATATCCGCGAGTGAGCCCAAAACGCCGGGCGTGGCAGAGCTTGGCATCCACCCCACCCCAAAGAGCCGCAGTGGCATTTCAAGCGGCGAGATTATCGCGCTTGTTTTGACGCTCGCGTGGTTGGTTGCGATCGGGTTTTTGTTCTTTGGCCCCTCGGAAATGGCAGGTGGTGATCAAAACACCTTGAACGCGGTGATCACTTTGGTCGCCGTCATCATGCCCATTGCTTTGATCTGGGTTGTGGCCTCTGCCGCGCGTTCGGCTCGGGTCATGCGCGAAGAGGTGATGCATATCCAAAGCTCGATTGATGGCTTGCGGGCCAGCCATTTCGAGAGGCATCAGCATGACGAGGCAGACCTCCGCCCTGCCGTGGTAAAAAAGCTCGAAGAGATTGCCGAGGCGCAACGAAGGACGCAATCACAGCTTGCGGTCTTCACCTCGCTGCGAAACGTCAAATCCCCCGAAGAGCGCGCCGCCGTCGTTGTTCCCGAGCCGGACAGCGACAATCCGCAAACCAGCTTGGGCTTGGGAACGCGGGCCGAGGACTTGAAGGAACCGATCTCGGTTGCTGATTTCATCAAGGCGCTGGATTTCCCTGAAAACGAACATGACAAGGAAGGCTTCCGCACCCTCCGCCGTGCGTTGGAAGACCCCGCGACACGGCTCCTTGTGCGCGCAAGCCAAGATGTGCTCACCCTGCTTAGCCAAGATGGCATCTATGTTGATGACCTCAATCCTGATCGTGCCCGCCCCGAGATTTGGCGCCAGTTCGCCGCGGGTGAACGCGGGCGCAGTGTGGCAGCCCTTGGCGGTGTGCGAGACCGTTCATCGCTTGCGCTTTCAGCAGGGCGCATGAAGCAGGACCTGGTGTTCAAGGATGCGGTGCATCACTTCTTGCGCCAATTCGACAAGACCTTCGTGGAGTTCGAAAAAAACGCTTCGGATGAAGAAATCGTGCGGCTGACCGATACGCGCACGGCCCGCGCCTTCATGTTGCTTGGTCGTGTGACAGGCGCATTCGATTAACGCCACGCGTTTGGGCCAGTTTCACCTTTCAAGATAGGTTTGCGCTTGGGCGAGGTCCTCGGGCGTGTTGATGTTGAAAAACGGGTCAGGCCTGCCTGTCGGAAATTCAACCAGATTTACGCCATGCAGTTCGGCCCAAGCCGAGACCTTCCGCGTGCCCTCCGCTAGGGCCGTCTCAAGATCATCATGCAGATGCGTGGGCCAAAGACTGGCCGTTGGATGCCGCCAGAGCCGCCCTTCGGCATCACAGGTCGCGGCCATGACGCTCTTCATGCCTTGGCCCTGCTGCGCCTGTGTTAGACGCGCCATGAGGTCGGTGGGTAAAAAGGGTGTATCCCATGCGACGGTTGCAACCTGTTTATACCCAAGCGCATGGGCCCATTTCATGGCGGCCAAGACACCCGCCAAAGGCCCGCGCCCAAGGGGGGGTGCATCAGGGATGATCGGAAGGTCAAAAGCGTCAAACAGCGCAGGGTCGGCATTGGAGTTCAAAGCCAAAACCCCCGCTTGCGGCGCGACCCTTTCAACCACATGAGCCAGCACGGGTTTATCGCCCAAAAGCTCAAGACCTTTGGGGGTTCCCCCCATTCGACGCGCGGCCCCTCCAGCCAGTATCATGCAGGCAAGACCCGTCATTTCGCTTGGTCATTTCCAGTGTTGATCATGGGATATGTCAGGCTCCGATTGCATCCCCAGTCTCGGACAGATAACTGATCCTTGTCCACAAAAGCTTTGAGGCTTGTGATGCAATCCATTAATTCCAAAAATCCCTATTTTCAGGGTGTTATTGCGGGCCTGCCCTTCCTGTTGGTTGTGGGGCCGTTTGGCATGCTTTTCGGGGTCGTTGCGACCGAGGCGGGCCTTCCCTTGTCGCAGGTCATGGGCTTTACGGTCTTGGTGATTGCGGGGGCCTCCCAATTCACGGCGCTGCAATTGATGACCGAGAATGCGCCGATTGTGGTCATCCTTGTCTCGGCCTTGGCAGTGAATTTGCGCATGGCGATGTATTCGGCATCTTTTGCGCCGCATCTTGGCCCCGCCCCTGTGTGGCAGCGCGCCCTGATTGCCTATTTCAATGTTGATCAGACCTATGCCCTTTCGATCCAGAAATTCGAAGACCAACCCAAAGCGCCTGTGCGCTGGAAGGTGCTGTATTTCTTCGGCGCCGCGACGCCGATTTGCCCGTTTTGGTATCTGGCGACATGGGCAGGCGCTGTCTTGGGAAGCACTATTCCCCCTGAATTTGCACTGGATTTCGCGGTGCCAATTACCTTTCTTGCTCTTGTGGCCCCTGCCTTGCGCACGGTTGCGCATTTGGCCGCCGCGCTGACGGCAGTTGTTTTGTCGATCCTGCTGGCATGGATGCCCTATAACCTGTGGCTGCTGATTGCCGCAGGGGCCGCGATGATGGTCGGGGCCGAGATCGAGCGGCGGATAACCCTCTCAAAAGGAGAGCGGGTATGACCTATTCCGACGCGCAAATCTGGCTGATCATCGCGATCTTGGGGCTGGGAACCTTCCTTATCCGTTTTTCCTTTCTTGGCCTGTTGGGCGATCGTGAGTTGCCTGAATGGGCCTTACGGCATTTGCGCTATACGCCCGTTGCCGTTCTGCCCGCGATCATCACGCCCTTGGTTCTTTGGCCAGAGGCGACAGGGGGCGAACTGGACCCCGCACGCCTGAGCGCGGCAGCGGTTGCCTTGGCCGTGGGCTACCTGACCAAAAACGCTTTGGCCGCGATTGGGACAGGCATGGCAACTCTTTATGGGCTTGCCTTCTTGCTCGGCTAGATCGGTAAGGCCGTGGTCTTGGATACGGTCTTGAGCGCAAAGCTTGATTGCATCTTCAACACGCCCGGAAGCCGCGCGAGGGATTGGCGGTGGATACGCGCGAATTCCTCTGCGTCACGGGCCACGACCTTCAGAAGGTAATCCGCCGACCCCGCCATCAGATGGCATTCAAGCACATCTGGAACCTTGGCAACGGCTTTCTCGAAGGCATCAAGCAATTCATCGGCTTGCCCGCTGAGGCTGATCTCGACGAAAACGGTGGTGGCCCGCGCAACCGCTCGCGCATCCAGAAGGGCCACGTAATCCCCGATGATCCCTGTCTGCTCAAGCCGCTGCACCCGCCTGTGGCAGGCTGACGGTGACAGGTTCACTTGCTCGGACAGCTCGGAATGGGTGATGCGACCATTCTTTTGCAAAACCCTGAGGATGCGCAGGTCAATATCGTCCAGATCATTCATATTGAAAGCTTCTCCCGCCATTTGCCAAATATTGCGAAGATTTTTGCATCATTGGCAAGGGGAGACGGCACGCCTTAGTTTTAAAGGCCAATAAAAAACGACGGAAATGCCTTGGGCCTGCGTGCAACCTTCACGCATTCTAATCAAAGGTTCATCCATGTTCTCCCGTTTCTCTCCCTATTGGCTATGGGTCCTCTTGTCGGTTCCTGCGGTGCTTTGGATATTTCAGGCGCTTACCTCAACAAATCCGCGTATTATGCATATTCTGGTGCATCCTACGGGCGAGCTGTCTGCCCGCCTTTTGATTGTAACCATGATGGCGACCCCGTTGGTCTTGCTGTTGAAAGGCTGGCGTGGACCGCTCTGGCTTAAGAAAAACCGCCGCTACCTTGGTGTGGCTGCTTTTGGGTATGCCGCGCTGCACACGGTCTTTTACCTGATCGACAAAGGCAGTGCGGCCCGTGTGATTTCCGAGATCCCGCGTTTCTACATCTGGACGGGCTGGATTGCCTTTGTGATTTTCGTGCCGCTTGCGCTGACATCAATGGACTACTTTGTTCGCCGCATGGGCACATCATGGAAGCAGCTTCAGCGTTTCACCTATGTGGCGGCGGTGTTGACCCTGGCGCATTGGGCGAGCCTGCATGACTGGGGCGGCCCAATGCCTGCCATCGTGCATTTTGGCCCGTTGATCGCTCTAGAGATGTACAGGATCTGGTATTGGTATATCCGCCCCCGAAAGATGCAGGCGGCATGAACGAAAACGGCCCGCCATTTTCTAGCGGGCCGCTTCTGTAATAGTTTGAAAGCTCAGCCCTTTTTAAGGCCGTCACGGATTTCCATAAGAATGTCCAGCTCGGTGGGTCCTGCAGGAGCTTCTTCTGCCGCTGCTTCTTCCTCTTTCGCGGCCTGTTCTTTGACGCGATTTACGCTTCTGACCAGCATGAAGACGACAAAGGCGATGATCAGGAAGTTGATGATTGCCATGATGAAGTTACCGATTGCAAAGGCTGCGGCGCCTGCTTCGGTTGCTTCGGCCAAAGTTCCGTATTCGCTGCCATCAAGTGTGTAGAACCAATTGGTGAAGTCTACGCCACCCATGAACAACGAGATGATCGGATTGATCAGATCGCCCACCAGCGATGTCACAATCGCGGTGAAAGCCGCGCCGATGATGATACCTACGGCCATGTCCATGACATTGCCCTTGGCGATAAAGTCCTTAAATTCGTTAAGCATTGGTCGTCCCTTTTCCAGTATTTGATACGCTCGCATGTTCTGCGATACGCATGCCCCCAACTTTGGCACAGCGTGACAATGCCCGAAAATCGAACATTTGTGAATCGTTATTAAGGTTTGTGGGCCACCCGTTCAGGCGGGCAATTCACCTGTCAGGGCATAGCGCAGGATCTGGACGACCTGAGCAGGCTCTTCGGCCACGGCAAGGGCTGCGGCATGAACCTCTTTCAAGGCATGCTGGTGCTCAGGCAGGTTCAACACGATGATCGATTTGCCAAGCGCTGCGGCGACACCGGCATCAAAAGCCGCATTCCATTGGCGATATTTCTCACCAAAGCGCACCACGACGATATCTGCCTCCTCAATCCCCTTGCGGGTGCGGATCGCATTAACTTTCGCGCCTTTATGATCATGCCAGAACTTGTTCTCTTCGGCCCCGAGGATGGCCACGCCGCAATCATCACTGGCGGCATGGTCGGTCACGGGCGAGGAGAAGGACACATCGAGCCCTTCAGCGCCTGCGATGATCTGTTCCCGCCAATCGGTGTGGATTTCGCCCGAGAGGTAAACTTTCAATCCCATTTGTACCGCCTTTTCGCTGAAGCCTAGCCCCTGAGGGTGCCACCAGTGGCCTTGCTGACCTTTTCGATGATCTTGACGCCAACGGCCTCAATCTCTTCTTCGGTCAGGGTTTTATCCTTGGGTTGTAGGCGCACGGCTAGGGCGATGGATTTCTTGCCCTCGCCAAGGCTGCCACCGATGAATTCGTCAAAGACACGCACCTCTTGAACCAGCGCCTTATCGGCACCTGCGGCTGCATTGACCAAATCAAGTGCCTCGACCTGTGCATCAACAACAAAGGCAAAATCACGCTCGACCGATTGCAGATCGCTGATCGCCAAAGCCCCGCGGCTGGCATTTGCACTGCGCGGCATGGGCACTGCCTCAGGGAAGATGGTGAAGGCCATTGCGGGGCCCTTCACATCCATGGCTTTGAGGATTTTGGGATGTAATTCACCAAAGATACCAAGCACCTTCTTGGGCCCAAGGCAGATCATGCCCGAGCGTCCGGGATGCCACCAAGCAGGCGCATTGCGCAGGATTTGCGCTTTGGCAGGCGCGCCAATCGCCGCAAGGGCTGCTTCGGCATCGGCCTTGATGTCAAACACATCCACGGCGCGCCGCGCGCCAAGCGGATCACGTGGCCCCGAATGCCCAACCAGAATACCCGCCGCTTGCAAATGCTGTTCCCCAGGCTCACCGCCTTGGAAGGCAGCACCCACCTCGAACAGGGCCAGATCCATCATGCCGCGCGCCTGATTGCGGGCAGCGGCTTGCAACAGGCCAGGCAACAAGGCGGGGCGCATATGGCTCATCTCGGAAGAGATAGGGTTTTCCAGCATCGTCGCATCCGAGCCGCCGCCGAACAACTCTGCGCTGGCCTTGTCGATGAAGCTATAGGTCACACATTCATTATAGCCGAGCGCCGCAATCGTGCGCCGCGCGTTGCGTTCGCGCTTTTGCATCGGGGTCAGAACCGCCGAAGGCACGCCAGCACTTGGGCGCGGCAGGGGCACAGGCTGCAATTTGGTCAGCGAGGCCACGCGCGCGATCTCTTCGACCAGATCGGCTTCGCCCTGAACATCGCGCCGCCACGAGGGCACCCAAACTTCGATCACATCGCCTGTCCCCGTGGCCGAGAAGCCAAGCGAGGTCAGGATACGGACCTGTTCTTCCTTCGGGATATCCATGCCCACAAGGCTGATCACGCGTTTGGTGTTCAGGGGATAGCTGCGCGCGGTTTTGGGCGCAGCACCCGCCTCGACAACCTCGGAGGCTTCGCCACCGCACAGATCAAGGATCATCTTGGTTGCGGCCTCAAGACCCGGACGGGTGTATTCAGGATCAACGCCGCGCTCGAAACGGTAACGCGCGTCGGAATTGATCTTCAGATCACGGCCTGTATAGGCGATCTGGACCATGTCCCAATAAGCGCTTTCAAGGAAAACATCGACCGTCTCTTCGGTACAGCCGCTTTCCTCGCCGCCCATGACGCCCGCGATGCTTTCAGGGCCGCGATCATCCGAGATGATCATATGGCCCGCCTTGAAGCTATAAGTCTTTTCATCCAGCGCCAGCATCTCTTCGCCGCCTTCTGCGCGGTGTACGCGCAAATCGCCCTGCACCTTATCGGCATCAAAGACGTGCAGCGGGCGGTTCTGGTCATAGGTGAAGAAATTGGTCACATCCACCAAGGCCGAGATCGGGCGCAAGCCGATGGCGCGCAAACGGTCCTGCAACCATGCGGGCGAGGGGCCGTTCTTGACGCCACGGATCACGCGGCCTGTGAAATGCGGCGCAACTTCGAGCGTGTCTTCGGCAATGCTGATACCGATTGGGCAGGGGAAGCTGCCGGCAATCTCGCTCACCTCATAAGGTTTCAAACTGCCAAGACCGCGCGCGGCCAGATCGCGGGCCACACCGCGCACCCCAAGCGCATCCTGACGGTTTGGCGTAATGGCAATCTCGATCACGGGGTCGACCTTGGCGGGGTCATTCGCGGCCAGCCAGTCGATGAATTTCTGGCCCACCTCGCCCGAGGGCAATTCGATAATGCCGTCATGTTCCTCGGACAATTCCAGCTCGCGCTCGGAGCACATCATGCCATGGCTCTCGACGCCGCGGATGGTGCCAACTGACAAGGTCACGTCAATGCCGGGCACATAATCGCCGGGCCGTGCAAGCACGACCGTGATGCCAGCGCGCGCATTGGGCGCGCCGCAGACGATCTGGGCATCGCCCTGATCGGTCTCAACCGTGCAGACGCGCAGGCGATCCGCATCAGGGTGCTGGCTGGCCTCCTTGACCTTGGCAAGGGTAAAGCTTTCCAGCTTGGCCGCAGGGTTTTCCACGCCTTCCACTTCCAGCCCCAGATCGGTGAGGGCCTCGGTGATTTCATCGACACTGGCTTGGGTGTCGAGATGCTCTTTGAGCCAGGATAGGGTGAATTTCATCTGCTGCACTCCCTTCGCGCATTCGCGCATGCGATTATCGCAGTAGGCCTTTGATTGGAAGGGCCTCGGCCCTTGCTAGGTAGTTGTCAGGCGGCGCGCGGGGCGCTGTTAAACGCCCGCATGCACGCTTGGCATATCCAAGCTGGCAAAGCCGTAATGGCGCAGCCAGCGCAGGTCGCTGTCGAAGAAGGCGCGCAGATCGGGGATGCCGTATTTCAGCATGGCGATGCGGTCGATCCCCATGCCGAAGGCAAAGCCTTGCCATTGCTCGGGGTCAACACCCGCCGCTTGCAACACCTTGGGGTGAACCATGCCCGAGCCCAAAACCTCGAGCCAGTCATCGCCCTCACCAACCTTTACGGTGCCGCCTTCCCATGAGCATTGGATATCCACCTCGGCCGATGGCTCGGTGAAGGGGAAATGCGATGCGCGGAAACGGGTGCGGACCTGCGTGCCGAAATAGGCCGAGAAAAACTCCTCAAGCACCCATTTCAGATTGGCCATCGAGATATCCTTATCGATCGCCAAACCTTCGACCTGATGGAACATCGGCGTATGGGTCTGGTCATAATCGGCGCGATACACACGGCCCGGCGCGATGATCCGGCAAGGGGCACCATGGGCCTCCAGATGACGGATTTGCACAGGGCTGGTATGGGTGCGCA
Source organism: Rhodophyticola sp. SM2404 (assembly GCF_053570515.1). Lineage (NCBI taxonomy): Bacteria > Pseudomonadati > Pseudomonadota > Alphaproteobacteria > Rhodobacterales > Roseobacteraceae > Rhodophyticola > Rhodophyticola sp. SM2404. The sequence goes on from NZ_JBSEDL010000008.1 coordinate 54,576, forward strand.
GGACATGCGGCGGGCGGTCATCTCCTTCGGCGCGATGGGTATAGAAGGTATCCATCTCGGCGCGCGCAGGGTGATGGCCCGGAATGTTGAGCGCATCGAAATTGTAGAAATCGGTTTCGATCTGCGGGCCTTCAGCCACGGCAAACCCCATATCTGCGAAAATCGCGGTGACTTCCTCGGTCACTTGACTGACAGGGTGGATGGTTCCGACACGACGATGTCGCGAGGGCAGGGTTACATCCAGCCATTCGGCTTTCAAACGCTCATCCAGCGCGGCATCCCCAAGGGCGGCTTTCTTAGCCGCAAGGGCCGCGCCAACCTCGTCCTTCAATGCATTCAGCGCGGGGCCTGCCACCTGACGTTCCTCGGGCGACATGCCGCCAAGCTCGCGCATCTTCAGGCTGATCTCACCCTTTTTGCCAAGGGCTGCCACGCGCATATCTTCGAGCGCGGATTCATCCGTTGCACCCGCGATCCGTTCCAGCCAGCTGCCGCGCAGCTCATTCAATCCGTCCATTGGCCTCAGCCCCTCAAGAATTTCGCTTGATCAGCTATCACAGACGGCTCCGAATGCAAGTCAGAGGCGGGTGTTCAGGTGCCATCCTTGCCCGCAAATTTGGAAACCCGCCCACGCATCTCGAGCGCACGGCGCGATCTGCCGATCTTACCATTCTGCGAGGTCACCGAAGTGGGTGGCTCTTTCTTGATGCGTTTTTCAAAAACCACGATGGAATCGTAGAACCGCACCGCATCCAATTCGCGCGCGATCGGATCGAAGGGGAACATCTTATCCTGATCGGTATACCAAGAATGCATCTGGTCGACCTTGCGCTTGGCATATTCGACAAAGCTCGCCTCATTGCGGTAGCCGCCCCCGAAACCTGGCCAATAGCTGGTATGGCAATCCTCAACCGCATAAAGGCCGCCATCGCTCAGATGGGGCCAAAGCAGTTCGAAACTGGCGGATTGATGGGCATTGATATGACTGCCATCATCAAGGATCAGATCAAACGGCCCGTGCTTCTTGACAACCTCAGCCAGAAAAGCCGCATCGGTCTGGTTGCCGATCTCCACGGTGGTGCCCGCTTCTTGATGTGCGGCGCAGGCGGGGTCGATATCGATAAATGTCAGTTTCGAGCCTTTGGCGAAATAACCCTTCCACATCGGGATCGAGCCACCTTTGAAAACGCCGATCTCGAGAAAGGAAATGGGGCGGTCGAGATAGCGCCCGAATTCGCGTTCATAGACGGCGAAATAATGTTCCCATTTCATGACAAAACGGTCATCGGTGCGCGTCAGATAGTCGTTGAAATAGGTCATTGAAATTCTCTTGCTCGAAATGCCGAGGCACAAATAGAAACGGCCCCGTATCAAGTTTCACCTGATACGGGGCCGAAATGCAATCAGCTTGGCTGGCTTAAGGCTTAGGCCGGAAGCGCTGCTTTCGCTTGATCTACGATCGCTGCAAATGCCTCAGGCTCATGCACGGCCAGATCGGCGAGAACCTTACGGTCCACTTCGATGCCAGCTTGCGCGAGGCCATTGATGAAGCGCGAATATGTCAGGCTCTCATCATGGGCACGTACGGCTGCGTTGATCCGCTGGATCCACAGAGCGCGGAATTGACGCTTGCGCGCCTTGCGGTCGCGGGTTGCGTATTGATTGGCTTTATCGACGGCTTGCGTTGCAACACGGAAGCTGCGCGAACGTGCGCCATAATAACCTTTGGCCGCGTCAAGAACCTTCTTGTGACGGCGATGGGTAACGGTACCACCTTTTGTGCGGGACATATCAGCGCCTCCTTAACGGTCGTAGGGCATGTAGGATTTAACGATCTTTGCGTCCGGAGCCGACAATGTCGTGGTTCCGCGCGCGTCGCGGATGAACTTCGTCGTCCGCTTGATCATCCCGTGGCGCTTGCCTGCTTGGCCGGCTTTCACCTTACCGCTGGCAGTCATTTTGAAGCGCTTTTTGGCGCTCGATTTGGTCTTCATCTTGGGCATTTTCGTCTCCTCTTAAGGCAACGTTCTAGCGCGACTCGGCATGCCACTTTCGGCCGGTCGCACCGTTGGAGAGCGCCGATTAGCGCCAATTGGCAGATGATACAAGAGATTTAAGTGGTCAAAGCCGCGCTTTAATTCAAAATTCGCGCAACAACCGAGATGAAAGCATCTGGAATGGCGGTCAGACCCAAGCCATCCTCGCTGTTCATATAGGCAAGGGCAAATAACCCGATCCCGAAGGCAAGATTGATCAAAGCAAAGAGCGGAAACCGTCTATCGACCCATTTCGAGATGGCCGAGGCCAAAGACATGCCAACCACGAAAGTGGCAATAACGATCAAAATATCGGACGGCAGATTGTTCATGGCCCAATGCCTTAGCGAAGCAATTGCCGTCCGACCATAGGGATTATTCTGGGTCCGTCGAGAAAATCAGACGCTCGGCACAAGGTGCAACCCGCAAGATGTTCGTTGTACCCGGCACATTGAAAGGCACACCTGCGGTGACGACAATCTGGTCCTCCTCACCTGCGAACCCGCCTTCACGTGCGGCTTTGGCGGCATTGACAACGGCCATTTTAAAACGGTCCACCGAGCCTGTGACAACGAAGCTTGTGCCCCATGTCAGGGTCATGCGGCGGGCAACCTCGATTTTGGGGGTCAGGCCGATGATTGGAACGCGAGGGCGTTCACGCGCCACGAGGGCAGCAGTGGTGCCGGATTGCGTAAAGCAGCAGATCGCCTTGATATCCGTGGTCTCGGCGATTTCACGGGCGGCGGCAACAATGCCATCGGCAACCGTGGCGCGTTCGACCTTGCGCGAAGAATCCAGCACTTCGCGATAGGTCGGGTCGCTCTCCACTTCGATGGCGACATTGTTCATCGTGTTGACCGCTTCGATCGGGTAATTGCCTGCCGCCGATTCCGCACTCAGCATCACGGCGTCAGCCCCCTCATAAATCGCAGTCGCAACATCGGAGACCTCGGCGCGGGTTGGCACAGGGCTCTCGATCATGCTCTCGAGCATCTGGGTCGCCACAATCACAGGCTTGGCTGCCGCGCGGCATTTGCGGATCAGGCGTTTCTGGATCGGTGGGACATTCTGCACAGGCAGCTCAACCCCGAGATCGCCACGCGCGACCATGATCCCGTCAGAGGCCGCGAGGATTTCGTCAAAGGCGGTTACAGCAGCGGGCTTTTCGATTTTGGACAGGATCGCGGCGCGGCCTTTGGCCAATTCGCGCGCCTCGGTGACATCGGCCGCGCGCTGTACAAAAGACAGCGCCAGCCAATCCACGCCAAGGTCACAAACAAATTCGAGATCCTTGCGGTCTTTCTCGGACAAAGCGGCCAAGGGCAGAACCACATCAGGCACATTCACGCCCTTACGGTTGGAGATCGTGCCCGTATTCAACGCGACGCAATTGGCAAAATCCTTGCCGCATTCTTCAACGCGCAGCTTCAGTTTGCCATCATTGACCAGCAGATGCGCGCCTTTCTCAAGTGCTGCGAAAATCTCGGGATGGGGCAGTTGAACGCGGTTCTCGTCGCCTTCGGCTGCGTCGAGGTCAAAGCGGAAGGTCGCGCCCTCCTGCATCTCGAAGCCTTCGCCATTGGCAAAGACGCCGCATCGCAGTTTCGGGCCCTGAAGATCGGCGAGAATGGAAATCGGGCTGTTGGTGTCTTTTTCGATCTGGCGAATGATCTGGTGACGCACGCGAATTTCATCATGAGAGCCATGGCTCATGTTCAGACGAAACACATCTGCACCAGCCTCAAACAGCGCGCGGATCATTTCATAATCGTTGGATGCGGGGCCAAGAGTGGCCACAATTTTCACGTTTCTTTGGCGTCTCATGCGGGGTCTGTCCCTTCGGTATGCGCAAAATGTTTGCGCTATCAATTATTCTGCGCCCCTAATGGATCAAAATCCCCCGAGGGACAACTGGCAGTTCAGCACGAAGCCGTCTACGAAGCGTGTCATGCCAGCCAAGGGTGACAAAAACATGACCATGCCATTCGAGATAGTCGGCGCTGAGCGGCCCGGGCGTTGGGTTGTTACGGTGGACCATGCCTCAAACCGTGTGCCAGTGGAAGTGGCAGGCGGCGATCTTGGTGTGGCTGCCTCAGATATGGCACGTCATATCGCCTATGATATCGGCGCGGCTGGTCTGGCCCGCGTGCTTGGCGAGGCCTTGAACTCGCCCGTTATCCTGTCGAATTTCTCACGCTTGGTGATTGACCCGAACCGTGGCGAAGACGATCCCACGCTGTTGATGAAAATCTATGATGGCACGATCATTCCTGCAAACCGCCACGCCGATGAGGCCGAGGTTGAGCGCCGCCTCGAGATGTTGCATCGCCCCTATCACCGCGCCTTGGAGGGGTTGATCGCGGCACGCGCAAACCCCGTTTTGCTGGCGGTTCATTCCTTCACCCCCGCCTTTGTCGGGCGGCCAGCGCGGCCTTGGCATGTGGGCGTGCTTTATTCCAGCGACACCCGCCTTGCCCATCCACTGCTTCAGCATCTTGGCATGCAGGGCGATATCTGTGTCGGCGACAACCAACCCTATTCCGGCCATTTGCCCGGAGATGCGATGGATCGGCATGGCCTGCAAAACGGGTTGCCCCATGTTCTGATCGAATTGCGCAATGACTTGATTGAAACAGATCAGGCACAGGCCGATTGGGGCACAAGGTTGGCCCCCATGCTTGACGCCGCGCTTTCCAGCGCACAGCTATAGTCACGAGGAGACCGAAATATGGATGATCAAACCCGCATCGAGCTTGAAGCCGCTGCCTTTCGTCGCCTGCTCAAACATCTGGATGAGCGCAAGGATGTGCAAAATATCGACCTGATGAACCTCTCAGGGTTTTGCCGCAATTGCCTGAGCCGATGGTATGGTGAGGCCGCTGCCGAAAAGGGCATCGAAATGTCCAAGGATGAGGCCCGCGAGACGGTCTATGGCATGCCCTATGACGAATGGCGCGTGAAATACCAGCTAGAGGCAACGGATGCCCAAAAGGCCGAATTCGCGAAAGCCAATCCCGACCACTGATCTGGATCAGCCCTCAGGCGGCTTTGGCATCAGCTTCCGAGCGCAGGAAGGCGGGCTTGCCTTCCTCGCTCAGGTCAGGGGCATAGCGATAGCCGCCCGCATCAAACTCGGTGATATTGGCAGGGTCGGTCAGCCTGTTCTCGATGATGAAACGCGCCATCGCGCCACGCGCCTTCTTGGCGTAAAAGCTTACGATCTTGGGGCCATTGGGCTTGTCCTCAAGAAAGACGGGCGTGATGATCCGCAGCTTCAAAGCATCAGGCTGCACAGCCGAGAAATATTCGATCGAGGCGCAATTGATCAGCGTATCGGCATCAAGGCCAGCCGCGTCACTGTTCAGCGCTTCGGAAATCTGGGTGCCCCAATAGTCATAGAGCGATTTGCCGCGCGGGTTTTTCAGGCGGCTGCCCATCTCAAGGCGATATTGCTGGATCGCATCCATCGGCCGCAAAACCCCGTATAGACCAGATAGAATGCGCAAACGGTCTTGGGCGAAGCGCAGATCATCTGGCGACAGGGTCTTGGCCTCTAGACCCGCATAAGTGTCGCCCGCAAAGGCCAGCGCTGCGGGCCGCATTTCCGCCTTGTCCTCGGCAAATCGCTGAAAGCGGTCATGGTTAAGCGTGGCAAGGTCCTTGGAGATATCCATCAGCTTCTCAAGATCGCCAACCGATAGGGTCTTGGCGACCTCGGCCAGAGCCTCGGCATCCTGTGTGAAGCGCGGCTGCGTTACATCCACATCGCGGGCTGCCCAATCAAGGCGTTTGGCGGGGGAAATCACGGTCAGCATGCGGGCTCTCCTGTCGAAAATTCTGGCGGTTGGGATAGTATCTAGGGCAGTGCGGCGCGCTTATCCAGCTTCGCGCAGCACATCAAGAAAGGCCTCGCCAAAGCGTTCGGCCCTGCGCTCGCCCAAAAGGCGGGTGAGGCTGCCTAAATCACCGGGTTTAACTTCGGCAATTTTGGCCAGTTGCGAGGAGGAACAGGTGACAGGTTTATCACCCCCATTCGCGCCGCGCATCAGATCGGCCTGAACCTGCAAAAGACGGTCATAGACATTGCCCGCATCGCGGCCCGCAAGTTTGCGGCGTGCGGGATGCAAGTGGTCGGGTTTCTCACCCGTGATAACGGCCAGAAACCCCTCTCCGTAGCGTTCCAGCTTGGTGGCACCAACGCCCGAAACACGCGCCATCTCATCCATCGAGCGGGGGCGTGTTTCAGCCATCTCGATCAGGGTGCGATCGGTGAAGATAACATAGGCGGGCACGCGGGCCTCCTCGGCCAAGGCGCGGCGCTTGGCCTTGAGCGCCGAGAGAAGGGGCGCATCTTCCTCGCTGACCAGCGTTTTAACGGCAGGGCGGCGCGGGGTCTTGGTGATCGTATCCTTGCGAAAGGTAATCTCAGCCTCATCACGCAAAATGGGCCGTGCGGCTTGGGTCATGCGCAATGCGCCGAACCGCTCGGGGTCGGGGCGCACAAGATCATGCCCCATCATCTGGCGAAACACTGCCTGCCAACCGCGCTTGTCAAACTCGGTGCCGACACCAAAGGTGGGCAGGTCGTTATGGCCGCGTTCGCGTACCTTTTCGGTGGCATTGCCTATCAGAATATCAATCAAATGGCCTGCACCGAAATATTCCCCCGTCCGCAGGATCGCCGAGAGGGCTTTGCGCACGGGTTGTGTGGCATCGAATGTTTCGGGCGGCGTGCTGCACAGATCGCAATTGCCGCATTTGCTAATCTCTTCGCCGAAATAACCAAGCAGGTTTTCGCGACGGCAAACCATCGCCTCGGCCAGACCCAAAAGCGCATTCAGCCGCGCGTGATCAGCCGCTTTGCGGTCATGCGGGGCAATGCCTTCATCGATCTGCTGGCGTCGAAAGCGGATATCATCGGGCCCATATAGCGTTAGCGTATCGGCGGGTGCGCCATCACGGCCCGCGCGTCCGATTTCCTGATAATAGCCTTCGATGGATTTGGGCAGATCGGCATGCGCCACCCAACGGATATCGGGTTTATCGACACCCATCCCGAAGGCAATCGTGGCCACCACGATCAACCCGTCCTCAACGCTAAAGCGGGTCTCGACGATGCGGCGATCCTCAGGGTCCATTCCGCCATGATAGAAACAGGCATTATGGCCCGCCTCGCGCAGCGCTTGTGACAGGGTCTCGGTCTTGGCGCGGGTGCCACAATACACGATGCCGGATTGCCCTTTGCGCGCCGCCGCAAATGCAAGGATTTGTTGGCGCGGTTGGTTCTTGACCTCGAAGGCAAGGGTCAGGTTCGGGCGATCAAAGCCGCGCAGGAAGGCCTCGGGAGGCTCGCCGTTGAACAGACGCTCAATGATCTCGGCTTGCGTTTCGGCATCTGCGGTGGCGGTAAAGGCGGCCAGTGGCACATCCAGAGTGCGGCGCAGCGCACCGATGCGCAGGTAATCGGGGCGGAAATCATGGCCCCATTGGCTGACGCAATGGGCCTCATCAACCGCAATCAGCGACACGCCCGCGCGTTTGAGCATCCGCTCCGTGCCTGAGGAGGCCAACCGTTCGGGCGCGATATAAAGCAGTTTGAGCCTGCCGGCCCCCAGCGCCTCCCAGACGGCATCGGTTTCCTCAGGGGTATTGCCCGATGTCAGCGCGCCTGCCTCGACGCCCGCCTCGCGCAAACCGCGCACTTGGTCGCGCATCAAAGCAATCAAAGGAGAGATCACGACAGTGACCCCTTCGCGCATCAGGGCGGGCAATTGGAAACAGAGCGATTTACCCCCGCCTGTCGGCATAATGGCCAAGACATTGCGGCCCTCGGCGACCGCGCGCACGATTTCCTCCTGCCCTGGTCGAAACTCGGGAAAGCCGAATACAGAAGAGAGAAGGGCGGTCGCGTCCTGCATGCCTGCTTTGGATTTTTTCTAGATGCTCGTGTTTTATCGACTGTCCCATATTGAGGTATGGTTAACAACCCGCACAAGATGATGTGGAAGGCTATTCCAGCCCGATTAGGAGCGGCAGTTTGGCCATGTCGTCAAAGACCTCGGCGCCTTGGGCCTTTAGCCGCGCACCATCGTCATGGGCGGCATATCCCAGACAGCGCATCTGTGCGGCTTTTGCGGCCTTCGCACCTGTGCCGCTATCCTCCACGACAATACAGACTGACGGGGCGAAGCCCATGGTTTTGGCGGCAGCAAGAAACAGCCCCGGATCGGGTTTGGCCACGCCCAAGCTGTGGGCCGAGAAGCGCTTGCCCTCAAAGCGTGGCGCAAGCCCCGTTTGTCCCAAGGTGATATCCATTTTCTCCTCGCTGCCATTGGAGGCCACGCAATAGGGAATGCCTGCCTCATCCAGACGCTCCAGCAGCGCGGGGATGCCCGCAACGGGTGCAACGCCCGCGCGCAGGGTGTCGTAAATCTCGGCATAGATGGCATCGACCCAAGTCTCGGGCAGATCAGCGCCCATCTCGCGCGCTTTTTCTCCAACGCCACGGATGGTGCCCCCCACGAACAGCCTGTCTGTATCCTCAAGCGTCAGATGCAGCCCGTAGCGGGCAAGATTGGCGATAAGGACCTTATTGGTGATGGTTTCGCTATCGACCAGCACGCCGTCGCAATCAAAGATCACAAGATCAGGTTTCATGCTTTTACCTTTGCAATGGTGATGACGGTGCCGCCATAGCTGCGCTGGTCCAGCAGGGTTACGCCCGCGGGCGGCAAAGGCGGCGTCTCTTCTTCCCAGACGATCAAAGCCTCAGGTGCCAGCCATCCGCCTTCCAGTGCCGAGGCCAGCGCCAATTCGCCAAGCCCCTGACGATAGGGGGGGTCCAGAAAGACCAACGTAAAGGGCTGGCCCGAATGCGGCCCTAGATCGGTGGCATTACGACGATACACCTTGGAGATACCCTGCGCCGCACACAGCCCGATATTTTCACGCAACAAGCCGCGCGCGGCGGCTCCGTCATCCACGAACACGGCCTGTTTTGCCCCGCGCGACAGCGCCTCCAGCCCGAGCGCGCCCGTGCCTGCAAACAGATCAAGCACGCGGGCATCCGTGATCGGGTTTCCATAAGGGCCATTCTGGATCAGGTTGAACAGGCTTTCGCGCACGCGGTCGGTGGTCGGGCGCAAATGCGCCGCCGCATCACCCTGCCCGACATCGGCCAGTTTCTTGCCCCGCCATTTTCCCGAGATGATCCTCATGCGCGCAGCAGTGATTTCAGGTCAGTGTCGCTATCTGCAACCAGATCAGAAGTAGGGGATTTACCCGCCTCGATCAGGCGTTTGCCGACCATATAGGCGCGCGGGTCATTCATCGCGTCAACGGCCAGCAGGTCATCGCCTTTGTAATACCAATAGGACACAGCATCCCCGCCGCCGCGCGTAACGATCCGGTCATAGCCCGTATTCAGCCCTGCGATCTGGAGCTTTACGTCGTATTGATCGGACCAGAACCATGGATGGGGTAGATAAGGTTCCTCGGCCCCCATGATGTTGCGCGCGAGATTTTCGGCCTGATCAATTGCGTTTTGCACGGATTCGAGCCTCAGGCGGTCTTCGCGATAAGGAAAAGACGCGCAATCGCCCGCCGACCAGATCGAAGGGTCCGATGTGCGCCCATGGGCATCAACCTTGATCCCGTTCTCGATCTCCAGCCCTGCGGCCTCGGCCAGCGCGGTCGCGGGGGCAATGCCGATCCCGACGATGACCATATCAAGCGCAATCTCGCTGCCATCGCTGAGCACAGCGCCATCAACTTGCCCCTTGCCCGTCAAACGCGTCAGCCCCACGCGTTCGCGAATATCGACACCATGCGCGCTATGCACGGCACGGAAATAATCAGAAGTCTCGGGGCTGGCGACGCGTTGCAAGATGCGATCAGCCATTTCGACCAGAATGACCTTCATGCCCTTCGCGGCACAAACGGCAGCAGCCTCCAGCCCGATATACCCGCCGCCAACGATCAAAACCCGTGCGCCCTCATGAACGGAAGGGGCCATTGCATCGACATCGGCCAGACCTCGTACAACATGAACGCCGCCCAAATCCCCGCCGATCGAGGCAGGCAGGTGGCGCGGATATGAGCCTGTGGTCAAAACCAGATGATCATAGGAAACCCGTGTTTCGCCCGAGATGACGCATTTTGCCTCCCGATCAATCGCCTCGACGGTCATATCAAGATGCAGATCAATCGCGTTTTCGGGGTAATAGCTTTCGGGCCGCAGATAGAGGCGTTCCACCTCCATCTCGCCAAGCAGGTATTTCTTGGACAAAGGCGGGCGCTGATAGGGGGGCGCGCTTTCCTCACCAATGAGGGTGATTTCGCCGTCAAACCCGTCACTACGCAATCTCGCGACACAGGCAGCGCCTGCTTGCCCTGCCCCGACCACTACGATTTTTGTCATTGATTTGCCCCGTCTTGCCTCTGGCGTCTATTTGTCTTCAACGTATATGTCGCTCAACAGCAAACACAAGTTAGGGGAACTACAATGTCCATTTCAGTCGGAGATACACTGCCCAATGCAACCTTGATCCGTTTGGGCGCCGATGGCCCCGAAGAAGTGGATATGGCCAGCACGCTCAAAGGCCGCAAGGTTGTGATTTTCGCGGTTCCAGGTGCCTTCACCCCGACCTGCCATTCCGAGCATGTGCCAAGCTTCATCCGCACCAAGGGTGATTTCGATGCCAAAGGCGTGGACGAGATCATCTGCGTCTCGGTCAATGACCCCTTCGTGATGAAAGCATGGGGCGAGGCCACGGGTGCTGCGGATGCAGGCATTTCGATGCTGTCTGATGCGCAAAGCGAATTTACCAAAGCCTTGGGCATGGATTTCACTGCCCCGCCCGTTGGCTTGATCGCACGCTCCTCGCGCTATGCGATCTTTTCCGAGGACGGTGTGGTGAAGGTGCTGCATAAAGAAGAAAGCCCCGGCACCTGCGTAATCTCGGGCGGCGAGGCGATGCTGGCCGCGATCTGAACATGATCAAAGGTCGGGCATAGCGCCCGACCTTTTTCCGTAAATGCTGCATTTGCGCAGCATGAGCGTGCCAGAAGCGGAGTGGGAGCGTAAGCCTTGTGAATTCGGAGATCATTTAAAGCCGATGCCAGACGATATTGGACCCAAACCTTGGATCAACCTGACACTGGGTGTGTATCTCCTCATCCTTGCGAGCCCGTTTGGCGTTCCGATTTTTTTCGCGCTCTATTATGATGGCATCGAAAGCGTTCTAGACTGGAACAGTCTGTTCAATTGGCTGTCAGCTATTACCGCTATATTCGTTGGTACAGCTTTATACCTTATCCTCACTCCGCAGCGGGTCGGCGGGAATATTTGCTTCGAGGAAGGCGGTTTTTGGTGTCGAATGCGATTGTTCTTTCGTCGCGATGTAGAACAAACTTTTAGCTGGCGGGACATCAAGGAAATCGAACTCCTCCAAGGACCACGCAACAATGATGTTCTGAATATCAAATCTGCGAATGGTGCAGAGATGTCCTTGCAAGTGAAGTTTTTTGAACTTGGCATAACCGAGATTTTTGCACGGTTTTGTATATCAGCGGATGCGGCTTGCTATCGCCTAGAGCAGACAAAAAGCTTCGATGCGTTGATAATGAGCAAGCAGACTTGGACAGTTCTGCCAAAATCGTAGATTTAAAATGAACGAGAGCCAGCTTTGTCCCGCTCAGCGGGGCAGTTTGGCAGGTGGCTCAATGATAGTGGTTTACTCCCGCGCGGGATAAGCGGCGTTAGCCCGCCGTGCCTCGACGGGAGCATTGCCCGCTTCGTCTCTTAAAACGGGCAGCGCGCTCGGGGCCGAAGGCTCAGCCTGCGAGCTTGTCCATCTTTTCGGCCAAGGCCAGATCAAGCGCGGAGAGGCCGCCTACATCATGGGTCGAGAGGGTTACCTCGACCGTTTTGTAGACATTGAACCATTCAGGGTGGTGGTTCATTTTCTCGGCCACCAAAGCTGCGCGGCTCATCCAGCCAAATGCGTCGATGAAATTGGCGAAGACGAAGGTTTTGGTGATCGCGTCGCGGCCCTCGACCATGCCCCAGCCCGTTTTGGCAAGCGCGGCCAAAGCGGCCTCGCGCGCATCGCCTGTCAGTTTCTCATTGCTCATTCCTGTTCCTCCACATCGCATTTGCGGAACGGCCCGTATGAGGTGAGGATTTCGATCTCCTCCCCCACCATGGCGCGTTCGGCCTCAAGAAAATCCTGCACCGCATTGCGAAAGCCCGGATCGCGCACCCAATGTAGGGAATGGGTGGTCACGGGCAGATAGCCGCGAGCCAGCTTGTGGCCCCCTTGCGCGCCCGCTTCCACGCGCGGCAGGCCATGGGCAATCGCGTAGTCGATGGCCTGATAATAGCATAATTCGAAATGCAGGCAGGGGTGATCCTCGCTGCAGCCCCAATAGCGGCCATAGATCACCTCGCGCCCGATGAAATTAAGCGCGCCTGCAACGGGCTCGCCATCACGCATTGCAAAGACCAAAAGCATATCATCGGCCATGGTCTGATGCGCGATATCGAAGAACTCGCGTGTGAGGTAAGGCATGCCCCATTTCCGCGCGCCCGTGTCTTGGTAGAAGGTCCAGAAGGCATCCCAATGTTCGGGTTGGATCTGCTCCCCCGTCAGCGCCACGATCTCGCCGCCAAAGCCTTGGGCGGTGGCGCGTTCCTTGCGGATGTTTTTGCGTTTGCGCGATGAGAGATCCGCGAGAAACCCATCAAAATCGGCATAGCCGCGATTATGCCAGTGGAATTGCTGGCTATAGCGCCGCATCAGGCCAAGGGTCTCGCCCAATTCGGCCTCTTGCTCGGTGCAGAAGGTGATGTGGACCGAGGACAGGTGATTGTCCTGCGCGACCTGAAGCATGCCTTGCACCAATGCTTGGTGCCCTATCTCGCTATGCTCGGGTTTGGTCAGAAAACGGCGGCCAGTTGCGGGGGTAAAAGGGGCTGCAACCTGTAGTTTCGGATAATACCGCCCGCCCGCATTCTCATAAGCATGGGCCCAGTTCTGGTCGAAGATATATTCGCCCTGACTATGGCCTTTGGCATAAACGGGGGCCACGGCTATGGGCGTGCCGCCTTCGCGCGCCAGAAGGTAATGCGGCTGCCAGCCCGTGCCCGCGCCGACCGATCCGCTATCCTCCAGCGCCAAAAGAAACCGATGCGTGGTGAACGGGTCAAAAGGGCGGCCGCCATCCGCGGCTTCGGGGCACGCGCAGGCATCCCACTCCTCGGCGGTGATGCCGCGCAGAGAGTTCAGAACGGTTACTTCAATGTCTCGTCCGTCACGCATTGCGAATGCCGAATTCCTGATGGCCCACCCCTGAGGTGGGGCAAAGCGGTGTTGCGTCAAGCCGTTGGTGTTGTGGCGAGGTAGCCTTCAAAGGTCACATTATCCGCGATCTTGCGGGCTTGGGCCTCGGCCTCGGCGCTTTTGATGGTCCAGCACAGGATCGGAACGCCGCGCGCTTTGAGCGCGAGCACCGAGGCGCGATCCAGATCATTGCAGTCATGGCTAATGAACGCTGCGCCCAAACGGTCGAAATCTGCGATATCGCGCAGATGCGCGCAGCGCGCCTCGGACACACCATTCCATTTGTCCGGTGGAAAGCTGCAGGTGGTCAAACCTCGGGTCACCCGCGGTGCGAAGCGCTGCATCCGTTCCACGGAAGCGGGGTTGAAGGACATCACGGCGACAGGGCCGCCATAGCCTTCCAAATCCTGCGCAACGGCGGGTTCCAGCTCGCCTGATACATCGCCTAAATTGCCTGACTGATCCTTGATCTCGATCAGCAAGGGCACACGGCCTTGGACCAAGTGCAACAGATCAGTCAGGCGGGGAATGCGCTCCTCGCTATTTTTGAGCGGGATTTGGGACAGATCAAGCGCTGTGCGTTGATTCACCCGCCCCGTTTGATCCGTCAGACGCTCAAGCGTTGCGTCATGGAACACCATTGCCTGACCATCCGAGGAAGGCTGGATATCAACCTCCATCCCGTAGCCACCCGCGATTGCAGCACTTGCTGCGGCAAGGCTGTTTTCGGGAATGCCGCTTTGCGCATCATGCAACGCACGGTGCGCGATCGGCAGGCGCAGAAAGGAGCCATCCAGAGCTGCAGACATGGCCTATGCCTCGATCTCGAAAATCCCCTCGATTTCGACAGCGACATTCAGCGGCAAAGCGCCAGCCGAAACGGCCGAGCGCGCATGGCGGCCCGCATCGCCCAAAGCCTCCACCAAGAAATCTGAAGCTCCGTTCACCACCTTTGGCTGGTCGGCGTAATCAGGGGTGGAGTTCACAAAACCCGTCAGTTTCACAACACGCACCAGCTTATCCAGATCACCGCCGCAAGCCTTTTTGACCTGAGCAAGAAGCGAGATCGCACAGCTTCGCGCCGCCGCCGCACCTTCCTCGGTGGTCAGATCCGCACCGATTTTACCCGTGATCAAAGCCCCATCCGCCATCGAGATCTGGCCAGATACATAGACGGTGCTGCCAATCGTGACATAGGGCACATAATTCGCGGCAGGCGCGGGCGCATCAGGCAGGGTGACGCCCAGATCGGCCAGTTTCTTCTCGAAATTCTTGCTCATGGCAGGCTTCCTTATAAGCATGTTTGCGCGCAGGCTAACCCTGCGCGGCAACAGGGGGAAGGGGCGAATTCTAGTAACATCGCCCAGATACGTGTCATTTCTGCAGCGCGGCATCGCCGCATTCAGGTAGGTCTATTCCATGCCATGTTGAACCAGCGGGCTGATTTAGGTATGCGGATGATCTGGGGCCTTTGGAAAAAAGTCGATTTTCATCATGAGTTATTGCGTAAAATTGCTATCTCTACGGCCTGTTTTGGTGGCGCTAGCCCTTGGCCTGACAGCCTGTGGCCCCGCCGACATTCCGCGTGGTGATCTGATTGACGACCCGAATGAGGCTCAGAACCGCGAAGTCCATGAACTTAATATTGCCGTAGACCGCGCATTATTGCGACCTGTCTCGCAAGGCTACGGAACGATTGTCCCTGAGCCTGTGCGCAATGGCCTGTCCAATATGGCGTCGAACCTGAACCAGCCGGGCTATGTTGTGAACAACATCCTGCAGTTCCGGATCGGCCAAGCCATGCAAAACACGACGCGCTTCGTGATCAATTCCACAATCGGGCTGGGCGGGCTGTTTGACCCCGCCAGCGCGATGGGTGTCCTGCCCGCTGATACCAATTTTGGTGAGACCTTGCATGTTTGGGGCGCAGAGGAAGGCCCTTACGTCGAGTTGCCGTTCTTTGGCCCATCAACTAGCCGCGACACGGCGGGGCGCTTTGTTGATGCCGCGCTGAACCCTTTGCGGTATCTCGTGACCTCCCCAGAAAGTGATTACGTCACGGGGCTGGAAACTGTTGACCTAATGGGCCAGCGCTACCAGTTTGGCGATGTGATTGATGGCGTGCTTTACGAGAGTGAAGATAGCTACGCACAAGCGCGCAGCCTGTATTTGCAAAACCGCCGTTTTGAATTGCGCGGCGACCGCCAGCAAGATGATTACTTCGACCCCTATGAGGATCCCTATGCGCAGTGAATTCAAGCTTTCCCGCCGACAGTTTGCAGCCCTCGGTGCCTCCGCCATTGCGATGTTTGGTGCTGGGCGCGGCATGGCCTTTACCGCTGATGAAGCGTCCGATCTGGTTGGGCGTGTCGTGGCCGAGATTAACGACATCATTAATTCGGGTCGCTCGGAAAGCCGGATGTATTCGCAGTTTTCGAACGTCCTGAGCCGCTATGCCGATATGCCCATCATGGCGCAATCTGTGCTTGGGCCTGAATGGCGCAGCGCAAGTTCCGCGCAGCGCAGCGCCTTTACCACAGCGTTCCAAGGGTATCTGGCGCGTAAATATGGCAGCCGCTTTCGTGAGTTCATCGGTGGGCGGATCGAAGTGCAGGGCACCCGAGCGATCCGCAATTTCTATGAGGTCCGCTCGACCGCGATTCTAAGTGGGCAGTCGCCCTTTGAGGTTATCTTCCTCGTATCCGATGCAAGCGGTCAGAACCGTTTCTTCAACATCGTCTTTCAGGGCGTAAATCTGCGTTCTACGGAAAGTCAGGAAATCGGTACCATGCTTGATCGGCGCGGTGGCGACATCGACGCGTTGATCGCGCATCTCAGAACTCTGGCTTAAGTCGGTGGCTGGATGAACTCGGCGAAGACACGCTCAGTTTCGGCCAAGCAACCCACCCAAAACCTCCATCAAAATCTGCTGCGCCAGATCTGGTCTGTCGCCTTGGCCGTCTTGCGCCTCGGCAGAGGGCATGGGGTCGGGGCGGGCTTCGAGCACAGGGTCGATCATGGGCAAGGGGCGCGGTGACAGATCGGCATGGATGCGCTCCATGGTCTGGCGCCAAATCTCGGCGGGAAGGCCGCCACCCGTGACACCCGAGAGCGGTGTGTTATCATCATATCCCATCCACACACCTGCAACGTAATCCGCAGAAAACCCTATGAACCACGCATCGCGGGCCGAATTTGTGGTGCCTGTTTTTCCAGCCACGGGCCTGTCGGACAATTGCGCACGGCGTCCTGTGCCGTCCGCCACAACCTCGGCCATCATATAGGTCAACTGCTGCGCGGCATTCTCGGAGATGACCCGTTCACGGATACCGCCTTCTTGGCCGATCATCGGGGTGTCATCCCCCATCAGGCGCAATTCCGTTAACCCATAGGGCGCCACGGCAGAGCCGCCATTCAAGATGCCAGCATAGGCGCCTGTCATTTCAATCAAGCTCGCCTCGGATGCGCCAAGCGCAAGGGCAGGGCCTGCAGCAAGATCGCTTTGAATGCCGAATTGGGATGCCACATCGCGCACCAACTCGCGCCCTACATCTTCAGACAGGCGCACAGCGGCCGTGTTAAGCGAGGCGCGCAAGGCGTCGGTCAGTGTGACATCGCCATAGAATTCACCTGTGTAATTCACGGGCGACCAAGGGCCCGATCCGGGGATGTCGAGTGTGAGTGGCGCATCTAGGATCAAATCATCAAAGCGCCAGCCAAGTTCCAATGCCGTGGCATAAACAAACGGTTTGAAGGCCGAGCCTGTCTGGCGGCGGGCTTGGGCTGCGCGGTTGAACAGGCCAGCGCCACGTGTGTCACGCCCGCCCACCATGGCGCGCACAGCGCCATCCGCGCTCATCACCACGATGGCGGCTTGCGCTTCCGAGCCTTCGCGGACCGAGTTTGAGAACACCTCCTGCAAGGCTTCTTCAGCGGCGCGCTGCATGTCGGAATCGAAGGTGGTGCGGATGATCACATCTTCGGTCGTGTCATTGGTCAGGAAACCGGGGCCTTCATCCATGATCCAATCAGCGAAATACCCGCCGACATTGGCCGATGCAGCATTAGACAGAACGGCGGGGTTCGCACGCGCTTGGGTGGCGTCTGCGGCGCTCAGGTAGCCTTGCTGCTCCATCAGATTAAGCACGAGGTTCCCACGCTCTTGCGCGCGTTCGAGATTGCGGGTGGGCGCATAATAGGATGGAGCCACCAAAAGCCCCGCCATCATGGCCGCTTGGCTGGCATTGATATTGGCGGCGGACATGCCGAAATAGCGCTGTGAAGCCGCCTCAAAGCCACGTGCGCCTGCGCCCAGATAGGCGCGGTTGAAATAGATTGAGAGGATTTCGTTCTTGGTGTAGCGCAGCTCCATCGCGAAGGAGAAAGGCATTTCCTGCAACTTCCGCCACAGGGTCGTGCGGCGGCAATCCGATTCATACTCGGCCTCGGTCTCCCATGTGTCGGCATCATAGGCGACGCCCAGACACATCAGTTTGGCAACCTGTTGGGTGATGGTTGAGCCGCCATGCCCTTCCAGCGGGCCGCGCCCTTCGCGCATATTGATGCGCACCGCACTGGCAATGCCGCGCGGGCTAATGCCGAAATGGCGGAAAAAGCGCCGATCCTCGGTGGCGACCACGGCATTGGTCAGATGGGGGCTGACGGTTTCAGGCGTGATCATCCCGCCAAATTGTTCGCCCCGCCACGCAAAGACATCGCCATCGCGGTCGAGAAGTGTGACCGAGCCGCGGGCGCGGGCATCAACAACATCCCCGACATCAGGAAGTTCCGAGTAATAATAGGCAGTGGCCCCTGCAAGGATCAGGAACATCACCAGCGCGCCGCGCCAGACAACTCCCCAGATAATTCTGAAAATCAAACGAAAGAGCGATGTGATCCAGCCCAATGGCCCCGAACGACGCGGCTTGGTCGCGCGCTGTTTGCGGCGCGGTTTCCGCGGTGGCTGTGCCCCGCGGGATGATCCGTTTCCAGCGCGTGATGCAGGCGGATTGGCCGAGCGTTTATCCGCAACCAATCTGCGCGTGCCGCGCCCGCCATTTCCATTTTCGCTCATTTTTGCCTGCCATTTTTTGGCAAAGATAAGCCTTTTCGAGTCGGATGCGAAGTCTGTAGATGAGCAGCCCTGATAAATTGATTGCCTAAAATTTAATCGAAAAGGCGAAATTGCGCAAAAAATTTGCATAATTCAATAAAGCCCACAAATTAAGCGCCCCGTTTCGTTGCTCTCAGGGCGATCTCCTTTTTGTGATGCTCGAGTGAAGTCCTTTGGGGGACAGCAAAATCGCAAAAGGGTAACAATCGTGAAACTCATCATTGCAGCAATTAAACCGTTCAAGCTCGAGGAGGTGCGTGAAGCGCTGACCTCCATCGGCGTGCGCGGCATGATGGTGACTGAGATCAAGGGCTTTGGCTCGCAATCCGGTCACACTGAAATCTATCGTGGCGCTGAATACGCCGTGAATTTTGTTCCAAAAGTAAAACTTGAGATCGTTGTGGCAGATGCCATGGCAGACCAAGTGGTCGAGACAATTCAGACCACAGCGAAAACCGACAAGATCGGTGATGGCAAGGTCTTCGTTCTCGATGTGGCAAGCGCTGTTCGCGTCCGCACCGGTGAAACCAACGACGACGCGCTGTAAGCGCGCGCGTCCCTGCAATTATTTGGGAAAAGAGAAACATGAAAACCAAGTATCTCCTTCCGATGGCGACTGTGGCGGCTGCTGCATTGCTTCCATCGATGGGTTTCGCGCAAGAAGCTGCGGCGCCCACATTTGACGAAGTCGGGCCTTATATCCTGACCACCCTGTTGTTCTTGATGGCAGGCTTCCTCGTATTCTTCATGGCCGCAGGCTTTGCGATGCTCGAAGCGGGCCTCGTGCGCGCCAAGAACGTCTCCATGCAGCTGACCAAGAACATCGCGCTCTTCTCCTTTGCGGCGATCATGTATTGGTTGATCGGCTTCAACCTGATGTATCCTGGTGATGCATGGATCATCGCGGGTTATGTTGGCCCGTTCTTCGCACAGACTGTTCTTGATCCAGTGGGCATTTCGGCTGCAGACGCGGCGCTTGATTATGCATCCATCGGTTCGGACTTCTTCTTCCAGCTGGTGTTTGTTGCTGCAACTGCTTCGATCGTTTCGGGTGCTTTGGCCGAGCGTATCAAACTGTGGCCCTTCCTGATCTTCGTGATCATCTTGACAGGCGTTCTCTACCCGATCTCCGGTTCGTGGCAGTGGGGCGGCGGCTGGTTGTCTGAAGCGGGCTTCTCCGACTTCGCGGGCTCCACTGTTGTACACTCCGTAGGTGGCTGGGCCGCTCTCGCAGGTGCCATCATCCTCGGACCACGCCTTGGCAAGTACAAGGACGGCAAAGTGAACCCAATGCCTGGCTCCAATCTGGCGCTCGCAACCTTGGGTACATTCATCCTGTGGCTCGGTTGGTTCGGTTTCAACGGCGGTTCGCAGTTGGCAATGGGCACCGTTGGTGACGTATCCGACGTATCCCGCATCTTCGCCAACACAAACATGGCTGCTGCTGCTGGTGCCGTCGCTGCTCTGATCCTGACACAGGTTGTTTATGGCAAGGTCGACCTTACCATGGTCCTGAACGGCGCACTTGCTGGTCTGGTCTCCATCACAGCTGAGCCTCTCGCTCCGACACTCTTCGGCGCATTGTGGATCGGTGGCATCGGTGGTGTGATCGTGGTCTTCACGGTTCCTCTGCTCGACAAGCTGAAAATCGACGATGTTGTTGGTGCTATCCCTGTCCACCTCTTCGCAGGTATCTGGGGCACGATCGCGGTCATCTTCTACGGTGAAGCGTCGCTCGGCACACAGCTGCTCGGTATCGCAGGTTATGGTGTCTTCACCTTCGTAGCCTCGCTGGTTGTCTGGTTCATCCTCAAGACTGTCATGGGTATCCGTGTAAGCGAAGAGGACGAGATCAAAGGTCTCGACACAACCGAACTGGGTATGGAAGCCTATCCTGAGTTCACCAAGGGCTAAGCCCTAGACAAGCTTCTCGAGCCATTCCTCCTCCCTCTATGGCTCGGGACAAATAGGAAAGGCGCTCCGTTTGACGGGGCGCCTTTTCATATGGCTGATCAGATGTGATGGCGGGTTGCGCTGATCTGAGCGCACAGGATTGGGCACCAAAAAAAAGAGCGCCTGATCAGGCGCTCTTTTCTTAATCGGGGTTCGTGGGTGTGGGGCTCAGACGGCCTCTTCGATCCACTTTTGCAGGGCCGCTTTCGGGGCCGCGCCAACCTTGTTCGAGATCACCTCGCCATCCTTGAACATGAACAGGGCGGGGATGCCGCGCACGCCAAGCTCGGTCGGGGAATTCGGGTTCTCGTCGACATTGATCTTCACGATTTTGACCTTGCCGTCATATTCGCTCGAAAGCTCTTCCAATGCGGGGCCGATCTGGCGGCAGGGGCCACACCATTCTGCCCAGAAATCAACAACAACAGGGATAGCTGACTGGCGAACTTCGGTGTCGAAGGTCGCGTCTGTAACTGCGATGGTGGCCATGATGAGCCCTCCGTTAAAAAACATGTCTGTCTTGAAAACGGAACCTATGGTCCGCCCTGCGGGACGTCAAGAACCAGCAGCCCTTTGCAAACCCGCCATAACGAGAGCGTGAGGCAAAACCATATATTCGGCGCTGCGTGTCCAAAGAATGCCAAGCTCGATCTCGCGATCTGGGTAGAGTGCGGCCAACATCTCGGCATAGGCCCCCATTTGGCGCAGGATCGCCTCGGGCGTGGCCTCAGGGGTGTCAGGCTGGAGAGCGTTTGATTTGAAATCCACGGCAGTGACGCGAGTGGGCGTGACAATAAGACGGTCGATAATGCCAAATAGCTTGCGGCCAAGCGTGGGGCTTTGGGCGGCAAGGGCCACCTCGGCCAAAGCATCATCGGCAAAGAGATGCTTGAGTTGCGGCTTTGTCAGCACGCGCGTGGCCTCTTCCAGCAGAGATGCGGTTTCGCCCTCGCTGACCTGCCCGTCCATCGAGACGATCCCCAAAGCGGCCTCGGGCCAAGCGGGGGCGGGCAGATGCGGAAGATGTTCAAGCAGCAAATGCATCCGCCTGCCGCGCGCCAGTGCCTGTTCTTCGCTGAGGCCCTGCGCATCACTGGGGCCTGTCAGGTATTTTTCACCGCCAAGATCAGAGGGCGAGAGCGTGGCTTCCTCGCGTTGTGAGGCGGGGGCAGGCTCCAAGGCCCAACTTGGCATGGCCGAGCGCGTGGGCGGGGCCAGTGAAAAGGCCTGTGCAGGCGCGCTTGCCCATTCCCCTTTTTGCAGCCGCAAGCCATCGCCATCCTCAAAGGGATGTGGCTTGGCATTAAGAGATTTCGCCGCGTCATCGATGGTTTGGAACCACGAAGTTTTGCCGTTTTCTTCCTTGGCCAATTCGCCCGCTGCTGCGACGACCAACCATGTCTCGGCGCGGGTCATCGCAACATAGAGAAGGCGGTTATTCTCCTCCTCGGCCTTTTGTGTTTGCGCCTCATGGGCGGGCTCCAAGGCGGGCGGTGCATCCGCCTTCGAGGTGGGCCAGAGGGGCAAATCGTCCTCGGGCAGAAGCAGGTTGATCCCTGGTGGCGTGCCGCGTTTGGCGGCAGTGTCGGGCAGGATCACAATCGGGGCTTCCAAACCCTTGGCCCCATGGATCGACATAACGCGTATCTGCTCACCCGCGTTGGAGAGGTCGCGCTTGATCTCGACATCACCGCTTTGCAGCCAGCCGACAAAGCCCGTCAGGCTTGGCACGGCGTTACGCTCATAGCCAAGGGCTTGGGCCAGCATCGCGTCGATACCGTCCTCGGCCTCGGCCCCTAAACGCGCCAACAGCTTTTGCCGCCCCTGATGGCGGATCAAAACCCGCTCGAGCAGATCATAGGGGCGCATGAAATCGGCCTTGTCGCGCAGGTCCGAGAGCATATCGACCTGTTGCGGAAACTCCGCTTGGCGATCGCGCAATCGGCGCCAGAGCGTGGCTTTGCCGCGTCTATGGGCCAGCTCGTAAAGCTGCTGCTCGCTCAACCCGAAAAGCGGCGAGCGCAAAACAGAGGCAAGCGAAAGGTCATCCTCGGGCGTGGCAAGAAAGGCCATAAGCGCCACCAGATCGCGCACCGCCAATTCGGCGGCCACCCGCATTCTGTCGGCCCCCGCGATGGGGAGGCCCTGTTTCTTGATCTCGGCGATGATCTCGTGAAACAGGTCCGAGCGGCGGCGCACCAGCACCAGAAAATCGGATGGGCGCGCAGGGCGCTGGCCCCCGTCATGCGGGATGAGCACGCCCTGTTCCAAGGTGTCCTTGATGAAATTGGCGATCCGTTTGGCAAGGATCACGCTGTGATGTTCATCGGCCAATTTATCGACAGGTTCCTGCCATGGCTGTTTTTCTAAATCTTCGGATTTGGGGATATGCGGCCAGATATCGATGCGCCCTGCCAGATCGGCCTTATGGGCATAATGGGTCACATCCTCGCCCAAGCCGGGCCCGCCATTGCCGCGCGCCACTTCATCCACCAGCGCAAGGATCGGCTCGGCTGAGCGGAAGGAATAGGCCAAGGTTTCGGTCTGGAAGGCGCGGCCAATGCTGCGGTACCGTTCTTCAAAGAGGTCGCGCATCTTGTCGAACCCTGCGGGATCGGCCCCCTGAAAGGAATAGATCGACTGTTTCTTGTCGCCCACCACGAAAATCGTGCGCAAAACATCCACGCGCGCGCCCTCGCCTGCCGCGAATTCCTCGGCCAAGGTCTCGATAATATTCCATTGCGTGGGCGAGGTATCCTGCGCCTCATCCACCAAGATATGATCAATCCCGCCATCAAGACGGAAGAGGACCCATTGCGCCACTTCACGCGCCGTCAGAAGGTCGCGGGTGCGGCGGATCAAATCGTCAAAATCAAGCCAGCCACGTTGTTCCTTGGCCATGTCATAGGCAGGCAGAAAGGCCGAGGCGAAGGCGTGAAGCGCGTGGGTTTTCTCGGCCAATTGCAGCCCGCGCCGCAGCGGGCGGGCCTCTTGCAGGCGGAGCATGAAGTCGTGCAGCGCTTCAAGATCCTCGCCCATGGCCGTGCGGACATCTTTATTGGCATAAGCGTCAATCTTGGCTTCATTGGCCTTTTTTGCGCTTGGTCCGAACAAAAACAGGTCTTCCAACGCGCTTATATCAGCGAAATCGGGGACCTCCCAATTGACGCTTCCCAGAACGCGGCGGTGTTTGTCATAGCTTGAGGACGCAGGCAGCAATGGGATGAGCTTGCCGCAGAGATCACGCTCATCACCCTCAAATGTCTGCGCAATCAGCCCGTCTGAGGTCAGGTTCCCCAACTCCAGAAAATCGCGCAGATCGGCGGCATTCAGCGGGGTCTTGAAGGCATCGCGTTTCGACAGGATTGCGCGCGCCAAATCCCATGCGGTCTCCTCGCTCAGGAATTGCGCGATGGCATCCACACTTGCCCGCGCCTCGCCCTCGGCCAAACGGTCGATCACCTCAAGGCCTAGGTCACGCTGCGCGCGGTCATCCATCTCGGTAAATCCGGGGCTGACGCCCGCTTCCACAGGAAAGCGGCGCAGCACCGAAGAGCAGAAGGAGTGGATCGTCTGGATTTTCAAACCACCCGGCGCTTCAATGGCGCGGGCAAAAAGCGTGCGGGCTTTCCCGAGCATCTCAAGGCGCAGTTGGTCGGTATCCACGCCGAGCCCCGCCAATGTATCGCCCAAGGCTTGGTCCGGCATCATCGCCCATTCACCCAAACGGCGGAACAAGCGGTTTTGCATCTCGGCGGCGGCGGCCTTGGTATAGGTCAGGCATAAAATGCGCTCGGGCGTGACATCTTCGAGCAGCAGGCGCGCCACGCGGTCGGTCAGAACGCGCGTCTTGCCCGAGCCTGCATTGGCCGACAGCCATGTCGAGGCTTCAGGCCGCGCGGCCTTGACCTGCGCGGTGGTGGCCGCATCAAAAAGGGGGGTGGTGAATTTCATCCCACATCCTCCTGCGTTGGAGGAGTGGTTGCATCCCATTCGCCATAGCGCGCGAGCTGGTCATAATCGCCATCCCACGCAACCTTGAACATCGCCCGCCGCGAGGTGAAACCCTTTTCGGCCTGTTGATAGGCGCGAAGCAATTCGTGGAATTTCGTCTCGATCTCCGAGATGGTGCCAGCATCGATATCGGGGGCGGAAATCTCGCGCGCGTTCAGGCCGATATAAGCGATCTCGGCCACCTCTTCGGGCGTATTGGTAAAAGCGCCATCGCGGGCCATCCATGCCTCCAGCCAGAGCTGTTTGTTGAAATATTCCTGCTGGTCTTTGCTGGGAGGTTTGCCAGCCTTGTAGTCATAGATCGCAAGGCTTCCATCCTCACGGCGGTCTACCCTATCGGCGGTGCCTTTCAGGGTGACGCCAAGGCTGGGTATCTTCATCTGGGTGCTGTGCTCCAGCAAGATCGCGCGGCCCAGTTTGCGGCGTGCCTCCTCGGTTGCGAGGAACCAATCGGCTACCCGCTGTAAACGCCCCAGCCAAAGCCTGCGCGCGGCAGGCCAAGGGGCGACATCATCCAAGACTGTCTCGGCCAACTCCATCAGATAGGCTTTGGGATCGGCAGGCCAATCGCTCTTGGTGCTGTTAATGAAGCGGAAAAGGATCGCATGAAGCGCCGTGCCCCGCTCGGCGGCGTCGGGGTCGGATTTCAGATCCTTGAGGGGGAACAGCCCCAGCACCCGCCGCGCATAAACGGCATAAGGATCGCGGATCAGTTTTTCGACCTCGGTCACCGAGAGAACTTTTGGGCGCATTTCCACAGGCGGACGGGGCGAGGGGCGCGGCGCGCGCGGGACATCTTGCAAGGGCACATCCTGCATTCGCGCCAGTGTAAGCCAGTCTTCCCCGCGTTTGCGCATCTGCCCAAGGGCGGATTTTGTGGCGGGGCTGGCCCCCTCCATCAGGTTGATCATGCGGTTGAGCCAGCGGGACGGCACGGTTTCGGTTTCCGTATCGCGTTTGGACCTGCTGAGCCAAACCTCGGGTGCGGCGGCGGCCTGTTGGAAATCATGGGCTGAAAGACCGATGCGCCGATCAGGCAGACGCAAGCCCGCCTCGGCCCGCAAAGCGCGGTTCAGCCAAGGATCAGCGCCGGGATTAGCGGGCCATGTCCCCTCGTTTAGCCCCGCCAGAATGACGATATCCGCGCCTTGCACGCGGGCCTCCATTGCGCCCCAGATCATCACATCTGCATGGGGTCGCACAGGGTTGCGCACCTCGCCCGTCTCAAGGATGGCGGAAAACAAATCACGGTAATCGCGCAGCGACATGGTCCCTGCTGCATCTGCCTCATGCGTCAGCTCAGTGATCAATCGGCGTGCCTCAACGCCTGCGCTTTCCAGCCAGAGCGCGCCGCTATTTCCATTCTCGGCATCCGGGCCCGTGCAGAGCGCTTCGGCCAAGGCAATGTGATCGCTCAAATGATCTGCTAAGGGGCGGGGGCCTGCGGCGCGGGGCAGGTCCAACAAGAGCTGACCAACCCAAGCGGCCCATTGGATGGCACCCTCATCGGTTTTGCGCTTCTCGGCCCATGTCACAAGATCGGCACGACGCGGGAAGGCGGGACCGCCGCGCAGGCAGTCCAGTTCAAGATCGCGCGTGCGGCGCAAATGATCACCCCTGTCCTCGCCGCCTGTATTGGTCAGCGGGTGCTTGAGCAGAACCAGAAGATCCTCGCCCGTGACCGGACCAAGCCCCAATTCAGCGATATGGCGCAAGAACCGACCGGGGGGTGTTTGCGACAGACCAACGCCTGCGCTGTCATCAGGCGTGATCCCCCAACGGTCCAGCGCAGCTGTCACCTGACGGCCCAAAACGCGGTCGGTTGAGACCAAGGCCGCGCGTTGCCCATCCTCTACGGCGCGGCGTAGGCGCAGCGCGATGGCGGCGGCCTCTTCTTGCGGGGTTGCGGCCTCGATCAGGGTGACCTTTTCCATCGCTTCATCTGGGTCGGGCAGGGTCGGGCCTTCGCTGAGCCATTGATCGGTCATCGGCGCGGGACGCAATGCGAGGGATAGCAACTTGTTGCGCCCTGCCACGGGCGACAGGCTGGATGGCCAGCCTTGCACATCGCGCGCGCGCAGCCCCATCGTGGCAAGATATTGGCCCAAACGATATTGCGGATGGTCTTCGCCCGCCAATCCCGGGGGGCGGCGATCACTGAGCAGCCTCTGCCACACCTCCTCGGGCATGTCATAATCAAGACCCGGCAGGATCACCGCCCCTTGGGGCAGATGGGCCACCGCCTCCATCAAACGCCGCGTTGCACCGCGCGAACCTGTGGAGCCCGCAACAATCAGCGGATGCTTGGGCGGCTTGTCAGACCAATGCTGCACGAGCCTGTCGATCAGGGCGGTCTGCCGCGCCTCGGGGGTCATGCGGCCATCCTCGGGTTCGAAATAGGCGCTGACGATATTGAGGAATTGAAGGGCGCGATCCCAATGCTGTGAATGGCCTTCGACATTCAGACCGCGCAGATCCTCGGGGTTAACGCGTTCCTCCTGCATCTCTGCCAGAATTTCGGCAAGACTATCGGCAAGGTCATAAATTGCTGAGCGGGGGGCCAGTTGTGGGTCCTGATCCAGCAATCTGCCGATGAATTGAGAAAGCTCCAAGCGCAGGCGCAGCGGCGACATGGCTTTGGGCAGACCCGCGATATCGGGGATTTCGGAGAGATCGCTAAGCGCACGGATGCGGGGTAGGAAACTGGCATTGCGGCTTGCATAGCGCGCATGCAGATGGCGCTGCATCCGACGGGTATTCACCCAAATCTCGACACGCGCAATCGCCTCGGGCGCCATCCCTTCAAGCCGCATATCCAGCCCCTCGATAAGCGCGGCCGAGAAATCCACGCCAAGGGGGGTCGCAAAGATGCGGGGCTGATCTGTATCGGGAAAGATCATGGCTCTGCCCTCTCCAGCATGGCCTCGGCCAAGGCGATACCGCTTGGCTGGCCCACATCCGCCCAGTGGCCGTCATATAAAACGCCATGCAAACGCCCCTGACGCGCAAGGTCTTCCCAAAGGGGGCGGATCGGGAAAGCCCCGCCCGAGCATGCTTTGAAAACGGCAGGCGAGAGAATTTGCGCGCCAGTATAGACCAGATCGCTTGATGCAAATTCCAGCGCACCAGACGGGCTCATGCTCAGCTCATCCGCATGGTCGCGGCCAATCGTTCGCGCCAGCGGCACCAGCAGCATCAAACCATCCATTAAGGCAGGATCCCAAGCTTGCGCCAATTGCTGCAAAGGGTTCGGGCCAGACCAGACATTATCGGAATTCATAACCCAGAACGGGGCCTGCCCGAGATGGGGAAGCGCGTTGAAAACTCCGCCGCCTGAATCAAGAATTTCGGGCGTTTCATGCAGCACGGTTACGCCGCTTCTGTCCTCCAGATGGGATATAATCTGATCGGCCAGATAATGCGCATTGACCACGACACGCTCGGCCCCGCCTTGATGGGCCTGATCCAGAGCATGATCAAGCAAGGGCTTGCCCGCGACCTCGATCATGGGTTTGGGGCGGGTCTTGGTGAGCGCACCCATACGTGTGCCGAAACCAGCCGCAAGAACCATGCAGGCCGAGGGCAGCAAACTCACAATACCGCCTCGGGCACATGGGCTTTGACCAGACGGGTGACGGCAGGGCTGATCTCTTGCAACTCGGGATGTGCCACGGCGCGCAGAATATGGCCTGCAACACGCGGCATATGGGCGAGGTATCCGATCTTGCTCTGCTCATTGGCCAAGCGGGCAAAGACACCCAGAATGCGCAAATTGCGTTGCACGCTGATCAGGGCGACGCGCAATTCAAGATCCTCGACACCGATTGCAAGGGTCTTGGCATGGCGTTTGATCAACTCATGTCGCAGGCTTGGCGGGATATCGCGGCGCGCATCATCGACCAAAGAGGCGAGATCATAGCCCAAAGGCCCTGTCAGCGCGTCCTGAAAATCAAGCAAGCCCATTCGGCGCACGCCATCGCGGTCGGGCAGCCAGATCAGGTTATCGGCATGGAAATCACGCAAGACGGTCACGGGGGTGCCGCGCAGTTTCCAGACGCAAAGCTGCGTGAGCTTGGCGAAGAAATCGCGCTGGTCTTGTTGCACGGGGTGATCTGCGGGAAGCTGTTCATAAGCGATACGAACCATATCGGCCATGCCGATCGGGGTCATCAAGCTCAAGCCCGCCATAGCCCCAGTTGTCGCCAGTTTTGACAAGACGGTCTCGGCTTCGAGATAGAGGGTCTTTTCAGTCTGGGCATCCTGCGCGGCCAGTTTGGAGACCAGCCCGTCGCCGTAATCCTCGATCACCATGAGCCCCAGCCTTGGGTCGGCGGTGAAAACGGCGGGCGCAGATAGGCCAAGCCCTGTCAGATAGGAGGCAATCTTGCGAAAAGCGTCGAAGCTTGCGGCCTCATCCTCAGGGATATGCATCAAGATCGCGGTTTCATCGGCTTGGCCATCGCGGCTCAAGCGCCAATAGCGCCGCCCCGAGGCGTCACCTGCCAAAGGCGTGGCCTTGGTGCCGCCCCAGCCCGAGCGAAGAAGAAATTTGTCTATAAAATCGGTCACGCGGGGCGCTCCATGGTCTTGGCCAAGCGCTTGGCCAGACTTGAATTGGCTGTGGAAAAAAGGCTCAGCCGTCTGAAATCAGGGTTTTGCGGGTCATAATCGAAACGCAACCATACTGCCCCGTCTGGCAAGTCTTGATCAAGCCGTTCGGGCCATTCGATCAAAGAAATCGCGGTCTCGAAGGCCTCGTCCAGCCCAAGCTCCCAAAGCTCCTGCGGGTCGGTCAGGCGGTAGAGATCGGCATGCCAAATCTCGATGTCTTTGGTGGCGTAGGTCTGGACCAAGGTGAAGGTTGGCGAAGGGACATCCTCAGACAGCCCGTCTGCTGCCAGAAGATGTTGGATAAGTGATCTGGCGAAATGCGTTTTGCCTGCGCCCAAATCTCCCGAAAGCAGCAAGACATCCCCCCCCTTTAGGTGATCTGCCATGCGTTCGGCCAGCACCGTCGTTGCCTCAGCATCGCGCGATGAGAATTGGCAAACAGCCTTGGAAAAGGCGGCAGGTGGGCGGGCAGTTTCGGCTGTCATAACAGTGAGTTTATCTGACTGCGTCCGAGCGACAAGCGCTAAGAGCCACCCTGCTTGGAAAGGTGTGAGCGATCAGCCCAAAGGCGACTGGGGCATGTGAAAGCTAGGCGCTTTCAACGCGTGTCTCAATGGGGTGCGATAGGGGCTCCGCCTGTGTGAAATCCAGTTTGATATGGCCTGACCGCAATGGAGAAACCGTAACCGCCAAATGACGACCATCCAGCAATTGGAGTTTGCCCTGCCAAGGCTTGCGCGCGGCTTCAAGGCTCACGGCATCTTCAATCCTTGCCCAGATTTGCGTGGGCGCGCAGGCAAGTTCAAACCGCGTGACGGACTCACGCAAGGTGAGCGTTCCGCCCTTTTGATCCGTGCCAAGCTGCCAGAGCCGGTCAAAAGCCGCATTGCGAAGCTCCATTTCCCCGTCACCAGAAAACACAGCAATCGCCGAGGGGCTTTCATCAAGCACCGTTTGATAGAGCTCGAGGTTTGATCTGAACTTGCGCGTCAGAGACACCTCGGAGCTGATATCCTCGAACATCAAGGCCACCGCACCATCAGGATGGGGGCGGCCCAGAACGCGGTAGGTCTGCCCTGTCGGCAGGGTCCAGTATTCCTGATAGGTCCCATTCTCCGAGCCTTTTTCGATATTGGCGAGATTTTCGCGCCAAGCTTTGTAGTTCTTCGGCTCAGGCATGCGTTGATGTTCGCGCAATTGATCCAGAAAATCGAAGAGCAGGGGCCGCCCGCTCAACCAAGCGGCGCTTAAGGTGGTGAGTTGGACGAGCGCAGGGTTGAACACCACCAAGGCGCGGCTTTTGTCAAAAATGGCAAGGCCAACGGTCAGTTGGGCAAATGTTTTGGCAAAGGTTTGAACCGAGTCCCGCTTGCCCTGTTCGGCCTGCATGACCCTGTCCATTGGAATGGCGGAAAATATCTTCTCACCCTTGGCCAAAGGGGCAACAGACACTTCCCACCACCGCGCCTGTGCATCCTCACTTTCGGCGGGGATTGGCAGTTCGCAAGAGAGTGGCGCCTGCGGGTCTGGCGTGGCGCCCAAGGCTTCGGCGAAGATATTTGGCAATGGCCAAAATACCGTTTCTTGGCCTTTTTGAAGCGTGGCCAGCAAATTGAAATAGGCAATATTTGCCCAGATCACATCGCCCCCATCATCGCATTTCCACATCACAGTGGCGCAAAGATCGAGGGATTGGCGCAATGCGTCGATCTCATCTTCAAGCAGCGACACGGTTTCACTGGGCAGGACCTTGTTTTTGCCCAATTGGCGCAAAGACGAGACCGTGATGCTGAGATGGTCTTTCTTCGTCGCGCCCGTAATCGATACGGGATCAGCGCCAATCTTCTCCTCAACCCGAAAACCCTGCCCGCGTTCGCGCAAGATATCCATTTTCGGACCGATTTCAGGATTGAGCAAAGACAGCCCTTCAACCAGATTATCCCATGCGCGGGTGCGATCTTCAGGATCCGTCAAGAAACAGTCAAAACCCGTATTGTCCGACACGAGATACCCGTTCTTGAACTCATATCTGAG
This sequence comes from Rhodophyticola sp. SM2404, assembly GCF_053570515.1. Taxonomy (NCBI): domain Bacteria; kingdom Pseudomonadati; phylum Pseudomonadota; class Alphaproteobacteria; order Rhodobacterales; family Roseobacteraceae; genus Rhodophyticola; species Rhodophyticola sp. SM2404. Next base: position 85,679 of record NZ_JBSEDL010000008.1, read on the forward strand.
CGGAATATCCGAGGGCTGCCATCTTGGTCTGCTGCTTTTGAGATGGGCTTGGCGATTGGTCCAAATGGCGACAGCAAGGATCAACAGGCTGGCCAAAAGGCATGCCACGCCAATCGTAAGGACGCCGTCCGGACCTGAGAGGCTCATCATGTCTTCCTTTCGCCTATTGGCTAAGGAAGTCTTAATGGCGCGAGCTTAACGAAGGGTTAAATCTCAATCGGTCGATTATCCCCGAGCGCGGCGGCGGCGGTCTCGGTCGAAAGGCTGATGGCCTCGAAAGGCCAGATCACATCAACCATTGCGCCCGTCTTTATTTCGCGATCTTCGGGCAATAAAAACGGGTCGGATGCGTTCTGGAAAGTGACTGTGGCACCCGAGCGTTCGAGCAGGGTCTTGGCGATAAACAAACCCAACCCCATCCCCTCATATCCGGGGCGGCCTTCATCGGGGGCATCGGGTTTGCGCCTGCGCAAGAACGGGTCGCCCAAACGCCCCAGCAGGTCGGAGGGATAGCCCGCGCCATCATCTATCACTCGGATGCGAATTTCAGAGTCGTTCCAGCGTGTCTCGACCCAAACCGCGTCCTTTGCGAAATCGACCGCATTTTGCACGAGGTTGCGCAAACCGTGGATGATCTCGGGTTTGCGGTAGATGGTGGGAAGGCTGTCATCCTCGCTGACGGCGTTATTGAAGGGCGCAAAATCATAAAGCAGTTCGATACCGCGTTCCGAATGCGGTTCGGCGGCTTCGCGCACCACGGCTGAAAGCGGGGCGGATCGCATATGTAAATCATCCTTACCCGCACGCCCCATGGAGCGCATGATATCGCGGCATCTATCGGCTTGCTCACGGATCAGCTGGACATCCTCAAAAAGCTCGGGTCGGTCGCTCAATTCATCGGCAAGCTCGCTTGAGACCAGTTTGATCGTGGCCAGAGGGGTGCCCAACTCATGGGCAGCGGCTGCAACCACACCCCCAAGATCGGTCAGTTTTTGCTCGCGCGCCAAGGCCATTTGAGTGGCCAGCAACGCTTGGTTCATCGAATGCGTCTCGCCCGTCACGCGGCGGGCATAGGCCGATAGAAACACAATCCCAATCACAATCGCTGTCCAGAAACCGATCACGAATAGCAGCGGCAATTGAAGGATTTCATCTGTGCCTGTGCGCAAGGGAAGATGTACAACTGCGATGGCTGAAATCATCACAACGGCGACACCCCCCAGAAACAGGGTCGAGCCAAGGGTCAGAGCGGTGGCCGATATCGTCACAGGTGCAAGGATCAGCAGGGCAAAGGGGTTGTTCAGGCCCCCTGTTAGGAACAGCAGGAAGCTCAGCTGGGTCAAATCGAACAGCAGCGTCAGCATCGCATCGCGATCCGAGAGGCGTTGATTTCGCGGAAAGACCGACATCGCGATCAGGTTCGACAAAACGCTTGTGCCAATAGCGAGGAAACACAGGCCAAGCTCCAACCGCAGACCGAGATAGAAACTTGCGATCACAACGGTTATGGTCTGGCCAAGCACAGCCAGCCAGCGCAGGAACAAGAGGGTCTCAAGGCGCACCCATCCGCTGCGCGCGTCTTCGCTCAGAAGCCTCAGGGACGGATCATTGGGCGTTGCCATGGCTCGGGGCTTTCTGTCACAGGCGCGAGATCGTGAATTGATAGTCCCCTGAACATACGTGATCAACGCGTCACTGTAACCACCGATGAGAAGATCATGACCCGAACATATGCCATAAGCGCGGCGATCCTTATAGTTACCCTGATCTTGGCCACTGTGGTGATCGCCCTTTTCGGGCGCACAGGTGCGGGTTCGGATGACGTTTTCGCGCAATGCCGCAGCACGGTGATTGCAGGTGGGGCCGATACAATCGGTGGCCCGTTCGAGCTGGTCAGTGAAACGGGCGAGACCGTGACGGATGCCGATGTACTGGCCGAGCCATCCTTGCTGTATTTCGGCTATACATTCTGCCCTGATGTCTGCCCGCTGGATACGGTGCGCAATGCCGAGACTGTTGATATCCTCGAGGGGCGCGACCAATCCGTGCAACCCGTCTTTATCTCGGTCGACCCCACCCGCGACACCCCTGAGGTCGTGGCGGCCTTCACCGATAATATCCACCCGCGCATGCTCGGCCTGACAGGCACACCGGAACAGACGGATGCCGCAAGCCGCGCCTATCGGACCTATTACCGGATCAATGACGAGGATGATGACGAATATTACCTCGTCGACCACTCGACCTTTACCTATCTTGTCCTACCTGAGCATGGGTTTGTTGAGTTCTTCAACAGAGACATCGGGCCCGTAGATATGGCCGATAGGGTGCAATGCTTCCTTGACGCTGCCCAATAACAAAGGCCGCCTTCGTTTGACCACATAGCCAAACTGTGGAAAAGACGTTGTAATGCGGAACCACCGGAGGAGCGCGCATGTCTCAAGATCGAGTGCTGAGGGATATCGGCCCAGATAAATCATTGCTTCTTGTCGATGATGATGAGCCCTTTCTGCGCCGCCTTGAACGCGCCATGGAAAAACGCGGCTTTTCTGTCGAGGCGGCAGGCTCTGTCGCGGCTGGCAAAGCCATAGCCACAGCCCGCCCCCCTGCCTATGCAGTGGTTGATCTGCGTCTCGAAGATGGCAACGGTCTTGATGTTGTCGAAACCCTCCGCGCCAAACGCCCTGACTGCCGTGTCGTGGTTTTGACGGGCTATGGGGCAATCGCCACGGCGGTTGCGGCTGTTAAGATTGGCGCCACGGATTATTTGTCGAAGCCTGCTGACGCCAATGATATCACCGCGGCCCTGCTTGCCAGCGACGAAGAATTGCCGCCACCCCCTGAAAACCCAATGTCCGCTGATCGCGTGCGTTGGGAGCATATCCAGCGGGTCTATGAGCTGTGTGACCGTAATGTGTCCGAGACGGCGCGGCGCTTGAACATGCATCGCCGCACCTTGCAGCGCATATTGGCGAAACGGTCGCCCAAGTGAACATCCGCGGGGGGCTGCTTGGCCTTGTGCTGCTTGCTGGGTGCACCCCGAGTGGCGATCCTGCGCCTCAGGCGTTCACTCTCGACCCGAATGGTATCCAGCCCGCAGGCACTGATCTGAGAATTGACTTCGGGCGTGCGCAAACAGGTGTGATCGAGACCGTTTCGCGCCTACAGGGCGGGTCACCCGTAGAGGTCACTACCAATGCGCAATGCGGCGCAGGCGAGGTCACCGCTGCGCGTTGGTCCGATGGTCTGACGCTCAATTTCCTTGCGGGCAGTTTTTACGGTTGGGTGCTTGATCAAAACGGGTTTGTCACCAGCGCTGGCCTTGAGGTTGGACAAAGCTTTGAGGGGCGGCGCTTGGAAGAAACCTCCCTCGGGCTTGAATTTGAACAAGGTGGTATCTTCGGCCTGATGGATGAGCAGGGCGAGGATATAGCGCTGCTATGGTCAGGTGTGACCTGCTTTTTCCGCTAACCACAGCGCCTTGTTGCTATAGCTCAGCCATCAATTCTTCATGACGTTTGGTGAAGTCTTCCCGCACCTCGGCTGGTGGGCGCAAGCGAAGCTGGAGATTGCCGATGAGGGCGTCACTGGGCCGCCCGAAAAATTTGTCGGCCTCACCTTCCAAGAACCCCGCAATTTGCACGGCCTCCAGCCAAGCGGAGATGCGGTCGGCCTTTTTGATCTGGGCTTTCACGGTTTTTGGCAGGCTGGCAGGCAATCCAAAGCGGATATGGATCGCGGCCATCAAACGATCATCCAAAGCCCCATAACCTGGTCCAACGGCTGCTTTTACGGGGCTTATCATGTCACCAATGACATATTCGGGCGCGTCATGCAGCAAGGCTGCCAAGCGCCATTTGATCGGCGCATCGGGGTTTTGCAGCGTGAAAATCTGTTCAACTAAAATCGAGTGTTCGGCAACGGAATAAGCGAAATCACCGCGCGTTTGCCCGTTCCACCGCGCAACAAAGGCAAGGCCATGCGCGATATCCTCAATCTCGATATCGACGGGCGTTGGATCCAGCAGATCAAGCCTGCGTCCTGATAACATTCTTTGCCACGCACGAGCGGGTGCTTTTACCATGAGAGGACCCCTTAAATCTGATGGGGCAGGGATAGGATGTGTAACGCGGCAGGGCAAGTTTTCAGAAAATTCTAGGTGAATCTATGATTCCAGCTTAGCGTGAGGGTTCATACTGGGTTTAATTTGGGGGAAATGATAATGTCTAAAGATGTAAAAGATGCTGGAAAAAGCGTAAAAGGCGGCGGTAAAGACGCTGGTAAAGGCACCGGCAAGGGCAAATAATCCTGCCAAGATTTCGAGTTGGAGGCCGCGCAATTTTGCGCGGCCTTTGCATTTGTCGGGTCCCGTTGCCGCAGCCATATTACTCGCCATTGCCGTAAGGGGTTTCGGCTGCTATGTCGCCGACAAATCCGTTTTGAGACAGAGATGTGCCCAAGGAGGCAATTGTGACCGACTATATCGTAAAAGACATCAATCTTGCAGCGTTCGGCCGTAAGGAATTGGACATTGCAGAAACCGAAATGCCGGGCCTGATGGCCCTGCGTGAGGAATACGGGTCATCGCAACCTCTGAAAGGTGCGCGCATTGTGGGCTCGCTTCACATGACGATCCAGACCGCTGTTCTGATCGAAACGCTGGTGGAATTGGGCGCGGATGTCCGTTGGGCCTCTTGCAATATCTTCTCGACCCAAGACCACGCTGCCGCTGCAATCGCTGCGGGTGGCACGCCTGTCTTCGCGATCAAGGGCCAGAGCCTTGAAGAGCATTGGGATTATCTCGACAAATCCTTCATGTTTGACGATGGCCCCAACATGATCCTTGATGATGGCGGCGACGCGACCCTTTACGTATTGCTTGGCGCGCGCGCTGAAGCAGGCGAGGACATCATTCCTGTGCCCGCATCCGAGGAAGAAGAAGTCATCAAGGCGCAGATCAAAAAGCGCATGGCGGCCTCACCTGGCTGGTTCACCAAAGTCCGTGACCAGATCAAGGGCGTGTCCGAGGAAACCACAACTGGCGTTCACCGCTTGTATGATCTGCATAAGAACGGCCAATTGCCTTTCCCTGCGATCAACGTCAACGACTCGGTCACCAAGTCAAAATTCGACAATAAATACGGCTGTAAGGAATCTCTGGTTGACGGTATCCGCCGCGCCACTGACACCATGATGGCGGGCAAGGTTGCCGTTGTTCTGGGCTATGGCGATGTGGGCAAAGGCTCGGCCGCGTCGCTGGCGGGTGCAGGTGCGCGCGTTAAGGTCACCGAAGTCGATCCGATCTGCGCCCTGCAGGCCGCGATGGACGGGTTTGAAGTTGTTCTGTTGGAAGATGTCGTCGATAGCGCGGATATCTTCATCACCACAACGGGCAACAAGGACGTGATCCGCATCGAGCATATGCGCGCGATGAAGGACATGGCGATCGTTGGCAATATCGGCCATTTCGACAATGAAATTCAGGTCGCATCTCTCAAGAATCACAAATGGACCAACATCAAAGAGCAGGTGGATATGATCGAGATGCCTTCGGGCAATCGTCTCATCCTTCTGTCCGAAGGCCGTTTGCTGAACCTCGGCAATGCGACAGGCCATCCATCCTTCGTTATGTCGGCCTCTTTCACCAATCAGGTCTTGGCCCAGATTGAATTGTGGAAGAACGGCGAGAACTACAACAATGAGGTCTATATCCTGCCCAAGCACCTCGATGAGAAGGTCGCGCGCCTTCACCTTGGTCGCATTGGTGTGAAACTGACCACATTGGCGGAAGATCAAGCGTCCTATATCGGTGTGACGCCAGAAGGCCCCTTCAAGCCTGAGCATTACCGCTATTGAGGATTGATGCGGTCCGATGAAGAGCAGGCAAAAGCTGGTCTTTTTGGACCGTTGGTCAACAAGAAACATGGGTGCATCCGTCATGCGGGTGCATCAGCTCTCTCAGCATATGCGGCAGTTTTACGGTGATAGCTATGACATATCTGTTGTTTATGTCAGCCGCTCTGCAAAAAGCCTATCTCGTACCCTTTTGAGGCTCTGCTTTCCGGGAGCCATTGTACTATTTTCAAAATATGCAGCTTCCGGGTGGGGGCCTGATGACTTTGAACTGGTACGAAAAAGTGCTCGTGCGACTTTGATCGATTATGTCGATGGGAGTTTGGACAATGTCATTCACCGAGGCATTGACGGGCATATTGCATCGACTTTCGAGGGCGCGCGTCAGGTGGAGGCACTGCTCACGAGTAGCGCATCTGGCGATGATAGTTTGACCGGAAAGGTCTTCACAGTCCTGCATAATTATGACTCAAGGCTTGATGCATTTGTCAAACAGGGCGCACAAAGTAATCGCATGAATATGTGCTACCTTGGTACGTCATATGAGACGGTCATTACAAAGGAAGTTGAGCACGCAGTCACCTTTCTGAATGGTGAAAACCCTGCAGAATTTGAGAGAAGTTTGCGGCAAGTTGGTAATTTCAATTGTCATTACGGCGTTCGCAAGGATCGGCCATTGACGGGACCGAATGTTGTGAAGCCGTTCACAAAGGGAGCGACGGCGGCAGCTTGCGGTGCGCCGATACTGGTAAACAATGCTACCGATGATGCGGTCGAGCAGCTTGGCAGCGACTATCCCTACTTGATAAAGAGCAACAATCCAGAAACAATTGCCGAGGGATTGCGGCATATGCAAGAGAGCTTCGGTAGCCATGAGTGGAAGCAAGCTGTTGAAAGAATGCGCAGCCTGCATGAGTTGACGTCCCACCGCAGTGTTGCAACTCAATTGCACAGCGCGATTCAAACTTGCCTGTAGGCCAAAAAGGAGCGCCACGTTGTTTTTGAAAAAGAAAAAGAAAAAAGCGCTCCATCACCCTGATTTCCCTCAGATGTCAGATGTCAGCTACCGTGAAGTATTGTCGGAAATACAACATCGGAAGAAAGTTGCTCGATACTTGGAAATCGGCTCGAGAACGGGTGATTCAATCTCCAAGATTGATTGTAGCTATGTCGCCGTGGATCCGGAGTTTAACATCACGGCACCGGTGTTTAACCAATCATCACAAATGCTGTTTTTTCAACAGACTAGCGATGACTTCTTCGCGTCGAAGATGCTTGAGAAGATGGATTGGGTTCCCGACCTGGCATTCATCGACGGGATGCATATTTTTGAGTTCGCCCTTCGCGATTTCATGAATGCCGAAAAGACGATGCAGCCTGATGGCGTGATCTGCATCCATGATATCTGCCCTTTTAATTATGAAATGACCAGTCGAGACGTAGGCAGTTTGGATCGGATTTCGGCTTGGACAGGTGATGTGTGGAAGGTTGTATTGGCACTGCTTGAAACGCGAAAAGACTTGCAGGTCGAGGTAGTTGCCGCGGCTAGAACGGGTTTGGCATGCATATCCAAATTGGACCCCACCAACACGGCTTTGGAAGACAGCTATGAGGACCTTTTGAGAAAATACACAGATATTGATTTGCTCGATATCGGAGCCACTGGGTTTTATGATCGGTTCAATCTGGTGGACCCCAAAGACTATATTTCGCGGCTCTAAACCTGCGCCCGGCAACTTTCGGACGTCTTTGAAAAGGTCAAAATAATTTTCTTTATTTTTCCCCGTCCGCGCGGCACTGTCTGCGTGGTATGGAAAATGGGGCAACCCCCTTAAACGCACTGGGAGAAAGTTATGGGCAAGAGAGACGATCTGATCGCTGTTTACGCAAATGATCTTCGCACGAAATGTGGGATGGAGCCGGATATGGCTTTGTTGACGAAGGTTACGATTGGCTGCGGTCCATCGATCTATGATGCGGATGCATCCACTGTTGCAGGCACGCAAGCAGGTGAAATTGAAACGGTGAAGAAGAATTTCTTGATGAAGAAGCTTGGTTTGGCCGATGGCCCCCAGCTTATGGAAGCCATTGATTCCGTCATCGACACCTATGGCCGTTCCGAGCGCAACAAGTACCGCGCGGTTGTCTATTACATGCTGGTTAAGCATTTCGGCAAAGAGAGCGTTTATAGTTAACGCCCTGCAACAACGCTGACAGAGTCAAAGGCCCGTTTTGCGACGGGCCTTTTCACATTCTATAAAGCTTAAACTGTTCGCGCATTGGCTTTGCATGGCTGCCTTTGCGCATGCTATGAAAAGCATGCCTGGTCAGGATGACAGGCCCTCATAGAACACGTGCGGAGCGAGAATGCGCGTGGGTGAAGGAGGGTCTCGGGGGTGTCGGGACCCTCCTGTATTTTCAAGCCCAAGACCACTGAGGTCTCCTAGGCCAAGGCCCCGAGGATCAAACCCACTATCGCAGGTCCGACGATCGCATATCCGCCATCGATCAGGGTCAGGTTTCTCGGGCGCATGGAATAGGCGTAATTCATTGAAATCCATGGTGCGAGGATGAAAAGCCCAAGCCCTACACCTGACACCAGTCCTTTGGCGGCTGTATCAATGCCCGCCATGGCAAAGACGTGGCGCAACATTCCAGCCATCAATAGGGATGCTGCAAAGGCAATCACGAATGGCACAACGGACCCACCGTCCACAGGGCGCCCGTTTTCATCCAAGGACAGGCCTGCGACTGCGGCCCAAGGTTTCGAAAATGTCATGTACCAAACCGCGCCTATGGCAAATCCACCAATGGCTGCAAGAATAACTGAAAGAATTCCCATGATGCTCTCCTGTCGCAAGATGCCTACGAAAACCTAGGATAAAAGCCGCAAAAAATCACCCCTCAAGGGGTGACACCGCCCAAGCTGCAAATGATGTCCCATTCGCGTTTGGACACGGGCTGCACCGACAGCCTGCTGTTTTTGAGCAAGATCATGTCGTCCAGCCTGCCATCGGATTTGCACTGTTCAAGGGTGACGGGCAAGGCAAAGGGGCGGGTGGCTTTGATATCCACGCACTCCCAACGGTCGTCATCAATGGTGCTGTCGGGATGGGCTTCAGCGATGACCTCGACAATGCCGACCACCGCTTTTTCCGATTGAGAGTGGTAGAAAAAACCGAGGTCGCCGATTTGCATGTCGCGCATATGGTTGCGCGCTTGGTAGTTCCGCACGCCATCCCATTCCTCGCCGATATCCCCTTTGGCGACCTGATCATCCCAGCTCCAGGTGGAGGGTTCGGATTTGAACAGCCAGTAGCGCATCAGCCTATGACCTTGTTCCAAGCCTCGATGCGGACCTTTGCGAAAAGGCCCGCCTTGGCATAGGGGTCATTTGCGGCCCAAGCCTCGGCCTCGGCGCGGGTTTCGACCTTTAACACGAGAAGTGATCCGCACATCTGCCCCGCATCATCCAGAAACGGGCCTGCCATCGCGACAACGCCGCTGTCTTTGATATAGGCCAGATGCGCGTCGCGATTGGCTTTGCGAACGTCAAGTTTCTCGGCTTTGTCGGTGCAGATAAGGGCGTATAGCATTGGGGGTCACTCCGATTTCAAAGGGCGGGTAAGAAGCGCCTCAAGCGCCTCGTCAAAAGTAATATCACCATTTGCCAGATGCGCGACGGCATCGGCGATTGGTGTGTCGAGCTCCTTGCGCGCGGCCAGTTCCTGTGCGGTGGCAAGACCTTCGACAGTCACTGATGGGTCGATGCTTTCGCCGCGCGCCAGCGCCATGCCAAAGCGCATATTGCGCGATTTCTCGGAGGTGCAGGTCAGCACCAGATCACCAAAGCCCGACAGCCCTGCCAAAGTGTCATCCCGCGCGCCCATGGTGGTAGAAATGCGGCGCATTTCGGCAAAGCCACGCGCCATAAGCGCGGCGCGCGCACTCTCGCCAAGCCCGCGGCCAATAACGGCACCTGCCGCAATGGCGATCACGTTTTTCAAGGCACCGCCAAGTTCGGCCCCGATCACATCGGTGCTGCGGTAAAGGCGCAGAGTGCTGGTCGATAGCGTGGTTTGAAGCTTTTGGCCTATCGCATCATTGGCGCAGGCCAAGGTAAGTGCGGTTGGCAGGCCCGCCGCGATATCGGCGGCGAAGCTTGGGCCCGTCAATTGGGCGACGAAAGCTTTGGGGCGCTGGCTTGCAATCAGCGCTGTTGGCCCCAACCCGCTTTCACGGTGAATGCCTTTGGAGCAGCAGATAAGATGCGGCGCGTCTACTCGGGATGTGTCCAGAAAGGACCCGAGCTTTTGCGTGGGGATCGCCAGCAGCAAAATCTCTGCTTTGAGATCGGCCAAGTCACCTGTCGCGCGCACAGTATCGGGTAGGGCATGGCCTGCCAGTCGCGCCTTGTTTTCGCGCGCGGCATTGATGTCTCCCGCAGCTTGCCGCGCCCATAGCGTCACCTCATGGCCCGCGCGTCCGAACGCGATGGCCAAAGCGGTGCCAAAAGCGCCCGCTCCTGCGATATCAATGCGTTCGCTCATGCTTTCGCGCCTTTCTTTCCCGAGCCGAGCAGCGCCGGTGAGGTTTGATCAAGGGGCCATCTGGGGCGGGCGGCAAGGCGCATGTTATCACGGGCACCCTGTTTGAACCGCTCAAGCCCTGCATAGGCGATCATCGCGGCATTATCGGTGCAAAGGGCCAAAGGTGGGGCGATAAAGGGCAAATCGGCCTCGGCCGCTACGCCCTCCAAAGCGCCGCGCAGCGATTGATTGGCCGCGACCCCGCCTGCAACGGCAAAGCCGCAAAGACCTTGATTGACTGCCAAAGCACGGCGGGATTTCTCGGCCAGAACATCACGAACGGCCGCTTGGAAGGAGGCGCATAGATCGGCGCGGTCGGTTTCCGTCAGCCCGCCTTGCTGCGCAACAAGGCCATCACGGCTGCGTAAAACAGCCGTTTTGAGCCCTGAGAAAGACAGATCGCACCCCTCACGATCCAGCAGGGGGCGGGGCAGGGCGAAACGCTTTTCATCCCCTGATTTGGCCGCAGCCTCAACGGAAGGGCCGCCGGGTTGAGGCAAGTCCAAAATACGCGCGACCTTGTCAAACGCCTCACCGGGTGCGTCATCAATGGTGCCGCCAATGCGGGTGAAATCCTCGGCCCCGTCAACGCGGAGAAACTGGCAATGCCCGCCCGAGACCAGAAGCATCAAATAGGGGTACTCCACCCCGTCTGTCAGGCGCGGTGTCAAAGCATGACCTGCAAGATGGTTCACCCCGACCAAGGGCTTGCCCAACCCAAGGGCCAAACCCTTCGCCGCCATCACGCCAGAGAGGACCCCGCCGATCAAACCCGGCCCTGCGGTGACGGCAATCGCGTCAATCTGCTGCAAGCCGAGGCCTGATTGCTCAAGGGCTTCCTCGACCACCAGATCGAGCTTTTCAGCATGAGCGCGCGCGGCAATCTCGGGGACGACGCCGCCAAAGGCTGCGTGCAAATCTGTTTGGCTTGAAACCACGGATGCAAGGATATCCAGTGCGCCATCTGTTTCACGCAGGACAGCGGCGGCGGTATCGTCGCAACTGGACTCGATCCCGAGTATGGTGAAAGAGGTTTGGCTCATCCGCCGTCTGCCTTGCGCCTGTGCATTGTAAGGGGCCGTCCCCGCAGGTAACATTGCGCATCATGGCTGACAATGCAGCACCCGTATTCCTTCTGACCCGCCCGCTTGCGCAATCCGAGCGTTTTGCGCGGCAGATGCGTGACGTTTTGGGCGCGCAGGCAGATATCCGTATCCACCCTTTGCAGGAGATACAGGCGCTGGACGCGCAGGTCGATCTGTCGGGTGTCTCGGCTTTGGCCTTCACTTCGGAAAATGGTGTGCGGGTTTTCGCCGATCAAACGACGCGCCGCGACCTGCCCGCCTATTGTGTGGGTGACCGAACAACGGCCACGGCGACCGAGCTTGGGTTCACGGCCTTTTCTGCCGGAGGGACCGTGGATGATCTGGCCGATTTGATCGTGGCGGCCAAACCGCAAGGCCGTGTGCTTCATCTACAAGGCAAGCATAAAGCAGGCGATCTGGTCGCGGCCCTCTCTGCGCGCGGCGTAGACGCCGCGGGCCTTGAAATCTATGACCAACGGCCCCTTCCAGTTGCGCCCGCGCTGCATGCGCTTTTGCGGGGTCACGGGCAGGTGGTGGCCCCCATATTCTCGCCGCGAAATGCGGCGTTATTCTCGCAGGCCATGCTTGGAGCAGAGATGACGGTGCAGCTTTTGCCGATTGCCATAAGTGCCGCCACGCGTGACGCGCTTGCGCCTGAAATTGCGGCAATTTGCGAAACGGCGGATCATCCCGATGGGGCGAATATGCTGCAATCGCTTTCAAGGCACATTTCCCCCTAGCCCCTCCGCCAGAGGCATGCGACTTTATCCTCCAATGACTCGCTCTGCCCAATTGGGGCATAAGATATTTAAGTAGTGAAGACTCGGGGGATTTACCTTGGCCAAAGCCAGCTCAAAGCGGCCTAGCGCGAAAAAAGCGCAGGATACAGATCAAGTTCAGGACAATGTGGTTGAGGCTGCGGAAGAAGCGGTTCCTGCTGAGGTGAGCGCTGATGGAGCGCCTGAAGATACGGTCGCCGCCGTTGAGGCCAGCGAAGGCGTGGAGACAGCCGAAGTGTTGGACGAAAACACGACCGCACCCGAGGACGCTAACCCCGCAGCCGAACCCATGCCTGAGCCCGAACCACAAGTCGCGGCACCCCGTCGCGGTCCGGGGTTCTTTCCGCTGGTTTTGGGCGGTGTTGTTGCGGCTGGTATCGGATACGGGGCCGCGTATCTTGGCTATTTGCCCGTTCAAGGCGCAGGTGGCGATGCCGCGGCGGAAGCAGATGTTTCCGCGGCACTAGATGGCCAAGCACAGGATTTGAACGATTTGATCGCGCGGACCGAAGCTTTGGAGGCCGCCACTGGTGAGACGGCAGGCGTTGATCTCACGGGTTTGGAGACACGTATTGAGACCTTGAGTTCCGATCTGGCCAGCACCAGCGAGACGCTTGAGAGTTTAAGCGCGCGGATCGAAGCGCTTGAAGCCCGCCCCGCGATCGTTGCGGGCGAGGGGGGCGGTGCAGATGCCAATGCAATGGCCGCCGCTCTGTCACAATTGCAGACCGAGCTTGCCAATCAACAGGCCGCCAATGAGGCGATGACCGATGAAATTCGTAGCTTGGCGCAGGACGCGGAAACGCGCATTGCAGAGGCCGAGCAACGTGCAGAGGTGCAAGTCGGCAATGTCGCCGCACAAGCCGCCCTCAGCCAATTGATGCTTGCCATGGATAGTGGCGCGCCCTTCTCGGCGGCTTTGAATGATGCCGCATCTTTCGCGGGTGTTGACGTGCCGGCTGGTTTGGAGGCTGTCGCGCAAGCAGGTGTGCCAAAGCTGGAAGAATTGCAGACAGCCTTTCCATCCCTTGCGCGTGAAGCGCTGCCTGTTGCCTTGCGTGAAACCGCGGGCGAAGGGGCGATGGACCGGATCGGTGCTTTCTTCATGGGGCAGGTTGGCGGGCGCTCGCTGACACCGCAAGAAGGTGACAGCCCCGATGCGATCCTGTCACGCAGCGAAGATGCCGTGCGGCGAGGGGCCTTGGATGAGGCCTTGTCCGAAATCGCGGCCCTGCCTGCATCGGTTCAGGATATCTTCGCGACTTGGGTGTTTGATGTTCAGTCACGCCAAGATGCAACCTCGGCTCTTGATAGCTTTGCAACCGCCCTTGGCGGCGGCAATTAAGGAAGGACGTTTCACATGCTCTGGTCCCTCCTGAAGGTTCTGATTTTCGTCACCATCGTTGCCGCGCTGACGCTCGGCGCGGGGTATCTTATGGAAATGGGCGATTTCGCCCTTCTGACTGTCGCAGGGCGCGAATTTGTTTTGACCCCCTTGATGAGTGTTCTGGGCGCGGTGCTGTTGCTGATCGCGGTCTGGATCGTGTTCAAACTGGCTGGATTGCTGGTCGCGACACTGCGCTTTTTCAATGGTGATGAAACCGCGATTTCGCGCTATTTCGACCGCCGCAGCGAGCAAAAGGGCTATGAAGCCCTGTCCGAGGGGATGCTCGCGCTAGCCGCTGGCGAGGGGCGTCTGGCCATTCGCAAAGCGGAGCGGGCAGGCAAATTGCTGGATCGGCCCGAGATCACGAATTTGATCGTGGCCCAAGGTGCTGAAATGGTGGGCGACACTGCGCGTGCCACCTCGGCCTTCAAGGAACTCGTCACCGATGACCGCACCCGTTTTGTCGGTGTGCGTGGCTTGATGAAGCAAAAGCTGGATGCAGGTGATACGGAAACCGCGATGAAGCTGGCCGAGAAAGCCTTGGCGATCAGACCGCGCAATGCCGATGTGCAAGACACCTTGCTGCAATTGCAGGCCCGTCACGAGGATTGGAAAGGCGCGCGTGAAACTTTGGCTGCCAAGTTGAAGGCAGGCAATTTGCCACGCGATGTGCATAAACGGCGTGACGCGGTTCTGGCGCTGGCCAATGCGCGCGAGGCCTTGGCCGATGGCAAGGTTGAGGACGCAAAGCGCGAAGCCGTTGAGGCCAACCGCCTTTCGCCTGCTCTGGTGCCTGCTGCCGTGATGTCGGCGCGGATGGCGATTGAAAGCGGTCAGGTCAAACCTGCTGCAAAAACATTGCAAAAGGCATGGAGCGTTGCGCCCCATCCTGATCTTGCGGCCGCCTTTGCAGCGATTGCCCCGAACGAGACCCCAGCGGCCCGTCTGAAACGCTTTGCCCCCTTGCTGAAGCTGCATCGCGACAGCGCGGAGACCAAGCTTCTTGCGGCTGAATTGAACATCGCAGCCGAGGATTTCGCCACTGCACGCCACGCTTTGGGCGATCTTGCCGAGACTAATCCAACCGCGCGTTCGCTGACCATTATGGCAGCGATCGAGCGGGGCGAAGGATCTGAGGATCGCATCGTTCGGGCTTGGCTTGCCAAGGCGGTGACGGCATCGCGCGGGGCGCAATGGCTCTGTGGCAGCTGTGGCCATGTCCATGCGGATTGGAGCCCCGTCTGCGCGCAATGCGAAAGCTTTGACACGCTGGCTTGGGAAGAGGCCCCGCAATCCGAAGCCGCCCTGACTGGCCCGCATCAGATGCTGCCTTTGATCGTCGGCGCGCTTGAGGATAAATCAGCCGAGCAGGACACCCCCGCCGAAGATGCCGAGATCGTCGAGATCGAGGATGTGACGCCAGATGATGGGACCAATCTTGATGATCCCTCTGGTGAGGTGGAGGAAACCGAAGCGCGCGCGGCATCCTAGATCTTTACGTATCTGGCCGTAGGTTGGGCGCGTCACCGCAGGCGAAGCGCTTTAAATTGGGGCTATTCAAGTTCAAAAAGGCTTGCTAATAGCGCGCCCGAAAGCCGATGTAGCTCAGATGGTAGAGCAACGCATTCGTAATGCGTGGGTCGGGGGTTCGAGTCCCTTCATCGGCACCAATACTATATAGTATAGTAAATTAAATAAGGGCTTTCACCTGCCCAGTGATACATCAAAGTATCACATTTACTGCGTACGTGTATCACAATTACTTTGACTTTTGCGCGGTTATCTGGTATAACTACGGTATCTGAAGAAGCTCAGATCAATCCCCTAAATCACTAATCTAAGGATGCTCCCCATGCATGATTTGCATGTCGATTCCTTTGTGCAGGCACTCGAAGTCAGGCGCAAATACCCAAATCTATTTTATACTAACAAATATCAGCAACTCATTGTCGCAGCCGCCAAGACAAACCCTGCTTTCTTCGATGTCGAACAGAAGGAGAATGCATGAATTTAGTCGCAGCAATTCAACAGGGGCAAGACAGGGCTGCACTCAAGCCAGAGTTCAATGAGAAGGTAGAGATTCTCACCTGTCTTCTCAGGGCAACCAGTGTGGTTCCGTACCGTAGATCAATACAGAACGGGCATCGTCACAATGAGCTTGCATCAGCAATAGCGCTTGCCCATGAGCTAAACACAACCCTAGACATTCGACATCGTTCCGCAGCCCTGTATCACGCAGACGGTCAAAGTACGATGATCCCCAAATGGCTGAAGCGTTGCCTTGAGAATGGCATTCTTGAAGCTGATAACGATCTGAATATCCCTTACGGCAAGCTCCGCGTTACTGATCTAACTGGGCGTTTCATCAGTTAAGCAGGCTTCTCAGCGTCCGTAATATCAGACACCCCCCATGTTTGGGTTGTCTACCAATTTGTCCATTTGAACAGCAAAACCCTAATTTGATCTGGACGCTATCAGTGGTCCTCGCTCTTTGAGTAAGACCCCATAGCTTTTGCTTTTTGGCTGCAACCAATCCTCCCCAACCATATAACAATAAGGAGCCTCAAATCATGTCAGGCTTAATGAATCCAACAGGCGAGAACCCATCGTCCGTTCTTGATGAACTGCGTAATCGTCTGACTATCAATGTCTCAGGTGATCCTGACGACATTCTAGCTTCCATGCCAGAGGCACAACGCAACGCTATCCTTGTGATGGCACGGGAAGCCAATCGTGTAATGCGCTTCTCGAATATCTCAGCCGCACAGGCAATCAGCAGGCTTTACCCGAATGCTGACATGGATAAGCGCAAAGTCATCTTGGCGTTGCTTAACGCAGAAGAAGATCGCCCTGACTTTGCAGCACGACAAGTCGAACTAGATAGCGCTTCCTCTGAGTGGGATGCACTGCCACCACTTGAAGAAGTATTAGCTTGTGGCCCTTCATTCATCAGAACAGGTAGTAAAACGAACAGCCAGACAGAGGCGCTAATCTCAAGGCCACAGCGCCCAGCGCCAACCTATACTAGTAACGATAACGCTGGGGATGCTTCGAGTTTCATGGACGCACTTACAGCCATTGAGTCAGGTGGTAGGGCGGACGCTGAATACACCACACGTGATGGTCGCAGGCATGTGGGGCTTTTGCAATTCTCTGATGCACGGCTATAGGACTATCGTAACGCTACAGGCGAGACATTCACGCAGCACGACTTCGTGCAGGACACGGAGCTACAGCAGCGAGTGGGGCAGTGGCACGTAGCATCTATTGATCAAGCCATAGATGATCTTGGAAGTGAGGCTGCTGGTTACGACAGGGATGGACTACGAGCTGTGGCGCATCTTGGTGGCATTACAGGCATGACACGCTTCGTGCGTTCTCACGGCCAATACAACCCATCTGACGAGCTAGGCACATCTGTGGCTGACTACTATGCCCGCTTTAGTGGTGGGGCTTCCTGATGAAACACGAAGCAAAGTTTGAAGCCGCATCCACGCAAGAGAGTTCACCATTCTACGATGACATCGTTCTTGAGCGTGGCAATTACCGCATCATCGTGGGCAAGGAGACATCACGCTACCCAAAGCAGTTCATTGTGCAGAAATACACGGGCGGCAGGTATCGCAATCTGAGCTATCACGTGAACTGGCAGAGCATTGGCTTCAGACATGGCGCTTGGCTGGTCAATCCAGACGACCCGAAGGTGTGCCTCTAGCAAGGTCGTAGCGGCGTTATAACCGTGGCAGGGTGGGCATTAGAGCATTTTAGGTAGAGCGCAGCCCAGAGCATCGAAATGTAATCTGACTTGAAGTCTTATCGTGGCCATACAACCAAATCCGCCCTCATCATGCCCTAACTATGCGTCCACCCGCCCCAGAAACCTTATTAGAGAAACCCCAAATTAATGGTACTAAACGACGGGGCTAGACAGGTTTCCGTCTCCGAATCCAAGACAAAGATTTGGTTTTGGTGTACCGCTCTGCGATTTAAACTAGATAGAATCTTCACCCTATGAGTTACTGAACCAAAGAACACAATTTGGACATTCT
>NZ_JBSEDL010000009.1:0-98558 GCF_053570515.1 Rhodophyticola sp. SM2404
GATGCCGTTGAGTGGCGATCTGCTGCATAGCTCAGTGTAGTTACGCTGAATAAAAAATTTTCTGTCAATAAGAGGAAATCAGTATGCTTTTCATTGTAAAATCAACCCATGACTACTCAACGTGTCAGGCGCATCATCCTACGAAAGCTGATCTGTATAAAGATACACTGGCAAATTTGGGTGACCACGGTGTCAAAGTTCACGGTCACTATTCAAATCGTCTTGAACACACCAACTTTATAGTATGTGAGGCTGATGCTTTCGAGCAATTGGACGCGGCCTTCGATGCAATCCTTGAGATGGGTAACTTCGAAGTCACTCCTGTTATGAAGCGTGGGTGATCAAACACTCAACTATCCCAAAGCACCAACTCACGGTGTTGTTCTAGATGATAACAGTGTAGTCATATTTCATGAAGGACAAACTAGGCGATGCGACTTTTACGAGACTACAGACTTTGTGGGATGCACTAACTGTCCGTCGTCAGGGTTTTTGGGACCAATGGCTGCCTAAACTAAGAGGGAGTTTGGCTCATCTGGTTGGTTTGATTATGCGGCGTGCGTCGGGATTTGATGGGCCACAGCCTGAACCGTGAGCGGTACGGCAAAGGTGGCGGGCTCGAGTTCAAGGCGGAGATGCTTCAGAGGATCGCATTTTGATGGGGCGCGTGCAGCAGGGAGTGGGCCCGCTCGATGGCGTCACTCTGTGACTGGATCTCCGCCAACTCCCGCTCTAGCCGCTCGAAGACTGGAATGAAGGTAGGGTCCTCGACGACCAGTTGCGCCACCCTACCCAAAGCCGTGACGATCCGCGCCTCCATGGCCACAGCCGCACAGATCGCTGGCGCGCGTCTGACGGGCTGTGGGCTATGAAGCGAGAGGTGTTGCAAGCAAAGGATCTCCGATCGCGCAAACGCGGTGTAAAAGGCGAAGTTGGGTGAAGCCGAAACGGCCTGTTGGGATGCATATTCATAGCACAGACACCCTGTCCCGATCTTGGAGAAACTCAGGCACGCATGTCGATAATTGTGGAAAACTTGTGGGGTCAGATCAGCTGAAAGCGGTTCCAAGGTGCCCTTGGTTTTGGGTTTCCAAAGGGAGCAACGCGTCCCTTGGTGGGGTTTTGAAAGGGGCGACGCCTCTTCACCGGAGCGGGATAACGTAAGTTATGCCGAGTAAGTTGTGTGATCAGGTTGTCCTCATGAAAGCAAAGCTCAGCTGTGTTATCCCCGCTAAGCAGTCGATCTAGCACGACCGTGATCTTCTTTTTGGTTGAATAATGCTTGCGGGTTGCATGCTTGATGTCTTTCTCACCATCCATTTTTCGGTGGTTGCGATGAGCCAGAAACACTCTCTTGGCAAATAAGGCTATTTGTATGCATCGGCCCTGACGTCAGACGCCCTAAATCGCATATTATTCTAGGTTTAAGCGCGGCTATCAAAGACTAATTCTGGTAACTGCGGTTGAGGCGCGGCTACATCCATACCGTGAACGTCTGCTGCAAACTCAGCAAAATCTGCAGGCATTGATGACATAATTTGCTTCCAACTTGCAGCCGGGTCATCCCCCTCAAGTGTAATGATCAGAAAATCACCTGCGGGCGACTGCTGTACAAAAGTTCTTTCATGCACACCTGCCGCTTCTCTGGAATTTGCGAACTCCTTTGTAAATTTCACCTGATCCATCATCGCTTGCCATTTTTCCATTTTGCCCGGCAAAATCGGCAAGCACATTGCTATTATTGGCATGAAATTATGTCTCCATTTTTATCAGCGTTCGACCGTTCAAGCAACCAAGCCTAAATAGAGCAGTGTGGTGCTTAAAAAACCGACTAACCAAGCTGCTGTTCTGAACCAAGAAATGTCCAAGGCATACAGCGCAACATATGCAATGCGGGCCAAAACGAATATCAGCATCAGGCTGTCGGTCGCAATGAGAGCACTTTCCGCAAGCTCAGTGAGCAAGACGGCTGGTGCTACTAAGGTGAGAGCAAGCAGAGAATTGTTAGTGGCTCGCTCCATTCGGCCGGCAAAACCAGTCAAAGTGAGACCTTCTCTGTTTCCCACAAGCGTCGATAGGCCAACTTGCTGCGCTGCCGCCAGCACTTGAATTAATATAACTGCAATCACAGTTAACCCATAAAATGCTAAGTATGACATACAACTGCCTTCCCTTGGCGAGATTAAACTGTGATTACACGATGCCCGAAATTTTCGTGATCGAGCGCATGTCAATTTCAAGGCCGTTTATCAGCTGTTGAAATTCAGGATTTTTTGCTAACGCGTCGTATGTCTTCTCGATCGCTGACATGTCAGGATAAGTTACGCCAAGCATGTAGGTTCCCAGGTCTGAGCCGGTCAGTGTTTGTCCTAGGCGCATGGTTTGTGCGCCTGATGACTTGAATACAGAGGCCGACCTGTTCATCAAATCTAACATGGTAGCCTCATCCATGGATCGGCGCTTTGCTCTCGTTAACATCAAGTATTGCGGTGTTGGCTCAAGTTTTGGATCAAAGTTAATTGACTTCCCCTGAAACACATTGCGAGCAAACGGTGCTACCGCATGTTTGTCGATCAAACGCGAGTATGCTGCAGATTTCGGAATCATGTTCATGACCTCCTCAAATCCACTCATTTCTTCGAAGAGCTGAACAAATAACAACGCTCCAGGATAACGACCTGACATGATGCTGCCATAGGTAACACGAGCCGCACCATTTTGCCGGCAGTCTTGGGCAAAGTGAGCCATATCTTCCAAAGCAGCGGATTTATTTGCTGCAGGACAAGTCGCTGCAGTGATCGCAATAAATGTAGGGTCTGACATAAGCCGGTCTCCGTTCCTGATAACGTTTGCTAAGGAGTAATATCGTTAGAGATTTTGACTTAGAGCCGACTGCGAAACTACTCTTTTAATGAAAGTAGTTTGAGGTTTAGTATGCTTGACGCAAGCGTGTTAGAACACGAGATGTGCCCCATAGGCCTGGCTGGATATTTACTTGGCGACAAGTGGGTTCCTGTAATTTTACGTGATATTGCATTATTTGATCGGCGTAGTTTTAATGAGATTTTAAAAAATAATCGTGAAGGTATTTCTTCAGCCACGCTAGCATCGCGCATTCAACACATGTTGGACCTGAACTTGTTGAAGTGCCAGAAATCAGAAAATCATTCACAGAAAAAACTTTATTTTCTTAGTGAAGCGGGCATCGCTTTTGTACCAATTCTGTTTCATCTTGCGAGCTGGACTGCAGAATATAGAAGCCCAAATCCTGAGATTGTTGAACTTACCAGGCCATTTTATTCAGGTCATGGAGGCTCACAAGCGAAGCTAATTGATCAACTTCGCAAGATACACGTGACACAAACAATTGAACCTACGCCTTGGTGGTGGCTTGATTGCGCTTGATGAATGTATGTGTGATTTAAGAATTATTCGGTTAGCTTAGATTCTGCATGCAAACAATGGAACAGTTTGCACGCAGTTTCCAAAAAGAATATTAAAATTACCGATCTAATAACATGGCCGAGGCGCCTTAGAGACGCCTCGCCTCTGATTTTATAGTAGTACTCAAGTGGAGTTTAAGGAAGCGGGGTCGCACCGGTTTCCATTCGGATAATTTTTCCGTCCTTGAGCATGCAAACCAGCATCACAGCTTCTTTAGTGTCGTCTGGATAAGACATGAAGTCATGCGAAACCAAAATTTCGTTATTCTCATATACACAACGAGACCCGTTCATCACAAATTTTGGGTTGTCCATCATACCGGCGGCCAACGGCACCCATTCAGTCTTTTTGAATTTATTACCAGACTTGTGGAAAATAATCTCTACGTCTTCGTGAAGAAGTTGAGAGTAGCCGTCCACATTCCGATCAACCATAGCTTTTGTAAGTTTTTGGTATAAGGACATACCTATTCTCCCCACATCCCAGCGAATTCGTACACAACTGCACGCTTACCCCCGACACACCAAGCATCGTGGTTGGGTGAAATGGCATAAGCGTCACCTGCAGAATATGTAGCTTCTGATCCATCGTCACAGACACAATGGATTGCGCCTTCAACGATTATTCCAGTATGTGTGGCTTGGCAGCTGGACGTTCCAACGATCGGCTTGATGTCTGTGGACCATTTCCAGTCTGGTGAGAGTGTCAGCTTCATAACACGTTGACCTAGCACGTTTACGGCCTCCATACGTGCATTCGGCATGTCTTTGGCTTCGTCTGCTTGTGATGCAAAGCTTTTTACTTCGATGGGCATAGCGATTTTCCTCTTTGGGTGTTAGTTTGATGTTGTGGCAATCCGAACCAGTACAAAACGCCTTAAAATCAGCGGATTGCCGGTTCGAAAATTCAGATGTTGCGTATGATGGCGTCAAACATCCTCAAAGTTTGAATATGTAAGATCGAGAGGCTCAGCCAGAATTGGGGCGAGAGCCTCTAACAAACCAGTTTCACCACGATACTTAAGATACGCTTGATGATCTTCTTTAGTATTCCACCGTTCATAAAGGTAAAGTGTACCTGCATCCTCGGATATTGAGGCCTCAATTAATTGGCACCCTTTGAAAGCGCGGGTCACTGCGAGGCCATCTGGTGAGCGAAGTATGCTCATCAAATTGCTGAGCTGCCCCTCATTACACGTGAATTTGGCTACTACACAAATCACTGTTTTTTCCATTTCATGTTGTTCCATTCATTTAGATTCCAAGCAAATTTACGTTGCGTTTGCCTTTCCAACTCAGTGGCTCGTTATCGCGTGAAAGACTGGTCACTCATCGGTGTAAGGACCGTTGTTTCCAAGATTGCGCCTGCCGCTGCTCGTTTGGATTTAAGCTCTTCGTGGCCTCCAAAAGCCTTCATCGCTTCAGGCGAGTCAAAATCGATAATTATGGTGAGCTTATTGTCATTGTCTTTCTCTGTTCCCGCAAAAACCAGTTTTGCGCCAAGAGCGTTCAGAGTTGTTTCATTTTCGTGAAACATCTCTTTCCATGGCTGGAAGCCACGTTCGAGATCTTGGGTAAGTTTTACCATCATGATGGGTGTTCCTTCGTTTCAAGGTACTGGAAATGCCATGTCCATTTTTGGACATGGCTAGTACTTAATGAGAGGTATGATCTCAGTCGGCTGCGACCACGTGGTACATTTGCTGACCTGTGGCCAGCATGCCTGTTACAGTCCCAATAAATCTCTGCCCGACATATGGTTCATATTTCCCTGTGCCAGCAGTGAGCGATCCCACGTACTCAAGTTGTGGTGTTATTTCGCCAAAATAAATGGCCAAGTCACCGTCTGGGTCCATCATGCTACAAACACCAACACCGCCAAACGGAGCGCCCTCAGTGGTCAGTGCGACTGATTGAGTACATTCAGCTGTAACGAGCGTTGGGAAGCCCTCTGGCGCTTCGGACCAATCCCACAAGTCAGTTGAGCTGTTGAGCATGATCGAGCCAGTTGTGCCTTGCATCATTCTAGAAGATGACGGTGCGTTCCCCAAACCTGCCATGTTCCAGATTTGAGAGTGACCATCAGCAAGAGCGATTGATGGGATTAAGACAATTGCTGCAGTTGCGATAAAATTTTTCACGAGCGTTTTTCCTGTGTGAGTGTTGAGTTGACGGATTGAGTACGCACATCAATCATCACTCAGAGGACTTAGAAAACTAGCAAACCTTTAAGACCAGTCTTACATTTGACTTGGTTTTTTTAGTTATGATCAAATATCAGTACGGTGCAGTTACATGGTATAATCTCATGACCACAATTATCCGTAAGAGTGTGCAATCAAGAGGGACCAACTATTGTCCAATATCAGCTTGCGCTGAAGTTTTGTCAGACCATTGGTCAGTGATTATTCTAAGAGACATTGCACTATGTGATCAGAGGACTTTTCGATCAATTAAAGCAAATAACAATGAAAATATTTCTAGTAGTATATTGGCAGCTCGTCTAAAGAGACTTTGCGATATCGAAATGTTGCACTTCAAAGACGATCCTGAGCACTTACAGCGAAAAATTTACTGTCTTACTTCCAAATCATTAGACCTAATTCCTATCTTGATAGATATGGCGGTCTGGGGTCTCACACATGCCTCGCCTTATGATGAGCAAAGTGCAATTCCATCACCTATGTACCGTCCTCAGTCTCCATACTCAAAAGACCTAGTGCACCGCTTGCGGTCTTCGCATTTAGACCCAGACGATTAGGGTTAATCATCTCGTAGGTTAGAGTATTAGTTAAGTTCGAACTGACTGCCTGCTCGGAAAGCACACTCTAACAGCTCAGTATCACACACCGTTAAATTACCACTATCCAGGGGCTCTTCCAATCAGCCTATTGCTGTATAATTGATGGTTTGATAGCTTCGTAACGTGGATGGTTGCTACACATTCTGCCACACCTGAGAACATTTTTGGTCGCGCTATCTCATTGATAAATAACAAATTTAGATGGTGGGCGGCTCTCTAACAAAGGACTGTCTCTCCGCCACTTACCCTTTTGAATTCTCTGACATGAGTATGAGCGATCTGCAGAAGTGGTCTGCTTCAATGGCTGAGTGTTCACGAGACACGTGGGCGCAGGGCTTGGCCTATACTGTTTCCGGGGCTTGGGGGGCTTTGGTGTCCTTCGGGGCAAGATGCTCTTCCAGCATGGACAGCCCTTTGGGCTTTTTCTCGCGATAGCGGATTATTTTCTTCAATTCAGGGTAGTAGCGCCAATCCCATGACGAATAGCTGCCGCCTTCGACGCGGGAGACAAGGCGCATCGCATAGCCGAAACGATCCTCGAACACGACCTGTACGATTGTCCCGCGGGGCAGTGGGCAACCCTTGCCATCATGCAAGATCCAAGGACCCCATTCTTCGCCACCTTCGCGTTGCCAAGACCGTCCCATAGGATTTCGCCCCCTTGCTTTCCATTCGACATACCCAAACCGATCATCACGATAGGTAAGCTACGCCATGTCGCAAGCCATCATGAAAGGACAATCGGGCGGGAGAATGGAAACAATCCCGAAGCACAGGTGGTAGATGCAGGGCTTAAGCAGGGGCGGTGATGCCCTTGCTCAAGCGTGCAAGGCAGGTTTGGGCCAAGCCCTGATTCATCAAGCCGGCATCCGCGACGATATAGAGGACCCCGCGCTCGGGCAGTGCAGAAAACAGAACCCGACGGCTCTGCAATGCGAGGTGGAAGCTCTCCACCGCGGTGCCATCATTGTCGGAAAAATGGCTATCATAGGTCTTGATCACTGCTTGAGCTAGGGCCGAGGCCGCCTTGGCTTCTTGTGTGCTGCCTTCCACAATCACGGGTTTTTCCGCATCCTGCGGGATAAGCCCCGCGGCAAGAACGCCGGTCATATCCTTGATCTGATTTGTGAGCGCGGTCACCGTCTGTGCCACAAGATCGGAGCAGGGTGCATCAGGCATGGCCTGCTTTTCGGTTGGTTCCGGTGTGCCGGGGGCAGGGTGGTTATCGGGCCTTTTTGACCTATGAAAAACCGCACCCCTTGAGGCCATCTCTGTTTTGGGTTCTGGCACGGCCTTCACAGATTTTAGCGCACGGATACTGTCCGAGATCTGTGATATCGATGATATCATCTCGGCCCCGCCGGTTTCGCTCCAGAGTGCTTCGCTCTTGGCAGATTGCAGCAGTTTTGAGGGCGCGCCATGGATTAAGACGTGATCATTGAAGAGATGTGACGTCTCATGAAACAGGCGCTCCCGCAGGCGGATCTGGTCGCTCTTGTTCCGCAGCTTATCGGCACGCGTCACGGCAAGGATCGCATTTTGGGGGCGCACCTCCTGCAAGTGTTCGAGAATGGTTTTCTCGGTCAGCCGCCATGCCTGAGATGCAATCGTGACCCAAACCAGAAGATCGCAGGATGCCACCAGCGCAATCTGCTCTGACGTCAATTCCTCGGCCTTTGTCATCGGAATTTCGACGAATTCAAAGCCAGATAAATGCTTATGATCAGACCACAAATACAGTTGCGTGGTCTCGTCAAATTGCACGCTATTTGCGCGACCGGAAAATTCGGTGCTGCTGCCATCGCTATAGTGGAATTGCCCACCAGATTCTGGGCGGTGACCCAAAACCACAATTGGACGGTTTGTTCTGCCGATATTGTCGGGCAGGATACGATCGCGCATCATCGCGTTGAGCACCGTGGACTTGCCCGAACTGACCTCGCCGCAAACCGCGATGCGGATCACGGGCTCTCCCGTTGGGTCCCTTGCCTCAGCTGGTTCGATATTTTGCATCAACACCGGATCGTTCCTTATGCGGCTTTGGCAGGGTAGGGGTGCTCGGCCCTTATGAGGCGGCTTTCCAATGCGGATAGGTTAAGAAGGCGGCGTTCGAGAACTTCCATCTTGCTTTGCAAACGGTGGCCAAGACTTGCGCAGCGGTCTGGATCACGCGCCAGGCTTTCCAGTTCCATCTGGTCTTGTTTGAGCACATGGGTCTGCTCAGCGATAAGATCATCAATCATGCGCTGCATGATCTGAATTCGTGACATGCCCGCGCCCGCGCGCTCGACCTGTGCCTCGTTGAAGGCTGCAAGTATCTTCTCGACCGAGGGGCGCAATTCGGCTGCTGCAATCGCGCGCAGCGCATTGATGGATTTTTCGCAATTCACACTTGGGTTCTTCCAGAACGCCCACCCCCGATCCGCAATCAATTCCACCTTTAAGGTGGATTTTGCCAAAGTCAGGGTCGAGGAAAAATCATCATAGGGAAGGTTATCCAACCCGATGTTTTCGGTGGGGTCCTCAAAGTGATCCTTGATGGCCTGACGGC
The DNA here is from genome assembly GCF_053570515.1 of Rhodophyticola sp. SM2404. Classification (NCBI taxonomy): domain Bacteria; kingdom Pseudomonadati; phylum Pseudomonadota; class Alphaproteobacteria; order Rhodobacterales; family Roseobacteraceae; genus Rhodophyticola; species Rhodophyticola sp. SM2404. Next base: position 8,798 of record NZ_JBSEDL010000009.1, read on the forward strand.
ATGCACTGATGCAATTTGACAGCGCGACATCGGTGCCCGCGCGTGATTTGCGGAAGAATTCCGTGATCTGCGCATCCATATTGGCCTGAAGCGGGCTTGTGTCGATTTCCAAGGCTTTGGGCGCCTTTCCCGAGACCTTGCTTCGGAAAAGTTGATCTACGAAGACAGGTTTTTGGTCCTGAACGAAGCCGTCGATCGTACTGATCAAGCTCTTTTCTAGGCTGGTCCAATAGCGTGCCACGATCTTTTCGATCTGGGTGTCTGCCAATTCGATCTGGTCTTCCAACTGTTTCTGGATGTCTCGGTATTGCGATATCTGCGCACCCAAATCCTTGACGGCTGCCTCTGCGACATCTGTGCGCAGACACTCCATCTGGGTTTGCAAACCGTCGCGCTCGCGGCGGCTGACAAAGAGCATGGCGGCAATTTCGGCGCGAATATCGCTCATCAATTGGGCCAGATGGCGCGATCCTACGCCATTATCGATCACGCCTGACAGGGTCGCTTTGACCTCATCAAGCCCCGAAGCCAGCATCAGGCGATCGAATTGATCTTCAGGAACATGCCCGTATTTGCCCTGAATATAGGCGGCCAATTCCTCGGTGTCGATTTCATCGCGTTCCTGCGCAGCTTCGTCATCATTGCGCATGACAAGATCGGCCATATAGGCGCTGCCTGATACGATCGAAAAATCGATTTCGGGAATGGCGGCCCGCAATCTGTGCTCGACATCTTCGATCACACGGGGGAGTTGGGTGGCATAATCATCCAACTCGTCAATTCGGTTGATGAAAATCATCACATCCTTGTCGTCCTGCTTGGCAAGAATACGGATCAAGGCGATGTCGACATCGGTCAAAGGTTGATGCGCTGACAGAACCACCACGAAGGAGTCCGACTTGTCGAGGCTACGACAGGTGAATTCATCGCGCACAAGGAACGGGTCATTCACGCCAGGTGTATCGGTGATGATCGTGGGCACCTGAAACTGGGGCATCTGCATATAGACATTGGCAACCTTGGTCAGTGCCGCATAGCGCCCGAGGCTTTCCCGCTCGAGGCCCTCATCCGAGCCGGGGCCTGCGCAGACATAGCGCTTGAGCAGGTCAGCCGAGAGAAAATCATAATCATGGGAACCGCCCAGAAGCGTGCGGTAGTATTTCCCGAGCCGCTTTTCGGCACGCGCGCGCATTTGTTCGGATTGCTCGCGTAGCAATTCGCTATCGAAACCCGGCAGGAGTTGTTCGGCCAATTGGCGGATCTTGGTCCCGCCATTGATAATTTCGTCCCAATCGCCTTCATCGAAGAATTCAAAACGCGCGCCCGAGGCAGGGTCTCCGGGCATATTTACGCGAATATTGGTCACCACCGATGTCCATGGATTTACATCGTTTGGCAGGAAATCATGCTGGTTCAAAAAGGCATTAAGAAAGGTCGATTTCCCCGCTTTGACCTGCCCGATAACAGCAATTTTCGCGGCCCATCCATCGAGCCTGTCACGCAGGCCCCGCACCGTCTCGCGCTGTTTGCGATCAACGATCTTGTCGAGCTGGTCCAGCGTCTGGCGCAGGTAGTCAAGTTCCTGCTTCTGATTGGGTGCAATCTTCATGACATGTTCCTATCCATCTTCATGGCCATCCGCGCACGCGCATTGCCAATCTTGGTCACGACATCACGCGGGACAGGCCGTGCCGTCGTGGTGTGATCCTGAGGTGTGGAGGTGGTGTTTTCCCGACGGAGATCGGGGTTAACAGGGTTTAAACACGCAGGCGTGGAGGCGGCCCCGGTCTTGGATTGTGCGGCGGCGAAATCAGATGCGATTGCGCTCTCGGCGCCTGTCAGGGGCAGGCCTTTGCTCAGGCGGGCGATATGATGCGAGATATCTGCGATATCCTCGTCATTGATCAAAGACGCCATCACGATATGGTCAAAGAACCTGCTTGCCTCACGGGTCACGCGCCGCTTCACGCGGTCCGCCGAATGCGCATCTGTCATGCGATCGGCATGGGTGATGATCATTGTTGCGCTCAACAGTCGTTCCGGCATGTCGGTCCAGACCGATTTCTCGCTCTGGCGCCAAGCTTGTGTGGCATTGGAACACCAAACAACTGTATCCGCGAAATCCAGCATCCGTTCCCAGCTTTCCGAGGGGATATTCGGGTCGGAATTGCCTGGCGTATCAATGATGTCGAAGTGGCGCAGGCAGGGAGCGGGGTGGGACAGCACGCAATAGCTGGTATCCTCCACGCGGACCTCCTGCAGATTGGCGGCAGGGCGTTCATTGCCCTCAAGATCAACCGCCACCAAACCCAACGCGCCCGATACCAGCCAGATCGGCGGCAGAGCGGTTGCAGTGACATTGGAGGGAAGAACCTCTTGGGCCAACAGACCGTTGATCAGCTTGGTCTTGCCCGAGCTGAATTCCCCCGCCACCATCACGCGTGGCTTGCGAGGGCGAACGGGCTGATGTTCCGTGATCGGGCTTTCTAGGTTGAACGGTTTCATGCGGACAACCTCTTGAGAGAATTCACCTGCGGCTCATCCGTGTCGTTGCCTGCACCTTTACTGCATAGCTGTTCCACAATCGCCTTGCAGAAGTCACCCTGTTGCTTTGTGAAGCCCTGCACCGCATCCCGTGTTCTGAGAACTGCGGGATCGAAAAAGCCGGTTATCAGGTCATCAATCAAAGGGGCCGTCTCGGCTATGATGATGCTTTTATAGCGTTTTTCAGCAGCGCGGCTTGTACCGAAACGCCAGAATTTGCGCCACCATGATCCTTGCAAGTCAAATGAGAGGGTGCGTGCAAGAACAGTGGGTGTGGTATGTTTCGGCTGTTCGGGAAACTCGACCGAACTGCTCTCATGGAAGACGCCGATGTCGTATTCCAGAATTTCCTGAATGCCGTCGAGCACCTGATCAAATCCGATCTCTCCCTCGCGGCGCAGTTTTGTGCAGGTCGACAAGAAGGCCGATTTCATCGCCATGCGCAGCCCCATTGGGTCATGTGTCCATGATCCGATCTCGCCAAAGGCGTCGATATGGGCCTGAAGCGCTTCCAGTGCTGATTGGGTAAAGCTGTGTTGTGCGCGCTCAAGCCGCGTTCTCATATCGGCGCGCAGCTGTTCTGCTTTCTGGTCGAACTCGGCCAGCACCCGCGCATTCAGATCGTCCAGCTTTGCCTGCAACGCGTCGATGCTTATTGCTGCCGAATTCAAGCTGCCCGCACGGTTCCCCGCGACCTTTTCGACGGTCTCGCTCATTTCGATCAGCATGCGTAGATCATTGTCGACATCATTGAACATTGCGCGCGCGGGTCCCTCGACCACGCGTTTTGCGATGGCGGCCAGCAAAGGATACACGCCCGAGGACGCCATTGCCGCACGTCCAAGCGTTTCGGCATCGTCCAAATTCGCGCCCTCATAGAGGCTGGCCAGCGATTTGCGGCTGGCGGGGGCCATAACCCCATCCCCGCGCAAGGCGCAATTTGCCCAATAGCCCGACCCGAAAATGATCTCGATCTCGTTGCTCAGGCCAATGCGGGACAGGGTTCGGTTAATGGATTTTCGGATGTTTTCTTGCTCGCCGGCGGGATCGGCCAATTCGTCGATGCGGTTCACGAAGATCACCACCTCACGCGCTTCCACTGCGCAGATGATCCGCAGCAGGGCGAGGTCCATTGTCGACAGCGCTTGATGCGCCGAGAGCACGACAACGCAGACGCGGCTGTCGCTGATCGCATTCAGGGTGATCTGTTCGCGCATCATGAAAGTGTCGTTAACACCTGGCGTGTCACGTAGGCACAGGCCTTTGGGCAGATGTGGGCGGTCAATATAGAGATCGGCCGATTTGGTCAGGTCGGCATAGACACCCTGTTGCGCTCCATCCTCTAGATCATCGGGATCACCATAGCAGATATAGCGATCAATGATGTCTTTCTCGATCGTCTCATAGCCATGGCTTGAGCCGATCAGCGTCTCGAATTCCGCACCAAGACGGGCCTCGGTTGTTTGGCGCATCTGGGTGACTTGCGACTTGACCTCTTCAACCTCATTCTCGAATCCTGCCCGCTGTGCCATTTCTCCCAAACGACCGCCTGTGGCGACCAAACGGTCCCATTCATGCTGGTCAAAGAAACGGAAAAGGGCGCGCGTATCTTGGGGGCGGTTGCGGCTATTTAGATGGAGCGCGGTGATCACCGAGGTCCATGGGTTCACATCGGATGGCAGCAGATCGGTTTCGCCGATCAGCGCGTTCAACAATGTGCTTTTGCCTGCCTTGATCTGGCCGATAACGCTGACCGAAGGCTCGAAGGACCGAATTTTGTCCAATACTTGTTCGATCGGCTCGTCGGCAAATTTCAGCGATGTTTCAGAAAAATCCTCGACCACAGCTTCAAGCTTGGTCAGGTGGTCCCATAACTCATTGAGCTTGTTGAAAACCTGGCGATGCTTCTCGTGGATGAGGTCGATCTGGGACATTGTCTAGCCTTGTATCTGGAAGGAGAGAGGGCTCCAGAAATGTGCAAATAAAAGGGGTGCGTGCGTCGTCATTGGTGGTCTGGGGCAGCGCGGCGCTGCGGGGGTGTCCCGTTGCGCCGCGCTGGTTTTCAAAGATCGGATTAGACCTTCAAAGTGCCTTCAATCTGCTTGGCTGCCAAACGCGCCATGCCGAGATTGGCTGTCTTACGATCAACTGCGAGGTACAGGAATACCGCGCTGTTGGCTTCCAATGGGCGGATCAGGTGATACTGGGTGCCAAGGGTGATCAGCATGTCTTCGATTTTATCATCGAGACCAAGTGCCTTCATTGCTGCGTTCTTTGCGCGGACAACTTCGGTGTTTGCAGCGCCGGCAGCTTCGGGGTCGAATTTTGCACCGGATTTTTCGCTGGCCAGCATAAGGCCCGAGTCGGAGTCGACCAAGCACGCGCCGATGAAGCCTGCTACGTTCTTGAGTTCAGAGATATCTGTGGACATGTTCTTGTTCCTATTTTCTGCGCTATCAGTGGTTTGATTTTGATTAGCTATGGGGTTGTTTCTGTGATGCTGTTTTGCTCAGACGATTTGTCTAAAATCGGACGCAAAAGCGAAAACTTCGCGATTATTTCGGAATAGTTTGAGGCGGAAATCGGATGGCTTTGCCATGTTTCGCGGCTGCGATGGCGCAAACCGCCTGTTTTTATTGGCTTGCAGGTCCTGCGACCTAAATGAGCGGATCATTGGCCAAGCTCTATTTCTCAGCGCGGCAGTTGGGATCCTGCGCTATGAAGATAATTTACGGGGACTCAGCAAAGAGCGCTTCTTAACGCGCCTGCAAGGCGCTGTTGTTCAACTTTGCGCGTCTCAAGCCGCAGTTAGCTGCAAGATTGGGCCAGATGCGGCTTTTGCATCGGCATGGTCATGGGTGACCAGCAAAGCAGGGATGTCGCGGTGGCGGATATGCTCGAAGGTGAAGGCGCGCAGGTCGTCGCGCAGAGCGGTATCAAGCTTTGAAAACGGCTCGTCCAGCAAGATGGCGCGTGGCTCCGAGAGCAGCATGCGCATCAAGGCGGCGCGCGCGAGTTGGCCGCCTGACAGCGTGGCGGGGTCGCGGTCATGCATGCCGGAAAGGCCCGCGCGCTCTAGGGCTGTCTCGACCTTTTCGCGCCGTGCTGCGCGCCCGCGCAAATTCGCCGTCAAACCAAAGGCAAGGTTATCGCCAACCGAGAGATGCGGGAACAAGCCTGCATCTTGGAACATCACCCCGATCCGCCGTGCTTCAGGCGGCAGGGGGGCAAGGTCGCGCCCGTACAGCCAAATCCCGCCTGCTTGGGTAAACCCGTTTGAGAGATGCCCGCCAATCGCATCCAGCAAGCTGGATTTGCCAATGCCTGATGGCCCCATGACACTCACTACCTCACCGCGTTGAACGGTCAGGCTCAGCGGTTCGAACAGGGGCTCTGCGCCCTTGGGGGTGAGGGTCAGCGCGCGAAGCTCCAAACTCATGGCCTGTCTCCTGATTGCAGCGCCCGCCTGTTGCGATACAGGATCGCGGGCAGCAGAAAGGCCGCAGCATAAGCGGCGAAGGGCAGCCCTGCTTGCAAGCTGGCATAGACCCCCGTCACCCGTCTATCCGAGGCGGAGGAGAGGGTCACGGCCTCTGTGGTTAATGTTGCGATCCGTCCCGCGCCCATGAAAAGCGTGGGCAGATATTGCGCCACCGAGACAGCCACGCCGATGGCGGCCGCCGTGAGGATCGGGGTGAGCAATACGGGCAGTTTCACAAAGACCAACCGCCGCCATGGCCCCGCACCCAAAGCTGCCGCCGAGCGCAGCAATTTTGGGTCCAGCGCGCGCCAAGGGTCGGAGAGCGCAATCATCACATAGGGAAAGACGAAAAGGGTCTGCGCCCAGATCACCGCTGCATAGCCGCCCGTCAGGCCCATTTGCAGGAACAAGATGTTGAGCCCGAACAAAAAGCCGATCTGTGGCACCAGTAGGGGAAGATAGATCAAGACCTCACGCGCAAGCGCCCGCCCGCGCCCCCGCCTGTCCTCGGCCTCCAGCCACGCCACCGCCAAAAGCAGCGATAGGCTTGTTGTTCCAAAGGCCAAGATCAGGGTGTTCCAAAGCGCATCTGCCCATCCCGAGGCAGGGCTTGCCCATGCCGTCAGCGACCAGCTTTGCGGCAAAAGCATCGGCCAGCTCCAGCGCCATGCCAGCGACCAGATCAGCAGCGCCAACATCGCCAAACCGCCCAAGACGAATAAAAGGCCCGAGAAGAGACCTGCCATCCAGAATAGCGGCTGCAGTGATAGCCCGCGCGCGCCACGGCGCAGCCACCAGCGCCCGATGAGGCGTGCAGCACGCTCGCATCCCCAAAGCAGGGCAAAGGCCCCCGCGACGAGGGCCGCCTGCACCAAAGCACCGGCCGATGCGGGCAGGAGCATGGTGATATCGGGCGAGGAAAACAGCCGCAGCAACAAGACCGCGAGGGTCGGCGGATGCGATGGCCCCAGAATAAGCGCCATATCCACAACCGAAAGCGAATAGGCCAGCACCACCATCACAGGCAGGCGGATCAGCGGCCAGATTTGCGGGGTGATCACCTTGAGCCAGACCATGCCGCGCCCATAGCCAAGCGATTGGCCAAGGGCCAGATGCTGGCGTACCGGCAATTGGCTGGGTGCTGCATAGATCACCAGAAGCAAGAAGGGCAGTTCCTTGACCATCAAGCCAAGGATCAGCGCGATCCCTGCGGGATCATTCACTGTGGCGATCATGGGCGGGCGGTCCCAGCCCGTCACAATGGAGAGCGCCCGCGCGATCCAGCCTGAGGGGGCCAGCAGAAAGGCCAAACCAATCGCCATGGCAGCATGGGGGGCAGCCAGAAAGGGCGTGAGCAAACGCCCTCGGGCGCGGGCCGAAAGGCGCCCATACATCGCAGCCGTCAACCCGATCGCCAGAATGAAGGAAAGAAGCGTTGCAACCAATCCTGTGAACAGGCTCAGCCGCAGCGCAGTACCAAAGCCGGGCGTGGCCGCCAATTGCGCGAAAGGCGCGAGCGAGAAGCTCTCAGACCCGATAGAGGGCAGGATCGACACACCCGCGCGGGCCGTTTGCCACAGCCCCGCCGCAATGGGGAGCAATAGCCCCCCGATCACCGTGATCAGCACAATCGCGCTGAGGGGGGCTGCCTTTGCGCGGCCTGCGCTCACGGGGTGTAGCGCCTTGCCCATTCTTCGGTCAGGCGGGTCATCCAGCTGGCATGCGGCTCAGGCAGGGTGGGGCCAAGATCGTCCAGCCGTGGCAGGGCAGGCGCGCTTGGCAAAGCCTCAAAAGCGGCTTGGGCCTGCGCATCAAGGCGGGCAGGGTCCAGCACCGAGAAGGAGCCGAGCACCTCGATATTTTGCATGCGGGCCTGCACTTCGGGCTCGAGCAGGAAGTTTGCCACAACCTGCGCACCCGCCGCATTTGCCGCGTTATAGGGAATGGCAACAAAGCTGATATTCCCGATCGTGCCGCCTTCGGGAACAAAAACGCGGGCGCTCTCTGGCAAAAGCCCTTGCGCAATCGAGGCCGCGGTTGAGGCAGGATCAAAGGACATGGCGATATCGATCTCGCCATCATTGAGCATTTGCTGCTGCACGCTTTCATTTTCGGGGAAGGCCGTGCCCTCGCGCCACATATTGGGGCGAAGCGCGTCATACCATGCCCAAAGCGGCGCGGTTTGCGCCTCAAACGCGGCATCGGTCACGGGGCTCAAAAGGGCTGTGGGATCGGGTGCCAGTTCCACCAAGGCCTGTTTCAGGAAGGTGGCCCCCATGAAATTTGTGACCTGCGGATGGGTGAAACGGCCGGGATTGGCCTCGGCCCATGTGACGAAATCGGCCATGCTGCGCGGCGGGGTGTCGATGCGCGCACTGTCATAGGAGAAGACGAATTTGGCCAGACGCCACGGGCTTTCCATTCCCTCGACAGGCACGGTGAAATCCAGCGTTGCAGGCGCGCCTTGTGAAAAATCCACGAATTGAGCATTCGGCAAGGTCTCGGCAAAGGGACCAAAAAGGAGGTCTTGCTCCTTCATCGCAAGGAAATTCGGCCCGTTGATCCAGATCATATCGACCGATCCGCCCTCATCGCGCCCTGCAGCGCGCTCGGAGATCACCCGCGTCACGGCCTCGGCCGTGTCGCTGAGGCGGACATGCTCGATGGCAACGCCATAACGCTCCTCGGTCTGGCTGCCGACCCATGTGATAAAGGCATTGGTCCGCTCATCCCCGCCCCATGCATTCCAATAGACGGTTTGCCCACGCGCGCTGTCGAGCACGTCTTGCCAATCGGCCAATGCGGGGGTGCAAATCAGGCTGCCAAGCAGCGTTGCTATCAGTCTCAGGCGCATTTGAAGTCCTTGATAATCAAAGGGATCACTTATCGGGTTTGGGTCAATAGATCGCTTTATAGGCTGTGATAATTTTTGTGACGAGACGAAACATGGCCTGTCGGTATACATTTGCGTGATCCGTCGCGGCAGCACCCCGTGCATGGGCGTTGAAAAACGGTGCTGCATTGCGAGGCGATCTGTGCTTTGTCACAGGCCAACCCTGCCAAAAGCGGCCCAAATATCAGCGAAAAAGCGAAGACAAATGCCCCAAAACCCTGATCAAAACGCCAAGCTTTCGGAATTCGGGCAAACCCCTGATGGCGCGCCCGTGCAGCGCGTGACGCTGTCCAATGGTCAATTGCAGCTCAAACTGATCACATGGGGTGCCTCCATTCAGGACCTGCGGCTTGACGGGGTGGATCATCCCTTGGTGCTGGGAAGCGATAGTTTCGCGCCTTATCTGGGATCAATGCGTTATTTCGGGGCGATTGTGGGGCGGGTTGCCAACCGCATTGGCGGGGCTTCAACCACGCTTGAGGGGCGCAAGCTGTCACTTGATGCCAATGAAAAGGGTATCACGACCTTGCATGGCGGTACGGAAGGGGCAGGGTGCCAGAACTGGGTGCTGGCGGGGTATGATGATACATCTGCGCGGTTCACGCTATTGATGCCTGATGGGCATATGGGCTTTCCGGGCAATCTGCAGGTCATGGCGGAATACCGTTTGAACGGCATGGCGATTGAGGTGGAGATCACGGCCAGCAGTGACGCCACCACTTTGTGCAATTTCGCGCAACATACCTATTGGATGCTGGATGGCCAGCCCGATATGTCGGCGCATAAATTGCAGATTAACGCCGATAGCTATCTACCTGTTGATGAATCACAAATCCCGCTTGGCGCGCCTGTTGCGGTTGAGGGCACAGGCTTTGATTTCCGTGAGGCGCATCCCGTGATGGGACGCGCGCAGATCGATCATAATTTCTGCCTGAATACGGGCGATGCCCCGATGCATGAGGCGTGCAGGCTTTCGGTCGACGGGCTGGAACTGGTGGTGGAAACCAATGAGCCGGGCCTACAAATTTACGACGCCGCAGGGCATGACACAGGGCCTGATATCGGGCTGGCAGGCGCGCCTTACGGGGCCTTTTCGGGCCTTGCGATCGAGCCGCAACGCTGGCCTGATGCGCCCAATCAGCCTGATTACCCGTCGGTGGTTTTGCGCGCGGGCGAGACTTATCGCCAAATCTCGCGCTTCGGGTTCAACCGTATCTAAGGGTCGAGAGTAGCAAAATGAGCGGTCAAAACCCCCATAGCCTGCGCGAGCGGCGCGAGAATAACCTTGAACTGGCAATCGGCCGCGAGGTTCATATCCAGCGCAAACGCCAGCGCCTGACCGTTCACGAATTATCCGAGAAAACGGGTATTTCCGCAGGTATGCTCTCAAAAATCGAGAATGGCGCGACCTCGCCGTCGCTGACCACATTACAAAGCCTTGCCAATGCTTTGGGGGTGCCGTTGGTGTCATTGCTCAGCGCCTATGACGAGCCGCGCGGAGTAACCCATGTGAAGGCGGGTGAAGGTGTGGAGGTTCAGCGTTCAGGCACACGGGCGGGGCATAATTACAGGCTTTTGGGGCATATCGGCTCCAACAATAGCGGTGTGGTGGTGGAGCCTTACCTGATCACCTTGACCGAGGATTCAGATGTTTTCCCCGCCTTCCAGCATGAGGGGATCGAGACGATCTATATGCTGGAAGGGGTGGTGGACTATCGCCATGGCGACCAATTATTCACGCTGGAGGCGGGCGATTGCCTCTATTTTGATGCAGATGCGATCCATGGGCCAGAGGGGCTGACCAAGCTGCCGATCCGCTATCTCGCAGTGATCAGCTATCCGCAAACCTCCTGATTTCCGCCCGCGATTGCCGCTTTTTTGTGCATCTGCCTTGTGGTTGCGCGGTGGAATATGATTATTCCTGTAAAGAACTAATCTTTCCCTGTAGGAATTTCTTCAAGGGCCGGGTCACATGTGACTTTGGCGATTTACCATGGAGAAGAGAATGTGCGGAATTGTCGGTTTATTCCTGAAAACGGATAGGCTTCGCCCGCAGCTTGGCGATCTGATGACGGATATGCTGATCACGATGACAGATCGCGGCCCCGATAGTGCGGGGCTGGCGATTTATAGTGATAGTGCGGCCTATAAACTAACGGTTCAAAGCGATGCGCCCGATCTAGTTTTCCCGCAACTGGCCGATTGGCTTGGCAAAAATGCCAAAGGGGCCAGCCTGCGCGCGCTCAGCACCCATGCCGTAATCTCCACCCCTATGGAACTTGCCGAAAGCTTGCCGCAAGAGATGCAGGCCGCCTTTCCTGTCCTGCGGATCATGAGCGGCGGGGCCTCGATGGAGGTCTATAAAGAGGTGGGACTGCCACGCGATGTAGCCAGCCGTTTCGGGCTGCGCGAGATGGCGGGCACCCATGGCATCGGCCATACCCGCATGGCGACTGAGAGCGCGGTGACTACCGATGGCGCGCATCCGTTTTCAACGGGGGATGATCAATGCCTTGTCCATAATGGCTCGCTCTCGAACCATAATGCGTTGCGCCGCAAACTGGCGCGCGAAGACGTGACCGTATCCAGCCAGAATGACAGCGAAGTGGCTGCCGCCTATCTGACATGGAAAATGCGCGAAGGGGCCAATCTGGGCGAGGCGCTGGAGATGGGGCTGAAGGACCTTGACGGGTTCTACACCTTTGTTGTGGGCACCAAGACGGGGTTCGGCGTTTTGCGTGACCCGATTGCCTGCAAACCCGCCGTTCTGGCCGAGACCGAGGATTACGTGGCCTTTGGCAGCGAATACCGCGCCCTTGTCGGCCTGCCCGAGATCGATACCGCCCGCGTCTGGGAGCCTGAACCCGCCACCGTCTATTTCTGGGAGCGTTGATCCATGCAAAGCTTTGATCTCGAAACCACCGAATTGCGCGCGCTTAATGCCGCTTTGCAAAGCCAGCGCGAGCAGACCAATGAAACCGTTTGGGAAGTCCTCAACCCCAAGGGCGCGCATGCGATTGCCGTGGGGCTGGATGCCCCGATTGAGGTCACCGTCAAAGGCCCCACGGGGTATTATTGCGCGGGCATGAACAAGCAGGCGCAGATCCATGTCAAAGGCTCGGTCGGGCCGGGTGTAGCGGAAAACATGATGTCAGGCACCGTGATCGTCGAGGGGGATGCCAGCCAATATGCAGGCGCCACCGCGCATGGCGGTTTGCTGGTGATCAAGGGCAATGCCTCCTCGCGCTGCGGGATTTCGATGAAGGGCATTGATATCGTCGTGCATGGCAATATCGGCCATATGTCGGCCTTCATGGCGCAAAAGGGCAATTTGGTTGTCTTGGGCGATGCGGGCGATGCCTTGGGCGACTCGATCTATGAAGCGCGGCTTTTTGTGCGCGGCTCGGTCAAATCACTGGGCGCGGATTGTATCGAAAAAGAGATGCGCCCCGAACATATCGCCTTGCTTGAGGATTTGCTGGAGCGCGCAGGCGCGGATGCCAAACCCGAAGAGTTCAAGCGCTACGGCTCGGCCCGCCAGCTTTACCATTTCAACATCGACAATGCGTCGGCTTATTGAGGGCTTTGACATGAGCGATAAACCCAATTCCCAATCCGTGCCCCAAACCCTGCCGCGTCAATCCTCGACCTTCAGCAATGACATCAATTCCGAGATCCGTCGTGCGGCGGCCACGGGCATTTATGACATCAGGGGTGGCGGCGCGAAGCGCAAGGTGCCCCATTTCGATGATCTGCTATTCTTGGGCGCGTCCATGTCGCGCTATCCGTTGGAGGGGTATCGCGAGAAATGCGAGACCAAGGTCACGCTTGGAACCCGTTTTGCCAAAAAGCCGATTGAGCTGGATATTCCGATCACCATTGCGGGGATGAGCTTTGGCTCACTCTCGGGACCTGCCAAGGAAGCTCTGGGGCGCGGGGCCTCTGAGGCCGGCACCTCGACCACCACAGGCGATGGCGGCATGACCGAGGAAGAACGCAGCCATTCCTCCAAGCTGGTCTATCAATATCTGCCCTCGCGTTACGGGATGAACCCCGATGACCTGCGCCGCGCCGATGCGATCGAGATCGTTGTGGGCCAAGGCGCAAAACCGGGCGGTGGCGGGATGCTTTTGGGCCAGAAGATCACTGAAAGGGTTGCGGGCATGCGCGATTTGCCTGTGGGCATTGATCAACGCTCGGCCTGTCGCCACCCTGACTGGACGGGGCCTGATGATCTTGAGATCAAAATTCTGGAACTGCGCGAGATCACGGGTTGGGAAAAGCCGATCTATATCAAGATCGGTGGCGCGCGTCCCTATTATGACACGGCCTTGGCGGTCAAAGCGGGCGCGGATGTTGTGGTTTTGGATGGCATGCAGGGCGGAACGGCAGCCACGCAGGATGTCTTTATTGAGCATGTGGGCCAGCCGACCTTGGCCTGTATCCGCCCCGCCGTGCAGGCTTTGCAGGATCTTGGCATGCACCGCGAGGTGCAATTGGTCGTCTCGGGCGGGGTCCGCTCGGGCGCGGATGTGGCCAAGGCCTTGGCGCTTGGGGCGGATGCGGTCTCGATCGGGACAGCGGCCTTGATCGCCCTTGGCGATAATGACCCGAAATGGGAGGCCGACTATAATGCGCTCGGCACCACCGCAGGGGCCTATGATGATTGGCATGAGGGGCGCGACCCCGCCGGCATCACCACGCAAGACCCTGACTTGATGAAGCGCCTAGATCCCATCGCGGCGGGGCGTCGTTTGCGAAATTACCTCTCGGTGCTAACCTTGGAGGCGCAAACCATCGCGCGCGCGTGCGGGCATAACCATGTGCTCAATCTCGAACCCGAAGATCTCTGCGCGCTGACCATTGAAGCCGCCGCCATGGCGGGCGTGCCGCTGGCAGGCACCAATTGGATACCGGGGCAGGGCGGGATCTAGCGCCAAGCCCCTGATAAAGTTTGAAGAAAATACTTGGATGAAAGGGAATATGATGACAACAGACCTAGCAGCCTTCGCCGCCGAGAAGGGCGTCAAATATTTCATGATCTCTTTCACCGATCTTTTTGGCGGGCAAAGGGCCAAGCTGGTGCCTGCACAAGCGATTGCGGATATGCAGGAAGAAGGCGCGGGCTTTGCGGGCTTTGCCACATGGCTCGATATGACGCCTGCCCATCCCGATATGCTGGCCGTGCCTGACCCCGCCACCGTGATCCAACTGCCTTGGAAGCCCGAGGTTGCATGGGTTGCCGCCAATTGTGTGATGGAGGGCGAGGATGTTGAGCAAGCCCCGCGCAATGTCTTGCGCACACTGGTGGCCGAGGCCGCCAAGGAAGGGTTGCGCGTCAAAACAGGGATCGAGGCCGAGTTCTTCTTGCTGACACCTGAGGGGGATCAAATCTCGGACCCGTTCGATACGGCGGAAAAGCCCTGCTATGACCAACAGGCTGTGATGCGCCGTTATGACGTGATTGCAGAGGTTTGCGACTATATGCTCGAGCTGGGTTGGGGGCCTTATCAAAACGATCATGAGGACGCCAATGGCCAATTCGAGATGAATTGGGATTTTGCCGATGCGCTTGTGACCGCTGATCGGCATTCCTTCTTCAAATTCATGGTCAAATCCGTGGCCGAGAAACACGGGCTGCGCGCCACCTTCATGCCCAAACCCATCGAAGGGCTGACGGGCAATGGCTGCCATGCGCATGTCTCGGTCTGGGATATGGCGGGCGAGAGCAACGCCTTTGCCGATGACAGCAAGGAACTTGGCCTCTCGGATCAGGGCAAAAGCTTTCTGGGCGGGATCATGAAACACGCCTCGGCGCTGGCCGCGATCACCAATCCGACGGTGAACAGCTATAAACGCATTAATGCACCGCGCACCGTGTCAGGCGCGACTTGGGCCCCCAATACAGTGACGTGGACGGGCAACAATCGCACCCATATGGTTCGCGTACCGGGCCCTGGACGGTTTGAGCTGCGTCTGCCTGATGGTGCGACCAACCCCTATCTGCTGCAAGCGGTGATTATCGCCGCGGGTCTGTCTGGTATCCGCTCCAAGGCCGATCCTGGTCCGCGCCATGACATCGATATGTATGCCGAGGGCCATCTGGTCAAAGACGCCCCCCGTCTGCCGCTCAATCTGCTGGATGCGATCCGCGAGTTTGATGCCGATGAAGGCCTGAAGGCGATGTTGGGCGAGAGCTTCTGTGTTTCCTATATGAAAATGAAAATGCAGGAATGGCACTCATATGCCTCGCATTTCTCCAAATGGGAGCGTGACAACACGCTGGATATCTAGGACAAAACACAGTCCTTTGAGTAGTCGAGACCAAATTCCATGACCAATTTCGCCCTGACCGTGACCTGTGCCTCCAAGCGCGGGATCGTTGCCTCCATTGCCAATTATCTGGCCGATCACGGCTGCAATATCGCCGATAGCTCGCAATTTGATGATCAGGAGACGGGCAATTTCTTCATGCGCGTCAGCTTTGCCAGTGAAAAGGGTCTGGGGCTTGATGCGTTGCAAGAAGGCTTTGCCAAAACGGCCGATGAATTCGGGATGGAATATGCCTTCCATGACGAGGCCGAGAAGATGAAGGTCGTGATCATGGTCTCGCGCTTTGGCCATTGCCTTAATGATCTGCTTTATCGCTGGCGCATCGGGGCTTTGCCGATTGATATCGTTGCCGTGATCTCGAACCATCTGGATTACCAAAAGGTCGTGGTGAACCATGATATCCCCTTCCATTGCATCAAGGTGACGAAGGAAAACAAGCCTGTCGCCGAGGCGCAGATCATGCAGGTGGTCGAGGATACGGGGGCGGAGTTGATCGTTCTGGCGCGCTATATGCAGATCCTGTCCGATGAGATGTGCCAGAAAATGTCAGGCCGTATCATCAATATCCACCATTCCTTTCTGCCCAGTTTCAAAGGCGCAAACCCTTATAAGCAAGCCTATGAGCGCGGGGTGAAACTGATCGGGGCGACCTCGCATTATGTGACGGCTGATCTGGATGAAGGCCCGATCATCGAGCAAGACACCGTGCGCGTGACGCATGCGCAATCCTCCTCGGATTATGTCAGCCTTGGCCGCGATGTCGAAGCACAGGTGCTGGCCCGCGCGATCCATGCCCATATCCATCGCCGCGTCTTTATCAATGGCAATAAAACGGTGGTTTTCCCTGCCTCGCCAGGCTCTTACGCCTCGGAGCGGATGGGGTAGGCCGCGCCCTCGCGGCAGGCTTCACATTTTCGGTTGGGATAGGAAACGTTATGCAGTATAACGGTTCTCAACGTGAACAAAATGTCGAGGCATGTCCTTATGGTTGATTTCGCATCCGTCAAAGCCATTGATTTTCATACACATGCGGAAGAGCCCTGCAATCAGTGCCGCGATGACGGTTATAATGAATTTCAGGAAGGCATGGCGGCCTATTTCAAGAACCCCGCAGGGGCCGAGGGCATGCTGCCCACGGTGGAACAGACCGCCGCCTATTACCGTGAGCGCAATATCGCAGCCGTGATCTTCCCCGTTGATGCCGAGCGTGAGACAGGGTTCAAACGCTATTCCAACGAAGAGGTCGCGGGAATTTGCGCCGATAACGATGATATCCTGATCCCCTTTGCCTCGATCGACCCCCATAAGGGCAAGGCGGGTGCGCGTGAGGTGCGCCGTTTGGTGCGTGAGTTCGGCGTGCGTGGCTTCAAATTTCACCCGACCATGCAGGGCTTTTTCCCCAATGATCGCGAGGCGGCCTATACCGTCTATGAAGCCATCGCCGAGGAAGGCGCGATTGCGCTGTTCCATACGGGGCAGACAGGCGTGGGCTCGGGCATGCGCGGGGGTATGGGGATGCGGTTGAAATATTCCAACCCGATGCATCTTGATGATGTTGCGGTGGATTTCCCCGATATGCCGATTGTTCTGGCGCATCCCTCCTTCCCATGGACGGAAGAGGGGCTGGCGGTGGCGCAGCATAAGCCCAATGTCTATTTCGACATGTCGGGCTGGTCGCCGAAATACTTCCCCGAGATTTTCATCAAATATGCCAATTCGATCCTGAAGAAAAAGATGCTTTTTGGGTCGGATTGGCCTGCGATCACGCCTGATCGCTGGCTGGCCGATTTCGCCGATGCGCCGTTCAAGGATGAGGTGCGACCGCTGATCTTGAAGGAAAACGCGCTGCGGATCTTGGGCGAGGCGGGCTGAGAGACCTTTTGTAAGCGCGCTGACGCGGCCCTGATTAGGGGCGCGTCAGCCTTGTTCTAAACGAGCTATTCCGCCGCGTTGCGCTTGGGCAGAACCCAATCGGGGCGGATGAAATGGCAGGTATAGCCATTCGGGATGCGCTCCAAATAATCCTGATGCTCAGGCTCGGCCTCCCAAAAATCGCCAACGGGGTCCAATTCAGTCACCACTTTACCAGGCCACAGGCCTGAGGCATCGACATCGGCGATCGTGTCGAGCGCAACCTCCCGCTGCTCAGGCGTCACATAATAGATCGCCGAGCGATAGGAGGGGCCACGATCATTGCCTTGGCGGTTCGGGGTGCTTGGGTCATGGATCTGGAAGAAAAACTCCAGCAATTGGCGATAGCTGAT
The DNA here is from genome assembly GCF_053570515.1 of Rhodophyticola sp. SM2404. NCBI lineage: Bacteria > Pseudomonadati > Pseudomonadota > Alphaproteobacteria > Rhodobacterales > Roseobacteraceae > Rhodophyticola > Rhodophyticola sp. SM2404. The sequence continues at coordinate 26,313 of NZ_JBSEDL010000009.1, forward strand.
CACCTCGGGGTCGAAATTGATCTCGATCCCTTCGGCATGGCTGCCATGGTTGCGATAGGTGGCATTTGGCACATCGCCGCCCGTATAGCCGACACGGGTGCTGGCCACTCCGGGCATGCGGCGGATCAATTGCTGCATCCCCCAGAAACATCCCCCCGCCAAAACAGCGCGTTGCAAGCTCATGTTACATCCTCCACTTGTCCAAGATAGGCCCCATAGCCCTCGGCCTCCATATCATCTCGATGAATGAAGCGCAGCGAGGCCGAATTGATGCAATAGCGCAAACCGCCCTTATCGCGCGGGCCATCGGTAAAGACATGGCCCAAATGGCTGTCACCGTGATGCGAGCGTACTTCCACGCGCACCATGCCATGGGTCAGGTCCCGATGCTCGGTCACATGGGCAGGCTCAATCGGTTTGGTGAAACTGGGCCAGCCGCAGCCGGATTCGAATTTATCCGCCGAGGCAAAAAGCGGCTCGCCCGAGACGACATCCACGTAAATGCCAGGCTCCTTATGGGCGTTATATTCGCCCGTGAAGGGACGCTCGGTGCCGCTTTCCTGTGTGACATAGAACTGCTCGGGCGTCAGGGCCGCGACAATATCGGGTGATTTCTCATATCTGGGCATTTTGGCTCCTTCCTCGGTCATGAGGGTAAGATGGAGCTGCACTAGGGTGTTTTCCAGAGCTTTCGGAGGCGCGCGCCCCAAGATGCAAAAAAGCCCTGCAAAACAAGGCTTTTCATCAATCACAAAAAAGGGAGAGCTGTTTCAGCCGCCCCAAGTGCGCACAGGGCCACAATCCATATGGACGAAATTGGAGCCCGAATAGCGCCCGACACCGCCTGCTTCGCAAGCAGCTGCCGCACGTGCGACTTGGCTGACCGAGCGCGAGCTCAGTCGCAGATCAGCCGCTTCGCCCTGCATATGCCGCGAATTGCGCGCAACGCCACGGGAATTGGCGCGCAGCATCGCATTGGTCGCGGGCGAACGATAGCCCGAGAGCAATGTATAGGGCTCATTCGTTTCCAGAAGGTTATGCGCTGCTGCCATCACGTCGATGGTGCGGGTATCGATCTGATGCACTTCGTCACGGCGCCAGTCGCGCATGAAGAAATTGATCTCTTCAAGGGCAGGGCGGATGTAATCGCCATCGATCCAATAGATCATGTCGATGTTTTCGCCTGTGCGGCCGTTATACATCGCGAGTTTGCGGATATCGCCTGCGCCACGCAACAAGCCGAATGCATTGGCAGCCACGGGGGCGGCTGCAACGGTTGACGCTGCAAAAGCGCCAAGTAAAGCGCGGCGGGAAATTACTGGTTTGGTCATTTAGTCTACTGCCCCGTCATCTGACACGTGCTGTGTTTCTCGTTTTTACTCATAAAGGCGCTGCATAGACGCCGGCACAACCTAAACCCCAGATGTGGAGTTAATGACACATTATGAAATAATTCGAAAGTGTTACTTCCACTTTGAGCAATTTGCAGCCCCAATTTAGGCAGGATTTTGCCGATTGAAGATCGATTCGATATCATCGCGTTTCGGGTCCTCGATTTGGTTCACTTAAAAAATTCGTGTATCTGCGGTAAAAAACTCGTAGAGCCACAAGATATAGGGCAAGGATCGGGCCAACTCGGAGGCTGATGATATCTCGCTGATTTGGTTGGAAGAAAATGAATCGTCAGGGGTGATGAGCAGAAAATGAACAGATTACAGGTATATTCCGCTCTTTTTGGTGCTGGTTTGACACTTGGTTTGGGCGGCGGCCTCGCCACACCCGCTCTGGCTGAGGCTGATTTCGCGGCGGCCTTCTCGGCCGAGCGGCAGGCCATCGCCGAGATGTCGGCCCAGAATGACGCGCTGGCAAGCTTTTACCGAGATCGTGATTTCGCGCCCCTCTGGACAGGTGAGGGCGAGGCCTTTACCGCGCGCCGCTTTGCGCTGATGGAGGCGCTTGAGCAGGCGGGCAATCACGGCCTTCCCACTGGCGAATATGATGCCAATGAATTGCGCGCAGCCTTTGGCAATGCCGCCAGCGCCTATCAGCGCGGTCAGGCCGAGGCTTTGGCCACGCGGATGTTCCTTGATTATGCCGAAGACATCAATTCGGGCATTCTTGAGCCAAGCGAATTGGCCGCCGATATCCATAAGGAACTGCCCCGCCGCCCGCATGCGGACGTGCTGGCCGCGTTCCTTGAGGCAGATAATCCGCGCGAATTCATGCGCTCTTTGCCGCCCACCCATCCCGATTATGGCCGCCTCCAGCGCGAGATGTTCAGCCTTGAAGAAGTGATCCTTGGAGACGGCTGGGGGCCAAGCATTTCGGCCTCACGTCTTGAACCGGGCGATACGGGGGATGCTTTAATTGCACTTCGTAACCGTTTGATTTCAATGGGGTATCTTGAGAGATCTGCAGCCGCATCTTATGACGCCAGCATTCAGGAAGCTGTGCAGTCTTTCCAGACGGATCATGGCCTGACACCTGATGGTATCGCGGGCGAGGCCACCATCGCCGAGATCAACATCGCACCCGAGGAACGGCTTGAGCAGGTCATCTTGTCGATGGAACGCCAGCGCTGGATGAATCTGGATCGTGGCGAACGCCATATTCTGGTGAATATCCCCGATTTCCACGCTTGGGTGGTGGATAACGAAGTGCCCACATTCGAGACCCGCGTCGTGGTGGGCCATCGTGACAGCGACCGCCACACGCCTGAGTTCTCGGATGTGATGGAGCATATGGTCATCAACCCAAGCTGGTATGTGCCCCGCTCGATCACGGTTGGGGAATATCTGCCGCAAATGCAGGCCAATCCCGCAGCGGTCGGGCATCTTCAATTGTTGCGTGGGGGCCGTGTTGTCAGCCGCGATGGCATTGATTTCAGCCAATATACCACCCGCAACTTCCCCTTTGATCTGCGCCAGCCCCCCTCGCAGCGCAATGCGCTTGGTCTGGTGAAATTCATGTTCCCGAACCAGTGGAATATCTATCTGCATGATACACCTGCCCGCGATCTTTTCTCGCGTGAGGTGCGGGCCTATTCGCATGGCTGTGTGCGTGTTCATCGCCCCGAGGAGCTGGCCTATCACCTTCTGGCGCCCCAGCAGGACGACCCCGAGGGGTTTTACCAGCGCATCTTGCGCTCGGGTAATGAGACGACCGTTCAGCTTGAAACGGACATTCCCGTGCATCTGGTCTATTGGACAGCCTTCGTTACACCAGACGGGCGGGCCAATTTCCGCCGCGACGTCTATGGCCGAAATGCGCTTTTATGGCGGGCCATGGAAGATGCAGGGGTTTCCGTCCGCGCGGTCTCAAGCTAAACCCTTAGCCGCAACCATAGCAGCGGCAAAGGCTTGAACATGGGCCATAGAATTAGCGATATCGCATCGGCACTCGATGCCGAAGCCGTCGGTGATATTTCCATCGAAGTGGACGGCGCGGCCGAGCCTGCATCCGCAGGGCCAGAACATCTAGCCTTGGCGATGTCTCCGAAATTCGCAGAAGGGCTGGCGGCGGGCAATGCGCGCGCCGCGATGATTGCCGACGGGATGGATTGGCAGGCGCTCGGGCTTAAGGGCGCGATTGTCGTCAAACGCCCGCGCTTTGCGATGTCGGGCCTGACGCAGGCCTTGGATGCAGGGCCCATCATCCATGACGGTATTCACCCAACAGCCGTGATCGAGGCAGGGGCCCAGATCGGCGAAGGGGCCGCGATTGGGCCGTTTGTCGTCATCGGGCAGGGCGTGCGCATTGGGGAAAATGCGCGCATCGCCTCGCATAGCAGCATCGCGGAAGGGGCCGAGATTGGCGAAGATGCCCTGATCCTGTCAGGTGTGCGCATCGGCGCGAGGGTGCGGATCGGGGATCGGGTGATCATCCAGCCTGGTGCGGTGATCGGCGGCGACGGATTTTCCTTTGTCACGCCCGAGAAAAGTCAGGTCGAGGCCGCGCGTGAAAGCCTTGGCAAGGAAGATGCCGCTGTTGCCCCGCAAAGCTGGACGCGTATCCATTCGCTCGGCACTGTGGTGATCGGGGATGATGTGGAGATCGGTGCCAATGCCGCGATTGATCGTGGCACCGTGGCGAATACCGAAATCGGCTCGGGCACCAAAATCGATAATCTTGTGCATATCGGCCATAATTGCCGCATCGGGCGGGATTGTCTGCTTTGTGGGCAGGTCGGATTTGCGGGCTCGGCCGTGCTGGGGGATCGTGTGGTTCTGGGCGGGCAATGCGGTGTTTCGGATAATATCGAGATCGGATCGGATGTTGTGGCAGCAGGGGCCACCAAGATATATTCCAATCTTGGACCTGGCCGTATGGTCATGGGCAGCCCCGCTGTCAAAATAGAGACACATATCGAGATGTATAAGGCGCTCAGACGGCTTCCGCGTTTGGCCAAAACAGTAGCAGCCTTGCAAAAAGCCGTTTCGAAATCAGATGAGTGATCTTATCTGAGCAATAAGGGAAATGACCGGAGAAGAGCGTCATGACGAAGAGCGTCGCAGACAGGATTATCGCCATTATCGCCGAGCAGGCAGTGCTTGACCCAGAACATGTGAAAATGGAGTCGAGCTTGGAAGATCTGGGGATCGACTCGCTCGGCCTCGTGGAATCGATCTTCGCCATCGAGGAAGCCTTTGATATCTCGGTGCCTTTCAACGCCAATGAGCCTGAGGCCAGCGAATTCGATATCTCCTCGGTGGCCTCGATCGTGGCGGCCGTGCAAGGGCTGGTGGCCGAGCAAACCGCATGAAACGCGTCGTTATTACGGGTCAGGGCACAATCAATGCGCTTGGCCATGATGTGCCCTCCACCCTGCGCGCGATGCGCGAAGGGGCCTGCGGGATCACCCAATTGGAGCTGCGCGATGTCGAGCGGCTGACCGTTCGGATCGGCGCGCAGGTCAAGGGTTATGACCCTGACGCCCTGTTCAACCGCCAGCAAATCGCCCTCTATGACCGCTTCACCCAATTCACCCTGATCGCCGCCCGCCAAGCCATGCAGAGCGCAGGGCTCGGTGCAGTCAGCGAAGGCTCGGCCCGTGCGGGTGTGGTGCTTGGCACTGCGGGCGGCGGCGTGAATACGTGGGATGAGAATTACCGCTCGGTCTATGAAGAGGGGAAGAACCGCGTCCATCCTTTCGTGGTGCCCAAGCTGATGAACAATGCCGCCGCAAGCCATGTGGCGATTGAATATAACCTACAGGGCCCAGGATTTTCCGTGGCAACGGCCTGTGCCTCGTCAAACCATGCGATGGGATTGGCGTTCCAGCTGATCCGAGGCGGGGGCTGTGATGTGATGGTCACGGGCGGCTCGGAGGCGATGCTGTCTTTTGGCGGGGTGAAGGCGTGGGAAGGCCTGCGGGTCATGTCTAAGGATGCCTGCCGTCCCTTCAGCGCCAATCGCAATGGCATGGTGCAGGGCGAGGGGGCTGCGGTTTTCGTCTTCGAGGAATATGAGCATGCCCGTGCGCGCGGGGCCGATATTCTGGCCGAAGTCGTGGGCTTTGCGATGACCTCTGATGCCAGTGATATCGTGATGCCCTCGAAACAGGGGGCGGGGCGTGCTATTTCAGGTGCACTTGAGGATGCGGGGCTAAACCCATCAGATATTGGATATATCAACGCACATGGCACGGGCACTGTGGCCAATGACAAAGTTGAAAGCGGCGCTGTGGCGGATGTATTTGGCCATCATGCCAATGATCTGATGATGTCCTCGACCAAATCCATGCATGGCCATCTGATCGGCGGCACAGGCGCGGTGGAGCTTCTGGCCTGTATCATGGCGCTCAAGGACGGGGTGATTGCCCCCACCATCGGCTATCAGGAACCTGATCCGGAATGTGCTTTGGATGTGGTGCCCAATGAAGCGCGCGAGGCCAAGGTCACGGCCTGTCTGACCAATGCATTTGCCTTTGGCGGCTTCAACGCGGTTTTGGCCCTGCGCAAAGCGCCTTGAACCCGCCCCTGTAACACGCGGCCCCTATATTAAAAGGGCCGCCGTTGATTTCGCTTATTGTGCGGCTGCAGGGCTTCGCGCCTCAAGCGCTGCGAAACCCGCTGTGAAGCCCGACAAGGAGGCCTCAAGCACAACCTCTTGGTCGGGGGCTGGCAAAGGCACGATGGTTACATTCGCGACACCGCCATTGCGGAAGGCGGATAGATCATCCTCGGTCAGGCCAAGGCGCACGAAACACCCGATCTGCTGGCAAAAGCCGAAAGGAAAGCGGGTTTGATTGCTCTCATCAATCGCCAATCGCAAGCCCGGAGTCAGCAGAGTGTCGAGCGGGGTGATGATCGTGGCGCCTGCCACAACGGGATCATCATCTGCCACATCAAAGACGTTGAATTCGGCCACGGCATTGCCTTCGGCATCGGTGAGAAGCTGATAGAGTTGGCACGGCTCGAACTCGCCTTCTTCCACTGTGATGCAGCGGATTTCCCAATCCCCATGGGTTTCGGCCACATAGGTCGAGCCAAGGGCAGGCTCCACGGGTTCGCCCAAGGGCAGTGTCTCGGACGCAGTCGGGGTGTCCTCGGACGCCTCTTGTGCGAGTGCAGGAAGCGCGAGGCATCCAAGAAGAAGTGCTGGAAATAGGCGCAATGCAAAATTCATCTGTCGCGGTCCTTGCCTTTGATCAAATTATCTTTGCCCGTGGCTAGCATGGTGCAGGCGCCATGTCAGGGCAAAAAGCACTGCCATGAATAACAGCTCTGTGTGAATGGGCCAAGTTTCGCCGATCTATTCAAGGCTTGGGGAAGGGCGCGGCAGCGGTGCTCCAGAAACAGAAAAGGGCCCGAAATTCGAGACCCTTTCCGCAGTTTTTTTAACTCCCCGTCGGACTGGCCGACTTTATGGACCGAACGCTATGATAGGTTAACGTATTGGTCAACAGGGGAATTCATCTCTCTGATCACATTTTTTGATGTCAAAAAAAACCGCGCCCTTTTGAAGGGGCGCGGCCAGTCAACAGGGAGGAAGTCCATGCCACCCCGAGGGAAACAGGGGGCATGTGCAAACCACGCTAGCGTAAAGTGGTTAAGAATGTATGTTGGCACGAAGTCAGGATTGTTGCGGGGGCATAACACCTATGAGTGAGAGCATTTTTATTGGCGGCGGCGGCACGGATTACGCCGAGCCACAATCGCTTTTGATGAAATACGCAAACCGTCACGGGTTGATTGCGGGGGCAACGGGCACGGGTAAAACGGTTACCCTGCAAATCCTCGCTGAAAGTTTCTCGGCAGCGGGCGTTCCTGTGTTTCTCTCGGATGTGAAGGGTGATTTGTCGGGGCTGGCGGCCTCGGGCACGGCCGATTTCAAACTGCATGAGGCCTTTACCAGCCGCGCGCAGACAATCGCTTTTGATGAATATGCCTATCGCGCCTTTCCCGTCACGTTCTGGGATCTTTACGGCCAGCAGGGCCATCCCGTGCGCACCACCGTTTCCGAGATGGGGCCTTTGCTGATCTCGCGGATGCTGGAGCTGTCCGAGGCGCAAGAGGGAATTCTGAACATCGCCTTCCGCGTCTCGGATGAGGAAGGTTTGGCGCTTCTGGATTTGAAGGATTTGCAATCGCTTCTGGTTTGGGTGGGCGAGAATCGCGACACGCTTGGCCTGCGCTATGGCAATATCGCGACCTCTTCGATTGGTGCGATCCAGCGGCGTTTGCTGGTTCTGGAAGAGCAGGGCGGCGAGAACCTCTTTGGTGAGCCTGCCCTTGATCTGGCCGATATCATGCTGGCCGATCCTGAAGGTTTCGGGCGGATCAATATTCTGGCGGCTGATAAATTAATGAATTCGCCACGTCTTTACGCGACCTTCCTGCTTTGGCTGCTTTCCGAGCTGTTCGAGACCCTGCCCGAGGTCGGCGACCCCGATAAGCCCAAGCTGGTTTTCTTCTTTGATGAGGCGCATCTGTTGTTTGATGACGCGCCCAAAGCGCTGGTCAATAAGGTCGAGCAGGTGGCACGCCTGATCCGCTCCAAAGGGGTTGGGGTCTATTTCATCACCCAAAACCCCGCCGATGTGCCCGAGGATATTCTGGGCCAGCTTGGTAATCGTGTGCAGCATGCGCTGCGCGCCTTTACGGCCAAGGATCAGCGCGAATTGCGCCAAGCGGCGGAAAATTACCGCGCCAACCCTGATTTCGACACCGAAGATGCGATCCGCGAAGTGGGTGTTGGTGAAGCCGTGACATCCATGCTGGAGAGAAAAGGTATTCCAGGCGTGGTACAGCGCACATTGATCCGCCCGCCATCCTCGCAATTGGGCCCGCTGGCTCCTGCGACCCGTGCCGCCCTGATGGGGATGTCGCCCTTGGCGGGGAAATATTAGGCCGAGATCGACCGTGAAAGCGCGTTTGAGATTTTGACCAGCCGCGCACAGGAGGCCGCGCGCGAGGCCGAGGAAGTCGAGCGTCTGGAAGAACAGGCCAAAGCCGATGCGGCGCGCGCCAAGCAAGAGGAGCGCGAGTTCAATTCTGGCCGGCGGTATAGTGGCGGTTCATCCAGTGGATCATCGAGATCCAGCCGGTCGCGCTCCTCGCGATCGGATTCGGTTGGAACGGCTTTTGCCAAGAGTTTTGCGCGCCAATTGGGCACCCGCTCGGGGCAGGCCTTGGTGCGAGGCGTTTTGGGCAGTTTGTTCCGCGGCAGATAAAGCGTGGGGAGCAGCGGGGCTTTGCCCCCGCCGCCCAAGGGCGGCTCCCCCAAAGTATTTGCCAAGCAAAGAGGCGCGCATAACAGGCTTGTGAGCGGGCCTGCGGCCTTGCGTCCCTGTTTCCTCTATTGGAAACTTTCTCAAGCAGGCCTAAGGTTTACCCCATGATAGTAGAACTCGGACATTTCGCCCTGATCTTGGCCTTTGCTGTGGCCGTTTTTCAGATGATCGTGCCCCTGATTGGGGCGCATAAAGGCTGGGGAGGGTGGATGGCTGTGGCCTCGCCCGCGGCCAGCGTGCAATTCGCCCTGACCGCGGCAAGTTTTGCAGCGCTCACCTATGCGTTTGTGACCTCGGATTTCTCGTTGAATCTGGTGGTTGCGAATTCGCACACCGATAAGCCGCTGATCTACAAGATCACGGGCGTTTGGGGCAATCATGAGGGATCGCTACTGCTTTGGGTGTTGATCCTGACGCTATTTGGGGCCTGTGCCGCTTGGTTCGGGGGCAATCTGCCGCCAAGCTTGCGCGCGCGGGTGCTGGCGGTGCAATCCTCAGTGGCGGTGGCGTTTTTTGCCTTTATCCTGTGGACCTCCAACCCGTTCACGCGCTTGGCGGTGCCGCCCTTCAACGGGCAGGATCTGAACCCACTCTTGCAGGACCCGGGCCTCGCCTTTCATCCGCCGTTTTTGTATTTGGGCTATGTCGGGCTTTCGATGGCGTTTTCCTTTGCGGTCGCGGCCCTGATCGAGGGGCATGTTGATGCCGCTTGGGGGCGTTGGGTGCGGCCTTGGACCTTGGCGGCTTGGGTGTTTTTGACCATCGGGATCGGGCTTGGCTCATGGTGGGCCTATTACGAGCTTGGCTGGGGCGGTTTCTGGTTCTGGGATCCTGTCGAGAACGCCTCCTTCATGCCTTGGCTTTTGGGCGCGGCCTTGTTGCATTCGGCCATTGTGGTCGAGAAGCGGGAAGCGTTGAAAAGCTGGACGATCCTTTTGGCGATCCTTGCCTTTGGCTTTTCCCTGATCGGTACATTCATCGTGCGTTCGGGCGTTTTGACCAGCGTGCATGCTTTTGCCAATGACCCCGAACGCGGGGTGTTCATTTTGATGATCCTATGTGTGTTCATGGGCGGTGCATTGGCGTTGTTTGCCGCGCGCGCCACGGCGATGGAGGCCAAAGGCGTCTTTTCGATGGTCAGCCGTGAAAGCGGGCTGGTGCTCAATAACCTGTTGTTGGCGGTCTCGACCTTTGTGGTCTTTATTGGGACGATCTGGCCCTTGGTGGCCGAGATGTTCTTTGACCGCACGCTGTCTGTAGGCCCACCTTTCTTCAATGCGGCTTTCACGCCCTTTGTTCTGGCGCTGGCGATTGCCATGCCGATTGGGGCGATGCTGTCATGGAAGCGGGCCAAGATCGGCCGCACCATGAATGGTTTGATCGGGGCAGGTGCCTTGGCGGTGGCGTCAGGGCTGTTGGCCTATGCCGTTTTCACGGGCGATAGTGCCATCGGGCCGATTGGCATTGCGCTGTCGGTTTGGCTGGTGGCAGGCGCCATGGTTGATCTGTGGTCGCGCACGGGGCGCGGGGCTGTGAGCAACCGTTTGGCACGCCTGACACGGTTGCCGCGCGCCGATTGGGGCAAGAGCGTGGCCCATGCAGGTGTGGGCGTAACCATGTTCGGTGTGGTTTGTCTGGTGACCTACCAGCAGGAAGATATCCGCGTGGCGCAGATTGGCGAGGCCTATGAGGTGGGCGCCTATACAATCGTGCTGGAGGATGTCGAGCGGGTGCAAGGCCCGAATTACATCTCGACCATGGGCCATGTGCGGGTGATGCAAGAGGGGGAAACGGTTGCCATGCTTGACCCCGAAAAGCGCATCTATCCCGTGGCGGGCATGCCCACGACCGAGGCCGGCATTGATGGCGGCTTTACCCGCGATGTCTATGTCACGCTTGGCGATCCTCAGGATAATGGGGGATGGGCCGTTCGGGTTTGGATCAAGCCCTTTGCCAATTGGATTTGGGGCGGCACGATCATCATGGCGCTTGGTGGATTGTTGAGCCTGACCGACCGCCGTTACCGCGTGGCGGCAGGGGCTGCGAAAGAACGGGGTGGCGCAACGCCCCCGCCATCTGGTGGGCAAGCGGGAGTGCCTGCGGAATGATGCGTGCTTTGGCCCTTATGCTCGCGCTTGCTTTGGGCGCGGGCTTGCCCGCACCGGTTTGGGCGGTTCAGCCTGATGAGGTGATGGAGGACCCCGAGCTTGAGGCGCGGGCACGCGATATCTCGACCTTGCTGCGCTGTGTGGTCTGCCGCAATGAATCGATTGACGAATCCAATGCCGAAGTGGCCCGTGATTTGCGCCTTTACGTGCGCGAATTGATCCTTGGGGGGAATTCCAACGAGGAAGTGCTTGGCGAAGTTGTGGACCGTTATGGCGAATATGTGCTGATGCGCCCGCCCATGACGGGCAGCACCATCGCGCTTTGGGCAGCGGGGCCGATATTGCTTTTGGTGGGGCTTGGACTGGCCTTTGGCTATGTCAGGCGCCGCTCGACCGCGCAGGCCATTGGCGAGCAGGCTTTGAGCGCCGAGGAAGAGGCGCGATTGCGTGATCTTCTGGGAGATGAGGGCTCCGCGCCGAAATCCTGAGATGTGACGCGGCGTTTCCGCTTTTCTGAACCGATCAGTTTGGTATGCTCCTTTCCAAGCCCTTTGGAAGGAGCATCTGATGCAATATGAAACGATCACGCTTGAAGAGGCGGAGGGCCTTGCAGTCCTCACCTTGAACCGCCCCGATGTGATGAATGCGCTGAACACGCAGATGCGTGCCGAGATCACCCATGCGGTTGGCAATGCGGGGAAAACGGCGCGGGCTGTGGTGATCACGGGTGCAGGCAGGGCGTTTTGTTCGGGCCAAGATTTGGGGGATCGCGCGAGTGTGGCGAACCTCAATCTCGAGCGGACCTTGCGGGATGAATATATTCCGATGCTGATGGCGGTTGTGGAATGCCCTGTGCCTGTGATTGCGGCTGTGAATGGCACAGCGGCAGGGGCGGGGGCCAATCTGGCTTTGATCTGTGATGTGGTGATTGCCTCGCAATCTGCGAGTTTCATTCAGGCCTTTACGCGGATCGGGCTTATTCCCGATGCAGGCGGCAGCTATGTGCTGCCCCGCAAGATCGGGATGGCCAAGGCGATGGGGGCAGCTCTCTTTGCGGATAAGATCAGCGCCGATCAGGCCAGCGAATTGGGAATGATCTTTGAAGCTGTGCCCGATGACGGGTTCGAGGCGCATTGGCGCGGACGGGCCGAGTATCTGGCCAATGGTCCGACCGAGGCTTTCAAGCGCGTGAAGCAGGTGATGCAGGCTTCATGGGGGAACAGCTTGGAAGAGCAATTGATGCTTGAGGGACAATTGCAGGGGCAATGCGGGAATACGCGGGATTTCAAGGAAGGGGTTTTGGCCTTTTTGGAGAAACGTCCCGCCACCTTCGAAGGGCGCTAGAGCGCGCGCTGTTCAGGCCGCCTCCGGCGGAAGTATTTTTAAAGCAAAGATGTGAAAAAGGGGCGGTGATGATCCGCCCCTTTTGCTGTGTTGTGATGATGTGGTGGAGGCCTAGCGCTCGGGGATCAGGCCGCGCGGGCTGAAGCGCAGCACCAGCAGCAGGATCAGGCCCATGGTCATCAGGCGCATATAGGCGGCCGAGTCGATCAGATGCTCGCGCAGGGCATTGCCTTCGCTCATGCCAGCCGTGATGCCTTGCATCAGCATCAGGCCAAGTGGTTCGACCTGAATCCAGAGCCAGTAGATCAGGAAGCCGCCCAAAACAGCGCCCCAATTATTGCCCGAGCCACCCACAATCACCATCACCCAGATCAGGAAGGTGAAGCGCAGGGGCTGATAGGTGCCAGGCACCAATTGGCCATCAAGCGTGGTCATCATCGCGCCCGCAAGGCCGCAGACGGCGGAGCCGAGGACGAAGATTTGCAGATGGCGGGCTTTGACATTCTTGCCCATGGCGGAGGCCGAAACCTCATTATCACGGATCGCGCGCATCATGCGGCCCCATGGTGAGTTCAGCGCCTTCTCGGTGAGCCAGATCAGCGTCAGCAGAACCACAATGAACAGCGAGGCATAGCAGAGTTTGACGAAGATGGAGGAGAAGGTCACGGGATCGGCCCCGATGCGGGTGGCAAGGCTGAGGAACCATTCGGCTTGCTGCAGGTCTACTTCATAGGGGACGGGGCGGGGCACGCCTGTGACGTTTTTCACGCCGCGCGCCAGCCAATCCTCGTTTTTCATCACGGAAATGATGATCTCGGCGATGCCCAATGTGGCGATGGCCAGATAATCGGAGCGCAGGCCAAGCGCTGTTTTGCCGATGATCCAAGCCGCCCCCGCCGCGAAAAGACCGCCCACGGGCCATGCAAGGATGACAGGCAGGCCAAGCCCGCCGATATTGCCTGTCAGGGCGGGGTCAATCGCCTCAACCACGGCGACACCGCCATCAAACACCGCGCGGAAGATGAAAAAGCCCGCGACAAGGATCGTGGTGACGGCCAGACCCCTGAGTTTCCCTTTGGGCAGTTTCGACCAGACAAGGATCGCCCCCAGAATGGTGGCCGCGCCAAGGATCAGGGCGAGAAGAATGCGCAAAGCACCATCCGTGCCCCATGCGCCTTCAACAGGGTCCATCGCGACCAGCACCCCTGCCAGACCGCCCAAGGCCACAAAGCCCATGACGCCGACATTGAACAGGCCCGCATAGCCCCATTGCATATTCACGCCCAAGGCCATGATGCAGGAGATCAGACCCATATTGAAAATGCTCAACATCGTGTTCCAGGATTGCAGGAAGCCTGTGCCGAGATAAAGCGCGATCACCAAGCCGAATAATGCGAGGTGTTTCGGTTCCATGGATTTCATCATACCGATTTCCCTTTCATGATCCCCGTTGGCTTGAACAGGAGCACGATCAATAGAATGCCGAAGCTGACGGCGAATTTGTAATCTGTAGAGAGCAATTGCAGCAGTCCGTCCGGCGACCAATCCTCAGGCCCGAGATAGCCCACAACCTTGCGGAAGGCATAGGTGATGCTGATCTCGGAGAAAGCGATCAGGAAGCCGCCCAAAATCGCGCCGAGCGGGTTGCCGAGGCCGCCCACAATGGCCGCTGCAAAGATTGGCAGCAGCAATTGGAAATAGGTGAAAGGCTTGAAGCTTTTATCGAGGCCATAGAGCACGCCCGCCGTTGTCGCCAAAGCCGCCACGATCAGCCAAGTCACCAGAACCACACGTTCGGGGTTGATGCCTGACAAAAGGGCAAGATCTTCATTGTCGGAAAAGGCGCGCATGGATTTGCCCGTGCGGGTCTTGTTGAGAAACCAGAACAACAGCGCCACGGCGATCACCGCGATCACGATGGTCAGGCCTTGGCTGGTGCGAAAGGCGAGACCCTCATCAAGGCCTGTCATCTCGCGGAAATTGCGGGCTGAGATGATGAAGCGTTCGCCATCGGCAAAGCGTTGGTCATCTACGCCAATGATAAAGCGCACAATGCCGTTCATTACGAACATTACACCAAGCGATGCGATCACGAAAATCACAGGTTTGGCCTTTTGCTGGCGGTAGAATTTATAGACCAGTTTATCTGTGCCGATCACCAAAAGCCCCGTGGCCAGAATGCCGATTGGCAAGGCCAGAAGCGCCGTGGGAAGCGGCCCGAGCGAGACCCCCATGCCCTGCAACCACCATGTCACAAGGATGGTGGCCATCGCACCAAAGGCCATCGTATCGCCATGGGCGAAATTGGAGAAACGCAGGATGCCATAGATCAGCGTGACCCCGAGCGCGCCAAGCGCAAGCTGCGCGCCATAGGCGGTGGCGGGGATGATTACAAAGTTCAGGAGCGCCACAACGGCGTTGAGAATATCCATCGGTCAGCTTTCTCGACAATCGGACGGGCGAAAGGATGTAAGGGGAAGGCAGAGGCTGTTTTGCATCACAGGGCCTCACATGTGCCAAAATAGGTGACGGCCATGGTGCCCTCATCGAAGATATGCGCGCTCATCAGCGCCGATCCGTCAGAATGGATCGTGATCATCGCGGAGGGGCCATGCGCGCCGGAACTGGCATAGGCGGCGGGAATGGCTTCGGGTTGTGACAGGCGGATGATCGGCGTGTCGCCCACCATGGAGGAGAGAAACAATTGCCCCTCATGGTCGGCGGCCAGAATTTCCACCTCATAACCGCTCTGCGAACAGGTTTCCGAGACCACGCATTCCACGGTAAATTCGCAGGCCCAAGGCTCGGCCAGTGCGGGGCTGGCCAGAAGCAGGGCAAGGGGGAGGGTGCGGATCATGACGCGCCTAGCCCCCGAGAAAGCTTTTGCGAACTTCCGGGTCGGCCAGAAGCTCTTTGCCAGTGCCCGTAAAGGCATTACGGCCTTGCACCAAAACATAGCCTTTATCTGCAATTTCAAGCGCTTGGCGGGCATTTTGTTCCACCATCAGGATCGGAATACCCGTGCGGCTGACCTCAATGATACGGTCAAACAGCTCATCCATCACAATCGGCGAGACGCCCGCTGTCGGTTCATCCAGCATCAAGACCTTGGGTTTGGTCATCAGTGCACGCCCCACGGCCACTTGCTGGCGCTGACCGCCCGAAAGCTCGCCTGCGGCTTGGCGGCGTTTTTCCTTCAGGATCGGGAAGAGCGTGTAAATCTGATCCATTGTATCGCGGAAATCATCGCGGCGGATGAATGCGCCCATCTCAAGGTTTTCCTCGACGGTCATGGAACCGAAGATATTGTTGGTCTGGGGCACAAAGCCCATGCCCTTGGCCACACGGTCCTGCGGGGAGAGATGGGTGATGTCTTCGCCATCCAGCATCACATGACCCTTGCGCAGGTTCAGCATGCCGAAAACGGCCTTCATGCCAGTGGATTTGCCCGCGCCATTGGGGCCCACGATCACAGCGATCTGGCCGGGATCAACGGCAATGGTGCAGTCATGCAGGATATCGGCGCCCTTGCCATAGCCGCCTGTCATCTCACTGCCGATAAGGAAAGGTTGTTCGCCGCTCATGCCTCGATTTTATCCTTGTTTTTCAGACCTGTGCCCAGATAGGCCTCGATCACGTCCTCATTGGCCTTGATCTGGTCAAGCGTGCCTTCGGCCAGCACCTTACCTTCCGCCATCACGATGACGGGGTCGCAGAGGCGGCCGATGAAATCCATATCATGCTCGATCACGCAGAAGGTATAGCCGCGCTCTTTGTTGAGGCGGATGATGGCATCGGCGATCGTGTTGAGAAGGGTGCGGTTCACGCCAGCGCCCACCTCATCAAGAAAGACGATCTTGGCATCCACCATCATGGTGCGGCCCAGTTCCAGCAGCTTTTTCTGACCGCCCGATATGGCCCCTGCAGGGTGGTCGGCCAGATGCTCGACGGTCAGGAATTCCAGCACCTCATCGGCCTTGGCGCGCAGGGCGCGTTCCTGATCGGCGATGCGTTTGCGCCCGAACCATGTGTTCCAGAGCGTTTCACCGATCTGGTCGGCGGGCACCATCATCAGGTTCTCGCGGCAGGACATGGAGGAAAATTCATGCGCGATCTGGAAGGTGCGCAGCAGGCCCTTGCCGAATAATTCATGCGGTTTGAGGCCCGTGATATTCTCGCCATCCATCCAGACCTCGCCGAATGTGGGTTCAAGAACACCAGCTATCACATTGAAAAGCGTTGTTTTTCCAGCACCATTGGGGCCGACAAGCCCTGTGATAGAGCCAGTTTCAATCCTCAGGCTTGCGCCATCAACGGCATGAAAGCCGCCGAAATGTTTGTGAAGGTCTTTGACCTCGATCATGGGGAGCGTTCCATCTTTGAAAAGCGGCTTTCCAAATGCCTGTCACAGGTTTTGAGAAAACCGATTTGGATGTGTCGAATGAAAACTGCGGTCAGAGGCGCGCGGGGCCTTTATAAAGAGCAGCCCGACCATGGGCCGGACTGCTCGGAACTTATCTCAGGTCGGATTAACGGAACTGAGCGGTCGCGATTTCGCCATCGACGATTTCAATCTCGCGATATGCGCCCGCCGATTCACCTGGTCCGATCAGCTCAACAGCCGAGGCACCGATGTAATCTACATCTTCGCCAGCCGCGATAAGCTCAAGCGCCATGCCCAACTGACCAGGCAGGATCGGTGTGCCAGGTGCGTTTGCGACATCCATGATGTGACCCGCATAATCGCCAGGAGCAGTAGAGCCCGCCGCCTGCATGGCCAGCATGATCAGGGCTGCTGCGTCATAGGCTTCCTTGGAGAAAGGCGATGTGCCGTCGATGCCAGCAGCTTCGGCCATACCTTCATAGACAGACGCGCCTTCGCTATCGGTGCCGGGGTGCTGGCCGAAGGATCCGTTGATATCGGAGCCGAAATTATCGGTCAGGGCTTGGCTGATCATGCCGTCAGGGAAGACGAATGTATCGAAAGCACCTGTGTCGAGCGCGGCCTGGATGATACCCGCACCGCCTTGATCAACATAGCCCGCAACAACGAGAGCTTCACCACCGGCGGATGCCAGCGAGCCAACTTCTGCGGAGTAGTCAGCGCGGCCATCTTCATGCGCTGCAACGAGGGTGACAGTGCCGCCTGCCGCTTCGAATGCTGCTGCGAAGGCGTCAGCAAGGCCAAGGCCATAGTCGTTATTGGTGTAGGTCACGGCAACTTCGTTGATGCCACGATCCATGATCACTTCGGTCATCACAACACCCTGACGTGCGTCAGAAGGGGCTGTGCGGAAGAACAGGCCGTTGTCTTCAACAGTCGACAGAGCAGGCGACGTCGCGGAAGGCGATACCATGACCATGCCGTTTGGAACGGCAACATTGGACAGGATCGCTGTTGTCACGCCCGAACAATCGGCGCCAACGATGCCGCTTACGCCATCAGCGGTGATCAGACGCTCGGCAGCAGCCGTCGCGGCAGCTGCGTCGATACAGGTGGAGTCCGCACGAACGGAGGTCACGGCAGTTCCATCAAGCAGGTTGCCGCTTTCGGTGACTTCGGCCATCGCCAATTCAGCGCCACCCGCCATTGCGGGGGCCAGCGATTCAATCGGGCCAGTGAAGCCGACGATAACGCCGAGCGAAACAGAGTTGCTATGACCATCGGCAAGCGCGCCGCCTGTCATTGCAAGGGATGCGGCCGAAGCCAGCAGAATCTTTTTCATGGTAAACCTCGTGTTGGACAAGTGTTGTTTTATGGGGGGAGACGTTAATCTCAGCGTCATTGCTTGGAAAGAGGAAAGAGCGCCGCAAGGTCGTTTCGACGGGTTCCGCTTAAAATGCGGCCCTCTTGCGGGATAATTTCCTGCCAGCAGCGGCCATACCTGCCCATATTTCCGCCTCAAGCAGATCACGCCTCAGATCACAGTCACATTTGACCACTTCACAAGGCGATCGGGGCTGTGCGTTCGGCCTGCCTTCGGCTTGGCCTGCAAAGCCCCGAAAAAGCGCCCCTTACGTTAGGCCAAGGCGGCTTCCAGCCTGAGCCTGCCGATCCGCTCGACCTGACGACAGGCCGTGTCGAATTCGAGGCCGGTCTCGTTCTCCAGACGGGTCTGGAAGGCCGCCAAGATCGACGCTTTATCATGGTCGCGCACGGCGATGATAAAGGGAAAGCCATGTTTGGCGACATAGGCGCTGTTCAGGCTTGTGAAGGCCTCGCGCTCGGCATCTGTCAGGGCATCAAGCCCTGCACTGGCCTGCTCGGCGCTGCTCTCCTCGGTCAGGCGCTTGGCTGCGGCCAGTTTGCCTGCCAGATCGGGATGGGCGCGCAAGACGCCAAGCCTCTCATCATGGCTGGCGGTGCGAAACGCACGGGCCAAGGCGTTGGACAGGCCCGCCGCGCGGTCATGGGCGGGGCCAAGCTCAAGATCGAAGGCGCGTTCGGCGATCCATGGGGAATGCTCATAGATGCCGCCAAAAGCTGCAACGAACTCATTCCGCGACATTTGCGAGGGGCGGGTGACAGCCTTAGGGGCAGGGTGGGTGGCAGCCCAATGCGTGGCAATATCAATGCGCCGCGCAAACCAGACATCCGCATGGCCGCACGCATAATCAAGGAAACGCTTGAGCGCCGCGGCCCGCCCCGGGCGTCCGATCAAACGGCAATGCAGCCCGATGGACATCATCTTGGGCCGCCCCTCCTGACCCTCGGCATAAAGGGTATCAAAGGCATCTTTGAGATAGCTTTCAAACTGATCGCCCGCATTAAACCCCTGCGGCGTGGCAAAGCGCATATCATTGGCATCCAATGTATACGGGATCATCAATTGATCGCGCCCGTTGATCTGGCGCCAATAGGGCAGATCATCGGCGTAATCATCGCTGATATAGTCGAACTGCCCTGTCTCCGCGGCCAGATCGACCGTATTCATTGAACAGCGTCCCGTGTACCAGCCCCGCGGCGGCTGGCCCACAACCTCGTTATGCAGGCGGATGGCTTCTGCGATTTGGGCGCGCTCTTCCTCGGGGGGCATATCTTTATGCTCCACCCATTTCAGACCATGCGAGGCGATTTCCCAATCGGCGGCCAGTATCGCTTCGACCTGTTCGGGGTTGCGCGCCAAGGCGCTGGCCACGCCATAAACGGTGACGGGAATATCCATTTGCGTGAACATGCGGTGCAACCGCCAAAACCCCGCCCGCGCCCCGTATTCATAGATCGATTCCATATTCCAATGGCGCTGATCGGGCCAAGCCGCAGCCCCCACGATCTCGGACAGGAAGGCCTCAGAGGCGGCATCGCCATGCAGAATGTTGTTTTCGCCGCCTTCTTCGTAATTCAATACGATCTGCACGGCGATCTTGGCACCTTTGGGCCAAGCCGCATCAGGCACATCCGCACCATAGCCACTCATATCGCGGGGATATCTCTGCACTGTCCGCCCTCCGTTTTATTCGTTAGATACAGGATAAAGCGCGCTTCGCTTTCAAAAAAGATCAGAAACTGCCTCAAAGCTCTTGGGGTTTGTGCTTGGCCAGTTTTCGCCCGAAAAACGGGCATTGCCTAGAGAGAGAGGTCCTTGATGCCCGGATTTTTGACAACGCATGTGTTGGACACGGCACGCGGCTGCCCCGCCGAGGGGTTGCGTATTGAACTCTACCGCATTGACGGCGAGGCTCGGGTGATGATGGCGCGTAAAACGACCAATGCAGATGGCCGCACCGATGGTGCGATCCTGCCCGAGGGCGAGTTTGCCACGGGCGAATATGAATTGGTGTTTCATGCGGGCGATTATCTGCGCGCCACAGGGCAGGACGGGGCGGCACCCTTGTTCCTCGATACCGTTCCGATCCGCTTCGGGATGTCGGCGCAGGATCACTACCATGTGCCGCTTCTTCTTTCACCTTATGGCTATTCCACCTATCGGGGCAGTTAATGGATACCACGATTCTTCTTCATTGGGCCGAGTTTGCGGTGCGCTGGCTGCATGTGATCACCGCCATCGCGTGGATCGGCTCCAGCTTCTATTTCATTGCGCTTGATCTTGGCCTCAAACGCGATGCGGCTCTGGCCTCGGGCGCGGATGGTGAGGAATGGCAGGTTCATGGCGGCGGGTTCTACCATGTGCAGAAATACATGGTCGCCCCCGCAGCAATGCCCGAGCATCTGACTTGGTTCAAATGGGAAAGCTATGCCACATGGCTGTCGGGCGTGGCGCTGCTGGCGCTGGTCTATTGGGTCGGGGCCGAGCTGTTCCTGATCGATTATAATGTCATGGAATTAGAGGTTTGGCAGGCGATCTTGATCTCAGCCCTTTCACTAGTGATTGGCTGGGTGATCTATGATCTGTTGTGCAAATCCCCCCTTGGCGAGAACCCGACCGTCTTGATGCTGCTGTTGTTCGTGCTGCTGGTGGTGATGGCATGGGGCTATACCCAAATCTTCACGGGCCGCGCGGCGCTGCTGCATCTGGGCGCGTTTACCGCTACGATCATGACCGCCAATGTCGCCATGATCATTATGCCCAATCAGCGCATTGTGGTGGCGGACCTGAAGGCAGGGCGCATCCCCGATGCCAAATACGGCAAGATCGCCAAGCTGCGCTCCACCCATAACAATTACCTGACCTTGCCTGTCATCTTCCTGATGCTGTCGAACCATTACCCGCTGGCCTTCGCGAGCGCCTATAACTGGCTAATCGCAAGCCTTGTCTTCCTGATGGGGGTCACGATCCGGCATTTCTTCAACACGATGCATGCGCGCAAAGGCATGTTGTGGTGGACATGGGGCGTCACCGCGTTGATTTTCGCGGTGATTGTCTGGCTCTCCAGCCTGCCGCTAATGCGCGATGACGGGATGGAGCAAGCCGCCCTCAGCCCTGCGGCCACCCGCTTTGCCGCCCATGACAGCTTTCCCAATGTGGCCAATGTCGTGCTTGGCAATTGCTCCATGTGTCATGCGCAGGAGGTGTTCTGGCCCGGACTGGCGGCGGCCCCACGCGGCGTGATGCTCGACACGGATGGACGGATTGCGCAGCAGGCCCGCGCCATCTACCTTCAAGCAGGCGTCACCCATGCCATGCCACCGGGCAGCAGCAGTTTCATCGCGGAGGAGGACCGCGCATTGATCCGGCGCTGGTACCGTGAGGTCACAGGCGGCGCGCTTTAACACCTAAGGGAGAGACACCAGATGCCAGCACCGAAAAACCACCTCAAGGCCGCGCTTGGCGCAGGGCAGATGCAGCGGGGGCTGTGGATGAATATGTGCTCCGAGGTGAGTGCCGAGATCGCAGGCAAAGCAGGGTTTGACTGGTGCCTTCTGGATCATGAACATGGCCCCTATGACCCGCAATTGATGCGCCGCCAATTGATCGCGCTGGAAGGCACGCCCGCTCAAGCCGTGGCGCGGGTCCCTTCCAATGAGGCATGGATCCTCAAACAGGTGCTTGATCTGGGGGTGCAATCGGTCTTGGTGCCCATGGTCGACACCGCCGAAGAGGCCGAGGCCGTGGTGCGCGCCTGCCTCTATCCGCCTGCAGGCATTCGCGGCATGGGGGTGACCAGCACACGCGCCGCTGATTTCGGCGGCTATTCCGATTACCCCGCCACTGCCAATGCGCAGATTTGCGTGATGGTGCAGGCAGAATCGGCCCGCGCGCTTGAAAACCTCGAGGCGATCTGCGCCACCGATGGGGTGGATTGCGTCTTTATCGGCCCCGCCGATCTGGCCGCCGATATGGGCTATACCCATGACTTGGGCAATAAGGTGGTGATGGATGCGATTGATGATGCGATCACGCGCATCGTGGCCTCGGGCAAAGCAGCAGGGATCATCACGCTCGATCCTGAAAAGCAAAGCCATTACGCCAAGCTCGGCGTGACCTTTCTGGGCATGAATGTCGAAACCAGCGTCTATGCCGATGGCGTGCGCGCGATTGCCAAGCGGAGCTTGTGAGCGCCCCGATGATCCTAGTTGATGCCGATGCCTGTCCCGTCAAGGATGAGATCTATGCCGCCGCTTACCGCCATAAAATGCCCGTGCGCTTGGTGGCCAATCAATATCTGCGCCATCCCGAGCATCCGCTGATCACAATGCAAATGGTGGATGACGGCTTTGATGCTGCCGATGATGCGATTGCCGAGATGGCGGGGCAGGGCGTGCTGGTCGTGACCGCCGATATCCTGCTGGCCGAGCGTTGTGTGAAAGCGGGCGCCTTGGTGCTCAGCCATAAGGGCGTGCCCTTCACGGCCAATTCCATCGGCGGCGCGGTCGCCACCCGCGCGATCATGGCTGATTTGCGCGCAGGCCTCGATATGCAGGGCATTGGCGGCTCCAAACCCTTTTCCAAATCCGATCGCTCGGCTTTCTCCAATGCGCTCGAGACGACATTGCGCAAACTTTGAGATTGGGACTGCTATTTGAGGGCTGCGTGGCATCGGTGCTTCCCTTTGCGCCAAGGGTGCGTTATGCGCCATCTCTTGGAAACAGGATCGTGTCATGAGCTTCACTCTCGCCATTATCGGGCGCCCCAATGTCGGCAAATCCACGCTGTTCAATCGGCTTGTGGGCAAGCGCCTTGCGCTGGTGGATGACCAGCCGGGCGTCACGCGGGATTTGCGCGAAGGGGCGGCACGGCTGGGGCATCTGAAATTCACCGTTGTGGATACTGCCGGCCTCGAAGAGGCAACCGATGACAGCCTTCAAGGCCGCATGCGCCGTCTGACCGAGCGCGCGGTGGATATGGCCGATGCCTGTCTGTTCGTGATTGATGCGCGAATGGGCGTCACCCCCACCGATCAACTCTTTGCCGATCTGCTGCGCAAACGCGGCACCAATGTCATTCTGGCCGCCAATAAGGCCGAAGGCCGCGCGGGCGAGGCGGGTCTTTATGAGGCCTTCAGCCTCGGCCTTGGCGAGCCGCTCGCGCTGTCTGCCGAGCATGGCGAAGGGATGAGCGAATTGCTCACCCTCCTCGAACCCATGGTCGATGCGGCGGCTGAAACAGTTGAAGAGGCCGAAACCGAGATTGATGTCGATGAAGAGGGGACGGGTGAGGATCGTCTCATAACCATCAAGAAACCCTTGCAAATTGCCATTGTAGGCCGCCCCAATGCAGGCAAATCCACCCTGATCAACCAGATCATCGGTGAGGATCGTTTGCTCACAGGCCCCGAGGCAGGCATCACACGGGATTCGATCTCGGTGCCCTTTGTCTGGGATGAGGTGCCAATGCGCATCTTTGACACGGCTGGCATGCGCAAACGCGCCAAAGTGCAGGAAAAGCTGGAAAAGCTTTCGGTCTCGGACGGGCTGCGCGCGGTGAAATTCGCCGAAGTCGTTGTGGTCTTGCTCGATGCCGCGATCCCCTTTGAATCGCAGGATTTGCGCATCGCCGATCTGGCCGAACGTGAGGGCCGCGCGGTGGTGATCGCGGTCAATAAATGGGATATCGAGGAAGATAAGCAGGAGAAGCTGAAAAAGCTGCGCCATAGCTTTGAAAAACTCCTGCCCCAGCTCAAAGGCGCGCCGATGATCACGGTCTCGGCCAAAACCGGCAAAGGTCTTGATCGCCTTCATGCCGCGATCATGCGCGCGCAATCTGTCTGGAACCGCCGCGTGCCGACCGCCACGCTGAACCGCTGGCTTGGTGCCATGCTCGAGGCGCATCCGCCCCCCGCACCAGGCGGTATCCGGATCAAGCTGCGCTATATGACCCAAGTCAAATCCCGCCCGCCGGGATTTGTGGTGATGTGTTCGCATCCCGAAAAACTGCCCGAGAGCTATTCGCGCTATCTGGTCAATGGGTTGCGCCTTGATTTCGATATGCCGGGCACACCGATCCGCCTCTATATGCGCAGTCAGGCGGATAAGAACCCCTATAAGGACCGCAAGAAATCGGTCCCCTCGCGCCTGTCAAAACATGTGCGCAAAGGCGAGACGAAAAAGGGAGGCTAAACGCTCCCCTGCTTCATCTTTGCTTTGTAAAATACTTCGGGGTCAGGGCCGCATAAGCGGCCCGCAGGGGCAGAGCCCCTGTCCCGCTCAGGCTTTAGGCATTGGCTTCGCGAATTTTCTCGGCCGCGTCTTTGTCATAGGCCACACCGTTTTCCTCAAACAGCGTGTCCAGCTCGCCCGAAAGCGTCATCTCGGTGATGATATCACAACCGCCCACAAATTCGCCCTTCACATAAAGCTGCGGGATGGTCGGCCAATCCGAGAAATCCTTGATGCCTTGGCGAATATCTTCATCGGCCAGCACATTCACATCGGCAAATTCGATGCCCATGTAATTCAACACCCCTGCAACACGGCTGGAAAAGCCACATTGCGGCATGGATTTGGTGCCTTTCATGAATAGCACCACATCATTCTCGGTGATCGTCTGCTTGATCCTAGTCTCAGCGCTCATCTTGGACGTTCCTTATTCTGGTGCCTTGGTGGTCAGGGCAAGCGCATGCAATTCGCCCGCACTCCCATCCATTTTGCCTTTAAGCGCGGCATAGACCGCGCGTTGTTGCTGGACGCGGTTCATACCACGAAAGCTTTCATCAATGACTTGGGCCGCAAAATGCGCACCGTCATCGCCTTGCACGGTGATGGCGGCCTCGGGAAAGCTCTCCCTGATCAAATCCTCGATGATTTCTGCCGTTATGGCCATGGCGTCGGTATCCCTGATTATCTGTCCCACAGAATGTAGAGCGGGCATGCCCCTCCCGCAAGGGAAGGGCGCGAATTGCTATGCATCAAAATTGGCAGCGAAACTGGAGGTATAAAGCGCCACTAGCGCGTCAAGTTCCGCCTCCGAGCTGCCGATCTTGACGCTGCTGCCGGTGAATTTACCCACGCTTGCCAAGGTCACACCCGCTTTGCCCGCCTCAACCATCAAGGCTTCGGCCTTGTCAAAGGAACAGGCGATCAGATAGCGCGCCTGATCTTCGCCAAACAGGGTCGCGGCATCGGCAGGCTCCAGCACCACGCCTACACCTGCGGCCTCGGCCATCTCGAAGGCCGCCAAAGCCAGACCGCCATCAGACAGATCGGTACAGGCCGAGATCAGCGCACGATTGTCGCGGATAAATTCGCCATTGCGCCGCTCGGCCTCAAGATCGACATGGGGCGCATCTCCGTCTTCACGGTTGAACACTTCGGCCAGCAAGGCCGATTGCCCCAGATGGCCTGTCGTTTCACCCACCAAAATAGCGAAATGGCCGTCCCGAGCGGTGCCGCCGATCAGATCATCGACATGGGCCAGCAGCCCGACCGCGCCGATGGTCGGTGTGGGCAGGATGCCCGTGCCATCGGTCTCGTTATAAAGCGAGACATTGCCCGATACGATCGGCATATCCAGCGCCTCGCAGGCCGCGCCGATCCCTTTGATCGCGCCCACAAACTGGCCCATGATCTCGGGCTTTTCGGGATTGCCGAAATTCAGGTTATCGGTGCTGGCCAAAGGCGTGGCCCCAAGCGCGCAAAGGTTGCGGTAGGCCTCGGCCACGGCTTGCTTGCCGCCTTCAAAGGGGTTGGCCTTCACATATCGCGGCGTCACATCCGAGGTGAAAGCCAGCGCTTTATCGGTGCCATGCACACGGATCACGCCCGCACCCAAACCAGGAGTGCGGAGCGAATCCGCCATCACTTGCGTGTCATATTGTTCCCAAACCCACGCCCGCGAGCAGTAATTGGGCGAGGCCACCAAGGATTTCAGCGCATCAATCGGGTCAATCTCGGGCACGAAATCCAGCGGGTCTGCGGCGGGTGTTTCCACCCATGGGCGGTCATATTCAGGGGCCGAGGAGGCCAGTTTCGACAAAGGCAGATCAGCCATCACGTCATTGCCATGCAGGATCAGGAAGCGGTCTTCGGCAATCGTCTCGCCGACAATCGCGAAATCAAGGTCCCATTTCTCGAAGACTGCGCGCGCCTCGGCCTCAAGCTCGGGGTTGAGCACCATCAACATGCGCTCTTGGCTCTCCGAGAGCATCATTTCATAGGCACTCATCTCGGTTTCGCGTTGTGGCACGTAATCCAAGGTCAACTTGATACCCAAACCGCCCTTATCGCCCATCTCCACCGCCGAACAGGTCAGGCCAGCGGCCCCCATATCCTGAATGGAAATCACAGCGCCCGTGGCCATCAATTCCAGACAGGCCTCCATCAGGCGTTTTTCGGTGAAAGGGTCGCCAACCTGCACGGTGGGGCGTTTATCTTCAATCGTGTCGTCAAATTCAGCCGAGGCCATGGTCGCCCCGCCCACACCGTCACGCCCTGTTTTGGCACCCAGATAAACGACAGGCATCCCCACGCCCGAGGCGGCGGAGTAAAAAATCTTATCCGTATCGGCCAGACCCGCAGCAAAGGCGTTTACGAGGCAATTGCCATTATAGGCGGGGTGGAAACGCACCTCGCCGCCCACGGTCGGCACGCCGAAGCAATTGCCATAGCCGCCAACGCCTGCAACCACGCCGTGCACCAACTGGCGGGTCTTGGGGTGGTCGGGTTCCCCGAAGGACAGCGCATTCATCGCAGCCACTGGGCGCGCGCCCATGGTAAAGACATCGCGCAAAATGCCGCCCACACCAGTCGCGGCCCCCTGATAAGGCTCGATATAGGAGGGGTGATTGTGGCTTTCCATTTTGAAAACAACGGCTTGGCCATCGCCAATATCCACGATCCCCGCATTCTCACCTGGTCCGCAGATCACTTGCGGGCCTGTGGTCGGCAGCGTACGCAGCCATTTCTTCGAGGATTTATAGGAGCAATGCTCATTCCACATGGCCGAAAAAATTCCAAGCTCGGTAAAGCTCGGCTCACGTCCGATGATCTCAAGAACGCGCTCGTATTC
Organism: Rhodophyticola sp. SM2404; assembly: GCF_053570515.1. Taxonomy (NCBI): domain Bacteria; kingdom Pseudomonadati; phylum Pseudomonadota; class Alphaproteobacteria; order Rhodobacterales; family Roseobacteraceae; genus Rhodophyticola; species Rhodophyticola sp. SM2404. The sequence continues at coordinate 53,345 of NZ_JBSEDL010000009.1, forward strand.
GTCGGGGCTTAGCCCGTGGGCGGCGATCAATTCGGGTGTAATTGCGGGCTCATGCATCAGGCGGCTTTCCCATTTGGTCTGTTTGAGCCTGTCTTTAAAACAGTGCGGCCCGAGGGGGAAGGGCTAGAGCATGCGTTGAAAGCAGATACTGGTGGGGTGGTCATAGCCAGCATGGGCCACTCTCGCGGTCTCGGTAAAGCCAAGGCGGGTGAAACAGGCGTGGTTCTCGGTCAACTCGATGCGGGTTTGCAGCGCAAGCGCGCTCAGGCCCAAATCACGCGCCAGCTTTTCCGCCGCTTCGATCAAAGCGCGCGCGGTACCTTGGCCGCGCAACTCCTGCGCCACAGCCAGCTTGCCCAGATAGAGCGTTTGGTTTTGCTGCACTGCAAAAAGACAGGCCTTTGGCGCGCCTGTTTTGTCTCTGAAAAGAATGAGGTTTTCGGCCTGAGCTTTGGCGCGCAGATCGGCTTGGGTCATCTTGTCAAGCGAGGAGGGCGGATCAATGCGGCCCTCCATAAAAGCAAAGCAGGAGTGCAAGAGCGCCAGCAGCGCTGCGAAATCATCAAAATCTTGTGGGTTGGTCTCTATCATCTTGAACATCTTGTAGAGGCCAAGCGGATAAAAATCCAAAAAAAAAGGCCGAGACGAATCTCGGCCGAAGTCCAACAGGGAGGTAGTAATCAAAGCAACTGCATGCTCATGATCACTGGAGATTAAATAATCAGCAGTTTGCGAACGATCAAGACAAAACCCGTTTCAATGCCGCAATGCGGCTATGCGTGTGGCGCATAGCCCACAGGCTAGGACGGCGTATTTATTTCCAAATCGCGCATTTTTCTGCGGTGGCTCATAATTTCCTCGCTCACGAAATCACGGAACGCCTCGACCCGTTTTGATTGGCGCAGCTCCTCAGGATAGGCAAGGAAAACGGGCACATCGCTCGATTCCACTTGTGGCAGGACGCGGACCAGATCGGGGAAATCCTCGACCAGATATTCAGGCAAAACCCCGATACCAAGATCATGGATCACAGCTTGGAGCACGCCAAAGTAATTATTCACCGTCAACACGCTGCCCACATCATGCGACATCAACTCCCGCACCAAAAGCGCGCCCGAACTGACTTGGGCGGATGTCGCATTCTGGCTGACAATCCTATGATTTCCCAATTCATCCAGTGACATAGGCGTGCCTGTCTTCTCCAGATAGGCGGGGGATGCGTAGAGGCGCATATGGATATTCATCAGGCGTTTGCGGATCAGATCGGCCTGACTGGGTTCTTTCATGCGGATGGCAACATCAGCCTCGCGCATTGGCAAATCCAATACCCGCTCTTCCAGCATCAGATCGATTTTCAGATTGGGATATTTCTCATAGAGCTTGGCCAGACGCGGCGCCAACCAGATCGAGCCGAAGCCGATTGTGGTGGTTACCCTGAGATCGCCAAAGACTTCCTCTTCGCTGTCGCGAATGCGCGCCGAGGCGGCATCAAGGCGTTTGGACATGTGGCGGGTCGCTTCAAAAAGCAATTCGCCCTGTTCGGTCAGAATCAGGCCGCGCGCATGGCGATGAAAGAGATTTGTGTTGAAATCTTCCTCCAGCGCGCGGATTTGGCGGCTGACAGCGGATTGGCTGAGATGGAGCACCTCACCCGCATGGGTCAGGCTGCCCGCATCCGCGACCGCATGAAATACTCGCAATCTGTCCCAGTCCATAACGCCCTCCGTTGGGTCGTCGTTACCTCCTTATCAACGGCGGTTCAAAGCCATTGATAAACAGAAACCGAAAATTGTGTATTATGACGCCGCGTTGCCGCGTCTTTAGGCGCTTTTAAGGTCAGCATTTTTGACCTATGCTTTCGATAACGAATCCCGTTCCGGTATGGAGGTGCCTCATGGGTGTTCAACAGGTCTCGCTAGATGACCGTTTCGATCTCGAGAAATCCCCCGTGCTTTTGAATGGCACTCAGGCGCTGGTGCGTTTGATGTTGCAGCAGAAATGGCGTGATGCACAGGCAGGGTTGAACACAGCAGGCTATGTTACGGGCTATCGCGGATCGCCGCTTGGCGCGGTTGATATGCAGATGGCACGGGCAAAACGACAGCTGGAGGCGTCAGACATATTGTTCCAGCCTGGCCTGAACGAAGATCTGGCCGCAACAGCGCTTTGGGGAAGCCAGCAGGCGGAATTGCGCGGTGAGGGCAAATTCGACGGTGTTTTCGGGCTTTGGTATGGCAAAGGGCCGGGGGTGGACCGCTCGGGCGATGCGATGCGGCATGTCAATATGGCGGGCACCTCGCGCAATGGCGGTGTGCTGATGGCCATGGGCGATGATCATACTGGCGAAAGCTCGACAACCTGCCACCAATCCGATTGGGCGCTTGTCGATGCCCATATGCCCGTTCTCAGCCCTGCAGGCGTTCAGGAAATCCTTGACTACGGGCATTACGGCTTTGCTTTGAGCCGTTATGCAGGTGTCTGGGTGGGCCTCAAGACAATGAAAGACACGGTCGAGGCGACCAGTGTGGTGGATGGAAGACCTGATCGGTTGTCGTTCAGGGTCCCGCAGGATTTCGAGATGCCTGAGGGTGGGCTGAATATCCGCCTTGGCGATCATTGGGTGCCACAGGAAGAACGTCTCTTGGCGTATAAGCGCTTCGCTGCCGAGGCGTTTTCCCATGCCAATGGCATTGATAAGCGCGTTTTGGGCAAAGCAGGCGCAAAGATCGGCTTTGTTGCGGCGGGCAAGAACTGGCTTGATCTGGTACATGCGTTGGAATTGCTGGGGATCACAGGCGATGAGGCCGCGCGGCTTGGCATCACCACTTATAAGGTCGGCCAGACATGGCCCATGGATATGCGCGGGCTGCATGATTGGGCCGAGGGGCTGGATCTGATCGTCTGCGTTGAAGAAAAGCGCAAATTGATCGAGGTGCAGGTCAAGGAAGCTATTTTTGATGATCGTCGCGGGCGGCGGGTTTATGGCGCGCGCAAAGGCACCAATGGGGCCGAGCTTTTCCCCAGCCATTACGCGCTGGACCCGAATGATATTGCGTTGAAACTGGGCGAAATCCTCAAGGAAGAGGGGCGCTGCACGGACCGCATTCAAGCAGGCATGGACAGCGTGACAGAGGCCATGCGCGCCGATAACGCCCCTGATCTGGCGCAGCGCACGGCGTGGTTCTGCTCGGGCTGCCCGCATAACAGCTCCACCAAAGTGCCGGACGGCTCGCGGGCGGGCGCAGGGATCGGCTGCCATGTGATGGCGCTCTGGATGGATCGCAACACTGAAGGCTATACCCATATGGGCGCGGAAGGCACCAATTGGGTGGGTGAGGCACCATTCTCGACCCGCGATCACGTGTTCCAGAATTTGGGTGAGGGCACCTATAACCATTCAGGCATTCTGGCGATCCGAGCGGCTTTGGCCGCAGGCACCAATATCACCTATAAAATTCTTTATAATGATGCGGTTGCCATGACAGGTGGCCAGAATAACGAGGGCGATCTAAAGCCAAGCCAGATCGCGCATGAACTCAAGGCGATGGGGGTGGCCCATATCGCTATCGTCTATGATCCCAAGGAAGATATCGACTGGAGCGCCTTTCCAAGGGGCATCCCGCGCTATGAGCGCGATGATCTGGCTAAGGTGCAAGATCAGATGAAGGTGAAAAAGGGGGTCTCGGCGATCCTCTATATCCAGACCTGCGCCGCCGAGAAGCGCCGCCGCCGCAAACGGGGCAGCTTTCCCGATATCGATAAGCGGGTCTTTATCAATACCGATATTTGCGAGGGCTGCGGCGATTGCGGGGTGCAATCCAATTGCGTCTCGATTGTTCCGGTGCAAACGGAACTGGGCCGCAAACGCGCGATTGATCAATCCAGTTGCAACAAGGATTTCTCCTGCGTGAAAGGGTTTTGCCCCAGCTTTGTGACGGTGCAGGGCGCGAAAATTCGCAAAAATGCCACCGCCGAGGTCGATATTGGCGATTTGCCCGATCCCGTCCTGCCCGAAATCACCCATACCCATAACGTGGTGATCACTGGGGTGGGCGGCACAGGCGTGGTCACAATCGGCGCCGTGATGGCGCAGGCCGCCCAGATTGATGGCATGGGGGCGGGCATGATCGAGATGGCGGGGCTGGCCCAAAAGGGCGGCGCTGTCGCGATCCATCTGCGGCTGGCCAAACACCCCTCGGATATCAGCGCGATCCGCGTGGCCACAGGCGAGGCGGATACGATCATCGGCGGCGATCTGGTGGTTACAGGCGGGGCAAAAACGCTCGGGCTGATGCGGACAGGCAAAACGGCCGCGGCTGTGAATACGCATGAGATCATCACGGGCCAGTTCACCCTTGATATCGAATTCCGCATCCCCGCTGAGGACCTGAAACTGGCCCTTCAGGCACGTTTACGAGATCGTTTGGCCATGTTTGATGCTACGGAACTGGCGGCCAAATTATTGGGGGATTCGATCTATTCCAATATGATGGTCTTTGGCGCGGCGTGGCAGATGGGGCAGGTGCCTTTGAGCCATGAAGCGATCCATCAGGCTATTGCGCTAAATGGCGCGGCTGTGGACCGCAACAAGGCGGCCTTTGAATATGGCAGATGGGCCGTGTTAAACGCCACAGCAGCCGAGGCGATCTGCGCGCCGCAAACACCCCAAGCGCCCGCCAGCCTTGACGACAAGATCGCGTTTCGCGCCGCGCATTTGGTGAAATACCAAAACGAGAAACTGGCCGCGCGCTACCGCGATCTGGTGGAGAGCGTGCCCGAGCCGCGATTGAAAGAGGCTATCGCCAAAGGCTACCATAAGCTCTTGGCATATAAGGATGAATTTGAGGTCGCGCGCTTGCATCTGGAGACGGAAGCCAAAGCGCGCAAGGTATTTGAAGGGGATTTGCGCCTGAGCTATCACCTCGCACCGCCGATGCTGAGCGGGACAGATAGCCAAGGCCGCCCGAAAAAGCGTGAATTCGGCGCTTGGATTGCCAAAGCCTATCCATTGCTTGCGAAGATGAAGCCTTTGCGGGGCAGCGTTTTGAACCCCTTTGGTCATACGCATGAGCGCCGGATGGAACGCGCGCTGATCGCGCAATATGAAGCGGATATGGAACAGGTGCTGGCACAGGTCACGCCCGAGACGCTGGAGATCGCGGTGGAGCTGGCGGAACTGCCTTTGAGCATTCGGGGATTTGGCCCTGTGAAACAGGCCAATGCCGAGAAAGCCGCGATCAGACGGGCCGAGCTATGGGAGGCCTTTCAGGCAGGTGGCGCGCCGCTTCGTCATGCCGCTGAATGATGGCTGATTTCGGAATAAGTATTTTTAAAGCAAAGATATAGAGCGCGGTCTTAATCTGGTTGGATCAGCCCCAAGCCGCGCAGATAGATGCCGATGCCCGCCTCGAGCAGGTCTTCGGGTGGGAAAGGCGAATTGCCGCCTTCGCGTCCGCGGGCGAAAAGCTCGACCACGCCATGGCTCATGGCCCAGATATGGGCCGAGAACATGGAAGCGGGCGGGCGGCGCCCCTCGGGCAGTTGTTGCGAGAGCGCTTCGGCGGCTTCTTCCAGCACTGCGCGGGAGCGTTTGGAGGCCGCGGCCAGATCAGGCGTGCGGTTTTGCGATAGCCCGCTTTCAAACATCGCCATGTAATGGCCAGGATATTTGCGGGCAAAGGCGAGATAGGCGCGGCCTGTGGCCTCAAACGCCTCCAGAGCCGATGGCTGGCCCTTATTGAAGGCATGGGTCATGAGATCGGCGAAAATCTCATGGCCTTGAATGGCGGCCTCGGCGATCAGATCTTCGCGGCCCTCAAAATGGCGATAGACGGCGGCGGGGGTGACCCCTGCATTTTTGGCAGCCTCCGACAGGGTAAAGCCTGCAGGGCCTTTTTGGGTGATCAGCACAAGGGCTGCATCGACCAAGGCCTGCTTGAGATTGCCGTGATGATAGCCGCGCTTAGGCATCTTGGCCCGCTGTCCACATTGCAGGATCGCCGCAAATGCTTGGATCGGCTTGGCCCACCACCTTGTCATCGCGCCCGTCATAGGCGTGGCGGGACAGGATGGTGCGGATCACGGCCAGCCTTGCGCGGCGCTTGTCATCGGCGCGGATCACCGTCCATGGGGCCGCCTCGCTATGGGAGCGGGTCAGCGTGTCTTGGATCGCATCGGAATAGGCATCCCATCTCTTGAGGCCTTCCACATCGATCCAGCTGAGTTTCCATTGTTTGAGCGGGTCTTGTTCGCGGTCAAGGAAGCGGCGCAATTGCTCGGCGCGGCCGACATTGAGCCAGATTTTCGTCAGACTGATCCCGTCACCGGTGATGGTTTTCTCAAAGCTGGGAAGTTGGTCGAAAAAGCTGTTGCGCTGGTCTGGGGTGCAAAAATCGAACACATGCTCGACCACGCCGCGATTATACCACGAGCGGTCAAAGAGGCGGATTTCACCCCCCGCAGGCAAATGCTGGATATAGCGCTGGAAATACCATTGTGTGGCCTCGCGCTCTGAGGGTTTGGACAGCGCCACAACCCCTGCCACGCGCGGGTTGAGGTTTTGGCGCACCCGCGAGATCGCGCCGCCTTTGCCAGCCGCATCGCGCCCCTCAAAGACCACAGCCACCCTTTGACCCGTGTCGCGCACCCATGCATGGAATTTGACCAATTCGATCTGCAGGGCTGCCAGATCATCCTCGTAGTCATCGCGGTCCATGCGGCTGTCATAGGGATAGGAGGGGTCGAGAACGCTGTCTTTCTTGGCGGTCTCGATGGCTTTTCGCACAGATTTCGGGGCGTCTTGATCGAAGAATTTACTGATCGCGCCGTCAAATGGGAGGCTCATGATCTCGCCTTGCTGTCGTTTAAATGTTTCGCCTTTTAACACTAAGCATCCCAAGGGCCTAGTTCAATCCAGCGCGCGCGGCGGTGCGGTCGATGGCGTCGATCACTGCAGGCATGGCAGTGTGATGGGGCATATGGCCAGCGCCGTCCAATATGGTCAAATTCGCGTCTTGGATCTGGCGCGAGAGCGGTTCGGAATGGATAGAGAGCGGTACGGTGGTATCGGCACTGCCATGGATGATTTCAACGGGTTGGGTGATATCCCCATAGCGGGGCTGTTGCGCAAGGATGCCGTCCAGAAGGGCTGCGCGTTGCAGAGCATTGGCGCGCATCGCGGGGCGGCGCAGGGTGAGGCCCGCGCCGATATAGTCGTGATAGCCCTCAGGCGGGGTTTCGGGCAGGAAGACCTCGTCAATCGTGTTATCCACCACGCGGGGCGGCACGAAAGCGGTCAGAAGGGGGATGACAAAGCGTTGCCCCCACCAGCTCGATAGCACCGTGTAATAGGTGCCAAGCCCCGTGCTCCAAGGATTGGAGGCGGCCGAGACCAGCGTGAGGCCTGCCAAATGCTCAGGTGCATGTACGGCCCAAGCCAGCGCGACCGAGCCGCCATAGGATTGGCCCAGAACCAGCGGGCGATCCGCGCCCAATCGGGCGGCGGCGCGTTGTAAAAGCAGCGCTTGGTCGCGCAATGCGGCATCCGAGCCATCCAGCGGGTCGGAATAGCCAAGGCCTGGGCGGTCAAAAATGATCACGCGGTAGCGATCCGAGAGGGCATCGCGCATGCGGAAGGTAAACTCGCGGGTATTGCCCGATGCGCCATGGATCAACACCAGATCAGGGCCGCTGCCCGCCATCACATAATGGATGCGCTGGCCGTCAATCTCGAGGAATTCGCCCTCAGGCGGGTAGGCGGCCTCGGCGCGGGCCTCATTTCGGGCGGCGCGCCACTGGGTCAGCGCCGTCAGCAGGAGCAAGAGCGCGAGAGACGTATAGATCACTGTCCTCACCCGTCCTTGCGCCAATCGGTGCTGGATTGACCGATCTGCGAGATGTCATAGGGCGTGGTTTGATAAATCTCGGAGAGCCAATTGCCATAAAGCAGATGCGCATGGCCGCGCCAGCGGTTCAGCGGCTTTTGCTGCGGATCATCCTCGGGGAAGTAATTGAGAGGCATTTGAATATCCTTGCCCTCAACTTGGGTATTGGCCAGATCGCGCTGGAACTCCTCATTCAAGGTGCCGCTGTCATATTCGAAATGGTTGAACACATAGAGCGCGCGATGCGCGGGGTCTTCGACCAAAGCAGGGCCGACCTCATTGGAATGCAGCAGGATGGGCAGGCCCGCGGCCTCAATCTCATCTTTGCGCATCTCGGTCCAGCGGCTGACAGGCATGATCATATCGTCAGAAAAACCTCTGAGATAAGGGCTTTCCGGCAGGAAGTTCATGTGGCGGTAGCAGCCGAACAGCTTGTGATCCAACACATGTTTTTTGACCTTGTGGAAATGATGGATCATCGCCATCCCGCCCCAGCAAACGCCAAAGGTGGAATGCACATTGGTCTGGGTCCAGTCGAATACCTCGCTGAGTTCCTGCCAATAGGTGACATCCTCAAAGGGCAGATGCTCGATCGGAGCGCCTGTGATGATCAATCCGTCAAATTTCTCGTCCTTTACCTCGCTGAAGGGGCGGTAAAACTCCTCCATATGCTCGGCGGCGGTGTTCTTTGTCTCATGCTCGGACATGCGGATGAGGGAAAATTCCACCTGCAAAGGCGTGGCCCCGATCAGACGCGCGAATTGCGTCTCGGTCTGGATTTTCTTGGGCATCAGGTTCAATAACCCGATCCTGAGCGGCCTGATATCCTGCTTGTCAGCCGCGCTGCGGCCCATAACCATCACGCCTTCGCGCTGTAGCACGGAAAAGGCGGGCAGGGTGGAGGGCAGGCGAATAGGCATGGGCTCAAAGGTCCGGAAATAATGGGAACTGGTATTTAGGGCTGATGCGGGGCTGTCTCAAGGGCGTGGCCGATCAATGCGATGACATCTTTGGCATCGCTCACACGGGCCACATCATCAGCAGACACCGTGATACCCCAATGCTTGGCCATAGCGGCATAAAGCGGCGTACGCGCCTTCAGCGCGGCCGCATAGGTGTAGCGCACAAAAGCATCGGGATCGACGCTGTCAGGGGCGGCGCCCGTCTCCGCAAGATAGGCATGCCATTGCGTCAGCAGGAAATCAGGTCGGTAATACATAGGCTTAGGCGCTTTATCAAAACGGCGGACCAGCTCTTCGGTATGGTCTTCGCTGCCCTTGATCCAGATCATCAGCGTATTGGCCGAGAGGATTTTAAGAACCTCATCCTCGCTATTCTCAGGCTCAACCATTTCACAGATTGACCCGCCCGTGTCGCAGACAAAATTCGGATAACCATAGAGATCACGGGCGCGCCCGATGAAGGACGGCGTGTCCAGAAGGGCATTCATCTCGGCGCGGCGATGCAGCCCTTGGCGGCGGGTATATTCCTCAAAAGGCAGGCCACCCTTGGCGGGATCGCCAGGCTTGCCCAGAAAACTGGAGAGGGGGGCGAGATTGTCAAAGGTGATATTGGAGCCGATATAGATCGAGTCTGAGCGCAGCAGCTCTCGCAAAAACGGCACCTGCATCGCCTGTAGCTTGAGGTTGTCGGCAATATGCTCGTCCATATAGGCGGTGCCGATGCGGTAATCGATGGAGTAATGGAACCAATCCCCTTTGGCGCGCAGCAGGCTTGCCAAATGGGTTTTTCCAAGGCCCGACATGCCGAAGAAAAGCACATGCTTTTCGGGCGCGCTTTGCCAGTCATTTGCGTTTTGGTAGATTAGGGTCATGCATTGGGTCCACAAGCTTTGTGGCGCAGGATTACCCCGCTGAGCCACCGAGTTCACGTAGAAACTTGGGGCAGATGCGAAAAACCCCCGCGCTTGTGGCGCGAGGGTCTAAATTTTCAGCCCAGATGACAGCTTAGAACTGATACCCGAAGCGGATGCCGACGGCTGTCGCGCTATTGCCGGTAAAGGAGCTGGTCATTGGCCCTGTGGTGCTCAGGATGGTTTGCGCATCGCCAATTTCGATCCGGCGGATACCTGCGGATACAGAATAATTGTCGCGCGAATATTCCGCGCCAAGCGCGAAAGAGCGGCGACCATCTGTTGGCCCGAGATTGCCCTTGAAGCCACCTGTCGCCGCTTCATAATCAACCGAGGCCGAAAGCGACCAATTCTCGTTCAAACGATGCCCGACACCAAGTGTGTAGGTGTAAACATCATCGGTGTAATTGACCAAGGCCCCCGCAGGATAGCGATTTGGCCTGATCTGGAACCCGTCCCAACCCGTCCAACGCACCGAACCGAATACAAGCGTGTTTTCGGAAACACCGCTTTGCATCTCCAGCAAAAGCGATTCAGGCATTGTCACGTTGAACGCGCTCGAACTTGTGGCGACCGCCCCAGAGGCCGTGCCAGCCGCTCCCACACCTTCTGCGCCAGACATTCCAACTTCGATCTCGCTGAAATAGGTCAGGGCAACACGCAGAGCGATATCAGGTCGTTCATAAGCGACACCAACCATATGGCCCAATTCATAGTCGCTATCTCCTGTCAGGCGATAGGCGAAAGTGGGCGTGCTGACATATACCCCAGTATCCACGGCCAATGCGTTCAAACCCGCATAGGCCGAGAAGCCATTGTCGAATTCATAGCGCAGCGCGGCTGTCAGCAGTTTGGTGCTGAGGGCTGCCGTGGAATTCGCAAAGGGGTAGGTTGATGGGCCGTAATTTACATTCGAGCCGTAAGGTTCGCTCGAGATCAGGGCAAAGGACAGCGCCTCCGTGATATCCTGCCGAAAGCTCAGCCGTGCAACGCTGTAGCTGTCGGACATATTGCCCGAGTTCCGTCCTGCGAAAAGACCATTGACCCCAACGCCCGAAACCTCAGGGCTGACATTTGAATAAGACAGCTCAACATAAGTGCCTTCTTCAAACAGCATGGATGTTGTAAGTGGATCTCGGTCAAGCCCGCCCGCCTGAGCCGCAACACTCGTCGCAAAAACTGCCGCTGTCGCGGCTGCGAAATTTTTCATGGAAGTCCTCCCCAGACTGTTCCAAGGCCCCAATTATGTATAAAAACGCGCCTTTTTAAAAGCGCTGTGATGGCCGTTTTGGCACCAAAGACAAACTAAGGTAAGTTTTCAATTCTTCCGTGGCGTCAAGCTGCCCTAAGGTAAGTTTTCCCAATTTCGTGAGGGATGGAGCCATTTTAAGCGCACCTGCGTGGCCCGAAAGCGACAATCGTTCCCAGTCACGCCGCTTTCACGCTCACGTTTGGCTTTTTGTTGCTGGCAAGGATATTGATGTAATTTGCCCCGAAAATCAGCACGGCACCGAACAAAACGGGCCATTCCAACGCCTCGCCATAAAGGATCACGCCGATCAGGGCGATCACGGGCAAGCGCACGAAATCAATCGGCATCACGATGCTGGCAGGCGCCAGCGACAAGGCCTTGGTCAGACAAAAATGCGCCGTCAGCCCTGCAAAACCGATCAGAACCAGCCAAGGCAGTGTCACCAGCGAAGGGGCCGCCATCTCGCCATCATATAGGCTGCATATCAGGCCAAAGCCCAATTGCATTGTGGTCAGATAGAACAGGATACAGGTGATCGTCTCGCTTCGGGTCAGGCGCTTGGTGAAAATGGCTGTCGCGGCAAAGCAAAGCGCTGCCAAAGCGGCGGTGATCATGCCGGGCGATAACTCCACCCCCCATGGCCGCACGACAATCAAAATCCCTACAAAGCCCAAAAGACCCGCAAGGATTTTCACGGCTGTCAAACGCTCCCCCAAAAACAGCGCCGCCAAGACCACCACCCAAAGCGGCGAGGTGAATTCCAGCGCAAATACTTGCGCCAATGGAATAACGGTGATGGCGAAAAACCACAGGTTCTGGCCGCCGAAATGGAAGATATTGCGGAAGAAATGCAAATGCAGATTGCGGCGCTTCACCTGTCCAAGCGTGCCCGCGACGCGCCCGATGATCAGCACGGCCAGCACACCCACAACCGAGCGATAGGTCATGATCTCGAAGGTATCGAGTTCAAAAGACACGGCCCGCCCCGCAACCGCCATGGTCGAGAAGGACACGATCGCGCCGATCATCCAAATTGCCGCTCGTCCTGGCCTGATTTCCGTCTCGTCCAAAATCAATCCCGTCCATTATGCCACTGGCCGAGCATGAACCGCCCCCCAAGCCACGGCAAGAGGCACGCTTTTTAACGCCGCGTCCATCTTTGCTTCAAAAATACTTATGCAACGCTAGAGGCCCTGCAGCTTCGCCTTGTTCCAAAGCGCATCCATCTCGGCCAGATCGCTTTGATCAGGGCGCTTGCCTGCCTTGTCCAATTCCGTCTCGATAAAGGCGAAACGGCGGACAAATTTGGCATTGGCCGCCCGCAAAGCGGTTTCGGGATCCACCTTCAAATGGCGCGCCAGATTGGCCATCACGAACAGCAAATCCCCCATTTCCTCGGCAATCTTGTCTTGCGGCAACTCATCACGGGCCTGCGCCAATTCACCCGCTTCCTCGGCGATCTTGTCGATCACCATTCCGATATCGGGCCAATCAAACCCGACCCGCGCCGCGCGTTTCTGGAGTTTTTCGGCCCGCATCAAGGCAGGCAGGCCAAGCGCCACATCATCCAGCACGCCCGAGCGCGCCTTGGCCGCGCGTTCCTTGGCCTTCATCACTTCCCAATCGCGGGTCTGGTCTTCGGCAGATTTATCGCGGGTCTCATCGCCGAACACATGCGGATGCCGCGAGACCATTTTGTCAGAGATATCGCGCAACACATCGTCAAAGCTGAACAATCCAGCCTCGCTGGCCATTTGACCGTGATAGACAGATTGCAGCAATAAATCTCCCAACTCGCCGCGCAACTCATCCCATGCCTTGCGCTCGATCGCATCGGCCACCTCATAGGCTTCCTCGACCGTATAGGGCGCGATGGTCTCGAAATTCTGCTCGATATCCCAAGGACAGCCCGTTTCAGGATCACGCAAGCGCCGCATGATCTCCAAAAGCCGTGGCATGCCACCTTTGGGGTCATGGATCAGGGCATCATCTGGCATGGTATCGGGCATGGCGCGGGACTCCTTCTCGTTAAAACGGCTCGGCGCGTTGATAGCTGCGCATCCCGTACAGCAGCGGGCGGCCTTCGCCGCTTTGCGCGGCCTCTACAGCGCCAAGGCACATGTAATGCGTGCCGATCCGCTCGGCCGAGATCAAGCGGCAATCAAACCCTGCCAAGGCTTCCGCAAAAACGGGCGCGCCTGTGACCAGTTTTTGCGGCGTGACCGCATTGAATTTATCGCCACCGGGGGCAGGGGCGCGGCTTGAGAAAATATCGGAAATCTCGCTTTGCTCTTGCGCCAGAATATTAATGCAAAATGCCTTGTTTTCCAACAATAACGGGGCCGCACTGGCGCTTGCATTGACGCAGACCAGCATCGTGGGCGCACTCCCATCTGCCGAGACCGAGGTCATCGCCGAAACCGTCACACCACCGCGCCCTGCAGGGCCATCGGTGGTGACCACACAGACTGATGAAACCGCACGGCTCATCGCATCCAGAAACTCTTCGCGCAAAACCTTTTGCGTATCCTGCTCAGCCATCTGTCCCGCCTTTTGCCTCTGAGGATCGACATAGACCGATTTCATAATAGTCTCCAGTTCCGCTTGTCTTTTTTCGCAAGTCTTGATCTGCTTATCGCGGGTTCACGCAGGAGGGTGCTATGGCGCTGGAAGATGCAAAATCGCAGGTAGATCAGGCTTTTACGCGCGATCAGCTTAAAGGCCTGTCCTTTGAGAATGCATTTGGCGGGGCCACAAGTTTTTTGCGCCGTCTCTATACCAAGGATTTATCGGGCGTGGATGTGGCGATCACGGGCATCCCCTTTGATCAAGCGGTGACCAACCGTGCCGGCACTCGGGCGGGGCCACGCGCGATCCGTGCAGCCTCCAGCTTGCAACCTTTCGACCCGCCCTATGGCTGGGATGGCTATTCCCCGCTTGAGGCGCTGGCCATTGCCGATTACGGGGATATGGCCTTTGATTATGCGCATGTGCCCGATGTGCCTGCGCGGATCGAGGCTCATATCTCAACTATACTTGAGGCGGGTGCGGCTGCAATCACGCTTGGCGGCGATCATTCGATCACGCTGCCGATTTTGCGCGCCCATGCCAAGGCCTATGGGCCTGTCGCGCTGATCCAATTTGACGCCCATACCGATACTTGGCCCGATGATGATGCCAGCCGCGTAGATCACGGCACATTTTGCTACACAGCCGTGAAAGAAGGGCTGATTGATGTCGCGCGTTCGGTCCATATCGGCATTCGCACCGTGGTCGAGGATAATCTGGGCATCGAAGTGATTGATGCACGCACTGTTCATGAGGAGGGCCCCTCTTTCGTCGCTTCCCGTATCCGCGAGATTGTGGGCGAACATCCCGCCTATCTCAGCTTTGATATCGACTGTCTCGACCCCGCCTTTGCGCCTGGCACGGGCACGCCCGTTTGGGGCGGCCTCAGCTCGGCACAATCGGCCATGATCCTGCGCGATCTTGCAGGGATCAATCTGGTGGGCGGCGATATCGTCGAGGTCTCGCCCCCTTATGATCATAGCGATATCACGGCAGTGGCTGCCGCCCATGTCGGCATGGAATTGCTGTGTCTTTGGGGTTGGCCCCGCCGCTAGCCACGAGGCGATATGGCACTGGCAAGAATCGTGCAGGCCACGTATTTAAAACGCCACGCGAACAACCAAGAGCCCAAAGCAGAATGGCCCGAAAGCTGAAAACCCTAGAGCGGCAGATTGCGCGCGATATTTCCTATGCCTCATCGGCGGCCAGCAAGGGCGGGCGCGCGGTGATCCGTGCGCTGGAAAACAGCACGGGCCGCTATGGTCTGATCCGCATGGCGCGCGGCTATGATGCCGAGGTGCGGCAGGGCCGTGATTTTTGGGATGTGATGGCCGAGCGCTATGGTTTGACCCTCGATGTCATTGGTGGCAGCCTCGACAATATTCCGAAAACGGGCCCTGTGATCACCATCGCAAACCATCCCTACGGCATTCTGGATGGGTTGATGATGGGGCATATCCTGTCGCGCACCCGCGGCGATTTCCGCATTCTGGCCAATCACGTCTTCCGCAAAGCTGAAGATCTTGATCGCGTGGTTTTGCCGATCTCTTTCGATGAAACCCGTGAGGCGGTGGCCCAGAATATCGAAACCCGCAAAGCCTCGCTGCGCTATCTGGCCGATGGCGGCGCGATTGGCGTGTTTCCGGGCGGCACTGTTTCGACCTCGGCCAAACCCTTTGGCCGCCCGATGGACCCGTATTGGCGCGGCTTTACTGCGCGGATGATTGCGAAATCTGACGCGGCAGTGGTGCCTATCTTCTTTGACGGGCATAATTCGCGCCTGTTCCAATTGATGAGCCATCTGCACACTAATCTTCGGATGGGGCTTCTGATCAAGGAGTTCCGCTCCAAGATCAACGCGCCCGTGCGCGTCGTGATCGGCAAACCGATTCCACGAGAGGACTTGGCGCCTTTCGGCTCGGATACGCGCGCAATGATGGATTTCCTGCGCGAACGCACCTACAGTCTAAGCCCGAGGCCCATTGACGCCAAATTGGTGGGGTTCGAGTTTGATGAAAGACAAAAAGAAGGGCGAGGCTGATGGCCGTCGGTATTTTCGATTCAGGGCTTGGCGGGCTGACCGTTCAAGATGCAATTACCAAGCAGATGCCTGATCTGCCCTATGTGTATTTCGGCGATAACGCGCATACGCCTTACGGGGTGCGCGATGCCGATGATATCTTTGATCTGACCACCTCGGGTGTGCAGCATTTGTTTGATCAAGGCTGTGATCTGGTGATTTTGGCCTGCAATACCGCCTCGGCGGCGGCTTTGCGCAAGATGCAGGAAAGCTGGATCCCCAAGGATAAACGCGTGCTCGGCGTGTTCGTGCCCCTGATCGAGGCAATGACCGAGCGGCAATGGGGCGATAATTCCCCACCGCGTGAGGTGGCCGTGAATAATGTGGCGCTGTTTGCCACGCCTGCCACAGTATCATCGCGCGCCTTTCAGCGGGAATTAGCCTTTCGCGCCATAGGGGTAGATGTCGAAGCTCAACCTTGTGGCGGCGTGGTCGATGCCATTGAGATGGGCGATATGATCTTGGCCGAGGCCTTGGTGCGCAGCCATGTCGAGGCGCTTTTGCGCCGTATGCCCAAGCCTGAAGCCGCAATTCTGGGCTGCACCCATTACCCGCTGGTCGAGGATGTGTTCCGCGATGCGCTCGGGCCTGATGTGGCCGTTTATTCGCAACCCAGCCTCGTGGCAGCCAGCCTTGAGGATTATCTGGCGCGCCATCCTGAAATGTTGGGTGCGGGCACGCAGAGCATGTATCTGACCACGGGCGACCCAAAAAAGGTCTCCAGCAAAGCAACCCAGTTCCTGCGCCGCGAGATCGCGTTCCAGAAAGCCTGATCCTGCGACGCTTTGGTGCGCCCTCTGGACATCGGGGCGGCAATACCAATCTATAGGCGCAAGGGAAAAGTATTGAGTTGAGGGAGGAGACCCATGCGGGGGCTCAAAAAACAAAGACGTGTCCAGATCATCATGTTGATCACGGTCTGCCTGATCGGTGCGACCGCTTTGATCGGTTATGGGTTCCGTGACGGGATCAACTTTTTTCTGCCGCCCAGTGATGTGGCGCAGAACCCACCCTCGGCTGATCAGGTTTTCCGCATTGGGGGCTTGGTCGAGGAAGGCAGCTTGACGCGCGGGCAGGGCGAAACGATCTCCTTTGCCGTGACCGATGGCGGGGCCAGCATTCCTGTGCTTTATACGGGCGTTTTGCCTGATTTGTTTGGCGAAGGGGAAGGCATGGTTGGCACGGGCCGTCTTGTGGATGGCGTGTTCCAAGCCACCGAGATTTTGGCCCGCCATGATGAGACCTATATGCCCGAAGAGGTGATCGATGCACTGGAAGCCCAAGGCGTCTACCGCCCCGAGGCAGGGGCCGATAGCTGAGGCGCTCGCACCGCTGACACGCGCCGTTTAACGGTTTCTTCATCCCTTTATGGTCATCTGCCCTCCACCAATCACCGAGCATGGAGGGGCGAACCCATGCTTGTGGTTCGTAGAATTGCAGAAGAAATCGTGGCGCGCGAAGGCGGCTATGTGAATGACCCCGATGATCCGGGCGGGGCGACGAATTTCGGGGTCACCATCCACACCATGCGCCGCTTGGGGCTTGATCTGGATGAAGACGGCGATGTTGATGCCCAAGATGTGCGCCTGCTGACCCGTGAACAGGCCATCGAGATTTTCATTGATCATTACTATACCCGCCCCGCAATCGGGCTTTTGCCGCAGGCGCTTCAGCCATCGGTCTTCGACATGTATGTCAATGCAGGCGCGCAAGCCGTGCGGATTTTGCAGCGGCTCTTGCGCGATATGGGGCTTGAGATCGCGGTTGATGGTGTGATCGGCCCGCAGACAAGCGGCGCGGCGCAAGCGGCCTATAACGCGGCCCCTGATCATCTTGTGGATGCCTATGGCATCGCAAGGCGCAATTTCTATTACCGATTGGCCGATCGACGGCCTGCCTCGCGCAAATATGCCCGCAGGCGCGATGGCGGAAAGGGTGGCTGGATCACACGGGCAGAGGAATTCATCTCAGAAAAATACCATCTGAGCGAGGCAGATCATCAAAGAAGGATTGCAGCATGGGCCTGATCGATAGGGTAACGGGGGCTTCCGCCCTTGGAGAGGCCGCAGAGGGCCTGAGCGAGGTTTTCGTGGCCAATGCAACCCGCGAGATGGAGTTGCAGGGCGAATTGGCGCAAGCCACTTTGCAGGCCGCCTCAGAGGAGTTTCGTCATGCGGGCAGCACATGGTTTGATCGGGGCGTGAACGGGCTCAACCGTTTGCCGCGCCCTTTGCTGGCCCTTGGCACGCTTGGCCTTTTTGCCCATGCGATGATTGATCCGCTGGCCTTTGCGGAAAGGATGCGCGGCCTGCAAGAGGTGCCCGAGCCGCTTTGGTGGTTGCTTGGCGCTGTGGTCAGCTTCTACTTCGGCGCGCGTGAATTGCATTATGCCCGCAGCCCCGCCCCCCAAAGGCGCAGACGCGGCCTGTTCAGACGCCGCCGCGCCGAGGCCGTGGAGCAACAGGACAACCCCGCATTATCGGCATGGCAGCGTTTGCGCGGGCAGGGTCGGGATTAGCCGCGCATTCGTTCGGCATTGGCATCAAACAAGGCCGTGCGCTGCGGGGTGAGGGCGCGTTTCTCGCCCAAAATCTCCAAAGCCCAAGGCCCGTCCCGATCCGCGACCTCTTTGGGCACATAGCCCATGGCCATGGATTTCCCCGCATAATGCGCAAACCCGCCTGAGGTCACCCAACCGACTACATCATCCTCCAGCCAGATCGGTTCATCCCCGATCACATCGGCATCCTTTGCATCCAGAACAAAGCTGATCAAACGTAGCGCACCGCCCGAAGATCGCTCCTCAAGCGCGCCAGACTTGCCAATGAAATCAACAGGTTTGGAGTAGGAAATAAAGCGCGACAGCCCTGCCTCAAGCGGGCCATAGACAGGGCGGAATTCACGGCCCCAACCGCCGAAATTCTTCTCCAACCGCATCGCATTGAGCGCACGCAACCCGAAAGGTGTCACTCCCAAATCAGCGCCTTCCGCCAGAATACGCTCGAATATCTGGCGCTGGAATTCAGGCCGCATCCATATCTCATAACCCAAATCCGCCGTGAAACTGACCCGCCCGACAATCGCAGGCGCCATGCCGATATCCATGCGCCGTGCCGCCATAAAGGGCAGCGCTGCTTTGGAGACATCCTCGCCCGTCAGACGCTGCAACAACTCGCGCGCTTTGGGCCCTGCGATGGACAGGCCACACAGCCCCAGCCCGATCACCTCAAGACTGACCGATCCGTCTTGCGGCATGTGCTGTTCAAACCAGCGGGCATAAAACACCTCCGCCATGCCTGATCCAAAGAGGTAATACTCCCCCTCAGACAAACAGGCGACGGTCAGATCGCCCTGCAATTTGCCATCTTCCTTAAGCATCGGTGCCAAGGCCATGCGGCCTGCCTTGGGCAAGCGGCAGGCAAGGACATGGTCCAGGAATGCCTCGGCCCCGCTGCCTGTAACACGGAATTTCGAAAAGCCCGAGATATCCATAACACCCACCGCCTCACGGCAGGCGCGCACCTCATTGGCGACATGGTTGAAATCGGTCGAGCGGCGCCAGCTGAATTCATCCCGCGTGCCATCGGGCGAGAACCATAGCGGCGTTTCAAGCCCCCAATTATCGCCCATCTGCGCCCCAAGCGCCAACATGCGGTCGTAGATCGGCGTGGTTTTATGGGGGCGGGCGGCCTGCAATTCCTCATTCGGGAATTTGATCGAAAAGCGCCGCGCGTAGTTTTCCTGCACTTTCGGGTTGGTATAGCTCAGCGTGGCCCAATCCCCATAGCGCGCGACATCCATCGCCCAGACATCAAAACCCGGATCGCCTTGGGTGATCCAATTGGCCAGCGCCAGCCCCACACCACCGCCTTGGCTGAACCCCGCCATAACCGCGCAGGCCGACCACATCCCGGGCAAGCCACGGATCGGGCCGATCAGCGGGTTTCCATCGGGTGCAAAGGTGAAGGGGCCATTGATAATCTGCTTGATGCCTGCATTGGCGAAGGCGGGAAAATGCTCGAACCCGATCTCGAGCGAGGGGGCAATGCGGTCAATATCGGGTTGCAGCAATTCATGGCCGAATTCCCAAGGGGTTTGCCTATCGGACCATGGCACGCAGGCTTTCTCATAGGTGCCCATAAGCATCCCGCCGCGTTCTTGGCGCAGGTATAACTCGCCATCGAAATCCACGGCATGGACAACTTCCTTGCCCGTTTTCTGATTTATTTCAGCGACTTCGGGCATATCTTCGGTCAGAAGATACATATGTTCCATCGCCAGAACAGGCAGTTCCAGCCCGACCATGCGGCCGACTTCACGCGCCCAAAGCCCGCCCGCATTCACCACATGTTCGCAAGCCACATCGCCTTTGTTGGTGGAGATAATCCAGCCGCCATCGCGGGCGCGGGTGATACCTTCCACCTTTGTATGGGTCATGTAAGTCGCGCCCAATTTCTTGGCGGATTTCGCATAGGCATAGGTGACGCCCGAGGGGTCAAGATGCCCGTCCACCACCGTGCGCAGCGCGCCTACGAATTGGGACGGGTCCAGCAGTGGCATCAACTCATGGGCCTGATCAGGCGTGATGACCTCGGTCTCGATCCCTAGATATTGGCCCTTGGCAGCTATGCTTTTCAGCCAGTCGAACCGCGCCTGCGTCGAGGCCAACATCACCCCGCCCGTCATATGATGGCCCGTGGCTTGGCCCGAAAGCTCCTCAATCTCGCGATAAAGCTCGATCGTGTATTTCTGCAATTTCGCGACACTCGGGTCGCCATTGATCGTGTGACAGCCACCCGCCGCATGCCATGTGGAGCCCGAGGTCAATTCCGAGCGCTCGACCAGCAGGCTGTCGGTCCATCCTGCTTTGGCCAGATGATAAAGAACCGAGCATCCAACAACGCCCCCTCCGACAACAACCACACGCGCTTGGCTTTGCATTCACATCTCCCTCATGCCCTGTCGGCCCCTGTGCCAGATCAGATTAGGCGGGACAGAGGCGCAGATGGGTGTCCGTTTTCGACGGATCACACAGCAGAAATGACGCAGATGGGATAGTTGCTTGGGGGCTTACACGCGGAGATAGGTTTCTATCGCTTTGAAATAGGTTTTTCACTGGAAGCGCAGGAGAGTTTTAACACAGGCCAATCTGGTCTGGGCGGCTTTCGCCCAGATCATGAAACACACCCGCCATCAGTCCAAGCGCTTGGCGCATCAGGGGGGCGGGCAGATGTTCGTCAGGTGCGTGCTGACTGCATCCCGGATAGGAATGGGGCACCCAGATTGCGGGCAGGTTCAGGATATCGGTGAACACATCATTGGGCAGTGACCCGCCAAGCGAGGGCAAAACCACAGGCGCCTCGCCGCAGGTTTTCGCGATGGAGGCGCTGACAAATTGCGCGAAAGGATGCTCTGTCGGGGTTTGGCTGGCGGCAAAGCTCGGCCCCTCAGGCGTGATCTGGACATGCTCAAAGCCATGCGCATCCAGATGCCTGCGCAGCGCAGGCTCGATTTGCGCCATATCCACGCCTTTGACAAAGCGCAGTTGCAGCCATGCATGAGCCTCGGGCGGGATGGCATTGACGGGGCGCTCGGGTGTTCCGCAGGTAAAGGCCAGAATTTCTGCCGCGACCCAAGCATGGACCCTTTCGGCAGGGGTCAAATCAGGCTCGCCCCACCACTCATCCACCTCACCCGCAACAGGAGTGATGCCCGTCAGCGCGCGGCGTGCGGCCTCAGGGAGGGCCTCAGGCTTCCAGCCTTTGATCTTGAGATGGCCCCGCGCATCGATGATGCAGGCAATCGCATTGGCCAGCTCGACCCCTGGATTGGCGATGGCCCCGCCGAAATTGCCCGAATGCCTGCCGCCCTTGCGGCGGATGATCGAGAGTTTGAAACTTGCCCCCCCGCGTGCACCAAGAAAAATCGTGGGGGCAGAGGCCTCCTGCCTAGGGCCATCCGAGGCAAGGAAAAGATCAGCCTTGAGCCGCGCCCCCTCGCGGCGGGCCAGATCATGCAATCCCGGCGAGCCTGCTTCTTCCCCCATCTCAAGCAGCAGTTTGACATTAAAGCCAAGCGCGCCTTTCACTTTCAAAACGGATGATAACGCATTGATATTGATCAGATGTTGGCCTTTGTTATCCGCAATTCCGCGCCCATACCACACCCCGTCTTCCTTGCTGAGAACATGCGGGTCACGCCCCTTGGCCCACGCGCCCTGCATTGCAGGCACGGTATCACCATGGCCATAGGTCAGGATGGTGGGCAGGCCGGCGTCCTCAATCCGCTCGGCGAAGAGGAAGGGCAGATCGCAACCCTCAACCGCCAACCTTGTGCAGGAAAACCCCATCTCAGTCAGACGCGGTTCCCAATACTCCAGATATCGCAGCAGGCTTGGCGCGGCATCGGGTTGGGTGGAATCCGTGGGAATAGCGATCAGCGCGGCCAGATCGGCCTCGAATGTTCCGTCATCAAAGCGGGCTTGGGCCTGTGTTATCGCGGCGTCACGGGTCATTGCGCGCTCATGCGGCCAGATCGATCCAGACGGGCACATGGTCCGAGGGTTTGTCGCGCCCACGGATTTCCTTGTCGATCCGCACATCGCAGAGCAGATCGGCGGCTTGCGGGCTGAGCAACAAGTGATCAATGCGGATGCCGTCATTCTTGTTCCAAGCGCCTGCCTGATAATCCCAGAAGGAGTAATGATCAGGCCCCAGCACACGGGCGCGGAACGCCTCGGTCAGGCCAAGGTTCAACAGCCTGCGAAACGCTGCGCGCGATTGGGGCAGGGCGAGCGCGTCCTGCTGCCAGACCTGCGGGCGGGCGGCGTCTTCATCTTGGGGGATCACGTTGTAATCGCCTGCAAAAACCACGGGCATCTCGGTGGCCAGAAGCTCTTTGGCGCGCTCTTCCATGCGGGCCATCCATGCCAGCTTGTAATCATATTTGGGGCCCGGTGTCGGGTTGCCATTGGGCAGATAGAGGCCACAGACACGGATCGCCTGCTCGCCCATCACGGTGGCCTCGATCCAGCGGGCTTGCTCGTCTTCCGCATCGCCAGGAAGGCCGCGGGTGACATCCTCCAAGGGCAATTTCGACAGGATCGCCACGCCGTTGAAGCTTTTCTGGCCATGGGTTTCGACATTGTAGCCGCGATCCTCAAAGACCTCGCGGGGGAAATTTTCATCGATGGATTTGATTTCCTGAAGAAGGGCGACATCGGGCTGCGCCTCATCCAGCCAAGCGGGCAGGGCGTCGATGCGGGCTTTGATCCCGTTGATATTAAATGTGGCGATTTTCATGACGGACCCCGATTATGCAGCTTGTCCCTACATATCGCTTGGGGCGCGCAGCAAGGCAAGCTTAAGCGGTAGCATCCACGCGCGATGGCTCGGCCAACCACGCGCGGGCTTGAGTTTCTTCATCGGGGTTGAACCCTTTGATCACCAAATTCGGGATCAGCGCGCTTTCGAG
This sequence comes from Rhodophyticola sp. SM2404, assembly GCF_053570515.1. Classification (NCBI taxonomy): domain Bacteria; kingdom Pseudomonadati; phylum Pseudomonadota; class Alphaproteobacteria; order Rhodobacterales; family Roseobacteraceae; genus Rhodophyticola; species Rhodophyticola sp. SM2404. The sequence continues at coordinate 76,474 of NZ_JBSEDL010000009.1, forward strand.
TTGGGCCATAAATTTGTAGAACGGCCAATCGCTGAGCAGCGCAACCTTCTCGATTTTCCGCAGCAAGCCCATCATCTGGCCGAAATGGCGCAGCTCAACCCCGATGGCGCCAAGCGTCGGCCATTCAACCCCGCCAGCACGCATCAAGAGATTGCCATGCTCCATGCCCTCCATATCCTTGACGAGCATGTCCAGAGCGACCTCCATGGTCACGGCATCAATGGTGCCATGGGCCTCGATCACCAAAAGTTCAGGGGCCTCAAGCGTGCTGGTAAAGACGGGGTTCGTCATGGTCATTCCTCCGATTGCTGGAGAAATCTTGCCCCAGCAACGGCCGCGCCGCCATGATCCACATCAAACAAGGCTACATCGAAAAGGAGGTGCCGCAGCCGCAGGATGAAGTTGCATTGGGGTTGTCGATCACGAAACGTGCGCCGATCAGCTCTTCCGAGAAATCGATCACGGCATTGGCCAGAAATGGCAGTGAGACCGCATCAACCACCACCTTTTGACCCGCGCCCTCAATCACCAGATCATCGGGGGCGGCCTCATCCAGTTTGATCTCGTATTGAAAGCCGGAACAGCCCCCGCCTTCAACCGCAACGCGCAAGGCTTGCGCCTGTTCTGCATCCTCATTGATCTCGGCCAGACGCGCAAAGGCGCGTTCGGTGACTTTCGGGGGCAGGGTCAGGGTCAGCGTCATGGGGTTTATCCAAAGCCAGTGTCGCAATTGTCATCTCTCTCATATATGGAAGCATAAACGCTCCGACAAGGACAGAGGGAAAGCATATGCGCGCTGTTTATGCCTGCGATCCAAGCCAAAGCCGCGGCAGATTGGTGCCTGAGGAGGAAAGCGCCTTCCGCTCCTGTTTCCAGCGGGATCGTGACAGGATCATCCACGCTTCGGCCTTTCGGCGGCTCAAGCATAAAACCCAAGTTTTTGTGGAACATGAGGGCGATTATTACCGTACCCGCCTGACCCATTCGATCGAAGTGGCACAAGTGGCGCGCACGATTTCGGGCGCGCTTGGCCTGAATGCGGAGCTGACCGAGGCCGTGGCGCTGGCCCATGATCTGGGGCACACACCTTTCGGCCATACGGGCGAGGATGCGCTCTCGGATTTGATGGCGCCTTATGGCGGGTTTGATCATAACGCGCAGGCCATTCGGATCGTCACCGCACTCGAGCGGCATTACGCCGAGTTTGACGGTCTCAACCTCACTTGGGAAACGCTTGAAGGCATCGCCAAACATAATGGCCCTGTCGCGGACCCCGTGCCTTGGGCGCTGGCGCAATATAGCACGGTCCATGATCTGGAACTCTCCACTCATGCCAGCGCCGAGGCGCAGGTGGCAGCCCTTGCCGATGATGTCGCCTATAACCACCATGATCTGCATGACGGGTTGCGGGCCGAGTTGTTCTCGACCGATGAGCTGATCGAATTGCCGATCCTGCGGGAGTGTTTCGGTGCCGTTGATCGCAAATATCCCGGTCTGAATTATTACCGCCGCCGCCATGAGGCGCTGCGCCGTTTCTTCGGGGTGCTGGTCGAGGATGTGATTGCCTATGCACAAACCGCACTGGCCGAGATCGATCCGCAAAATGTCGGGGATATTCGCGCCGCTGGTCGCCCTGTGATCCAGTTCTCGGATGCGGTGTTCCAAGACCTCAAGCAAATCCGCAGCTTTTTGTTTACGCGCATGTATCGCGCGCCTTCGGTGATCGAGATGCGCCGTGAGGTGACGCAAGTTGTCACGGAATTATTCCCGTTCTTTATGGAAAACCCCGAAAACCTGCCCAAGCAATGGCGCAAGGATGTGGCCGAGGTGACCTCGCAAACGGAACTGGCGCGGATCGTATCGGATTACATCGCGGGCATGACGGATCGCTTTGCGCTGCAAAGCCATGCCGAATTTTTGGGGGGCGCGGCTGGGGGATACGGGGCGCGAGATGGGCAAATATCGCGCGCATGATTGACCTTCGCGCGCGCCATGCTACACCCCGTCAGATCAGTTCAAGGACCCAACTAACATGACGCTTTTCGCCGATATCCGTTCCCTCGTGATCCAATGCCTTGATGCAATGGCCGCTGAGGGCAGCCTGCCCGCAGGCCTCGACTATGCCAATGTGGCGGTCGAGCCGCCGCGCGATGCAGCCCATGGCGATATGGCGACCAATGCCGCGATGGTGCTGGCCAAGCCCGCAGGCCTCAAGCCGCGCGATATCGCGGAAGCCTTAGCGCCCAAGCTGATGGAAGACGCGCGTATCGACAGCGCCGAGGTCGCAGGCCCCGGCTTTTTGAACCTGCGCCTGTCGGCCCAGACATGGCGCAATGTGGTGGTGGATGTGCTGACCCATGGTGCAGATTTCGGCCGCTCTGATATGGGGCAGGGCAAATCGGTGAATGTGGAATATGTCAGCGCGAATCCGACAGGGCCTTTGCATGTGGGCCATACCCGTGGTGCCGTGTTTGGCGATGCGTTGGCCAGCCTTCTGGATTTCGCGGGCCATAAGGTCACGCGGGAATATTACATCAATGATGGTGGCGCGCAGGTCGATGTCCTCGCGCGCTCGGTCTATCTGCGCTATCTTGAGGCCCATGGCCAAGAGGTGGCCTTTGCCGATGGCACATATCCCGGCGATTACCTGATCGGGGTGGGCGCGGCACTTAAGGACAAGGTGGGCGATGCCTATATCGACCAGCCCGAGGATGTCTGGCTGCAAGAGGTGCGTGAGTTTTCAACCGATGCAATGATGGAACTGATCCGCGAGGATCTGGCCCTGCTCGGCGTGAAGATGGACAAGTTTTTCTCCGAAAAATCGCTCTATGGTACAGGGTTGATTGAGGCGGCGATCAAGGATCTCGACGGCAAGGGATTGATCTATCGCGGCGTGCTGGAGCCGCCCAAAGGCAAAACCCCCGAAGATTGGGAACCGCGCGAGCAGACCTTGTTCAAATCCACCGAATATGGCGATGATGTTGACCGTCCGATCCAGAAATCAGATGGGGCATGGACCTATTTCGCGCCCGATATCGCCTATCATTTTGATAAGGTTTCCAGAGGCTTCGATGAACTTATTGATGTCTTTGGGGCTGATCATGGCGGCTATGTCAAACGGATGAAGGCGGCTGTTGCGGCATTGTCGGAAGGCCGTGTGCCGCTGGATGTGAAACTTACCCAATTGGTGCGGCTTTTCAAAGGGGGCGAGCCGTTCAAAATGTCCAAACGGGCGGGCACATTCGTGATGCTGCGCGATGTGGTCGATGAGGTCGGCGCGGATGTCACCCGTTTCATCATGCTGACCCGCAAGAATGACGCGCCTTTGGATTTCGACCTCGACAAGGTCATGGAGCAATCCAAGGATAACCCTGTTTTCTATGTCCAATACGCCCATGCCCGTATTCATTCGGTGCTGCGCAAGGCCGATGAGGCAGGGATGGGCAGCACAGGGCTGCCTGATGATCTGTCACAACTGGCCGATCCTGCGGAATTTGCCCTGATCGCGAAACTGGCGGAATGGCCCCGTATGGTCGAGATTGCAGCGCAATCTCATGAGCCGCATCGGATTGCCTTCTATCTCTATGATTTAGCATCAGAATTTCACGCATTGTGGAATAAGGGCAATGGCGAGCCACATCTGCGCTTCTTCCAAGAGGGTGACACGAGCGCAACATCTGCAAAACTTAGCCTGATCCGTGCCGTAGCCGTTGTTATTTCCAACGGTCTTGGTATTCTAGGGGTCAAGCCGGTTGAAAAAATGTGAGGCATAAGCCTCCGCGACGCCGGTTTCGAGCAGGACTATAGACATCACGGATGGATGCACCACGCAGAGGGTGCACGTTTGTGATTGGAGGCAGGCATGGCAGTATACGAGAATTATTCTCCTTATGACGATGGCGTCAGCTATTCGGATGCTCCGCAGGTGGACCCACCTCAGGCGGAACCCGCAAGGGTGACCTTGGCGTTGAATTGGGCGGGCGCAGCGGTATCGCTGTCGCTGGTTGTGGGGCTGTCGGTTTGGGCATGGCAATTGACGATGCGCGATGTCTCGGGCGTGCCCGTGATCCGCGCTTTGGAAGGCCCGATGCGCATTGCCCCCGAAGATCCGGGCGGATCGCAGGCCGAGCATCAAGGTCTGGCCGTGAACCGCATCGCAGCAGGCGAGGAAGCCGCCCCCGCAGCCGAGCGGATCGTTTTGGCCCCTGCACCTGTTGAACTTGCAGAGCTTGATTTCGTCTCGGCCAGCACGCCTGAGGCGAGCGAGGCCGAAGTTTTGCCAACCCCTGATGCGGCCTCGGCCGCAACCTTGGAATTATTCGAAGCGCTGGAAGAGGGCGTTTTGGAAGCCGAAACCGAACAGGCCGCCCCCGCCACAGGGCTGACCCGTTCGCCCCGTCCGACTGTGCGCCCTGCCGATCGTCGTGTCGCGGCTATTAGCACCGCAAATGACGCCGACCCCGTTGAAACGGCGGCCTTGTCGGATGAGCTGGACCCCACTGGCCTGCCTGAAGGCACACGGCTGGTGCAGCTTGGCGCCTTTGACGATCTTGAGACCGCCCGCGCAGAATGGACGCGGCTCAGCGGGGCGTTCCCTGATTTCTTCAATGGCCGCCCCCGCGTTGTGCAAAGCGCCGTTTCGGGTGGTCGGGAATTTATTCGTCTGCGCGCAGCAGGGTTTGACGACCTCTCGGATGCGCGCCGCTTTTGCACCGCCCTTCTGGCGGAAGGCACGGCCTGTATTCCTGTGACGGTGCGCTAGGCGTGGCGGGCATATCCGCCACGATTCTTGGCTGCGTAGGGCCGCGACTGAGCGAGGGCGAGGCCGAATTCTTTGCCCAAGCGCAGCCTTGGGGCTTTATCCTTTTTGCCCGAAATATCGAAACACCTGAACAGGTTCGCCGCCTAACATCTGATCTGCGCGCGGCCCTTGGGCGCGATGCGCCGATCCTGATTGATCAGGAAGGCGGGCGGGTACAGCGCCTGCGCGCCCCGCATTGGCGTGAATGGCGCCCTGCTTTGGATGAGGTCATGGTACTGAGCGCAGATCAGGCCGCGCGCGCCCTCTATCTGCGCGGTGCCCTGATCGGGGCGGAGTTGCGTGCGATTGGCATTGATACAAATTGCGCGCCTTTGGCCGATGTTGCCCGTGATGAAACCCATCCCGTGCTGCTCAACCGTCTTTACGGGCGTAACCCCGAAAGCGTAGCCCGCAATGCGCGCGCCATGGCAAAGGGCTTGCTGGCCGCAGGGGTGTTGCCCGTTCTCAAACATCTTCCAGGCTATGGCTTGGGGCAGGTGGATAGCCACGCGGAATTGCCGCGTGTCTCTGCCAGCCGCGCCGAGCTGGAGGCCATTGATTTCGCCGCCTTCAAACCCTTGGCCGACCTGCCTTTGGGGATGAGCGCGCATATCGTTTATGACGCGATTGAGGATGGCCTGCCTGCCACCATGTCGAAAACCCTGATGGATCTGGTGCGCAGCGAGATCGGCTTCAAAGGGTTGATGATGACCGATGACCTCTCGATGGGGGCCTTGCCGGGACCTATTGGCGAGCGCGCGGCGCGCTCGATTGCGGCGGGCTGTGATCTGATTTTGCATTGCAACGGAGACCGCGCCGAGATGGAGGCGGTTGTTGCAAACTCGGGCGCGCTTGAGGGCGCGGCCCTTGCACAGGCCGAGGCGGCGCTGGCCTTGCGCCACGCCCCTGTGGCGCTTGACATTTCCGCCCTTCAGGCCGAGTTTGAGGCGCTTCACAGCAAGGCTCCTTGATGTCCGATCCGACCGCGCCCGCCAATGACAATCCGCCCGTGGATGGGGCCGAGTGGGACTCGGTCGCTGAACGGCGTGCGGCCGAGGCGCTGATCGTCGATGTGGACGGGTTTGAAGGCCCTTTGGACCTGCTTCTGACGCTCTCGCGCACCCAGAAGGTGGATTTGCGCAAAATCTCGGTCCTCAAACTGGCCGAGCAATATCTGGTTTTCGTCGAGGAAGCGCGCAAGCTGCGCATCGAGCTGGCCGCTGATTACCTTGTAATGGCCGCATGGCTGGCCTTTTTGAAATCCCGCCTTTTGCTGCCCCCCGATCCCACCGATGAAGGACCATCGGGCGAGGAAATGGCCGCCCATCTGGCCTTTCAACTGGAACGTCTGGCCGCCATGCGCGAATGCGCGGCGCGGTTGATGGGGCGCGACAGGATCGGGCGGGAACGCTTTGTGCGCGGCCTGCCTGAAGGGGTCACCGCCACCAAGAAAATCGTCTATTCCGCGACCTTGCTGGACCTGATGCAAGGCTATGCGCGGATCAAGACCAAGGAAGAGTTCCGCCCCTTCGTGATGGACCGTGACAGCGTCTTTACCATGGAGGAAGCGCTGGAGCGGATGCGCGGGCTGATCGGATATGCGGGCAATTGGACCGATATTTCCTCCTATATCCCCTCAGGCTGGGAGGCGGACCCGAAGAAACGGCGCTCGGCCACGGCGTCAACTTTTGCGGCGGCTTTGGAATTGGCCAAGGCCGGCAAGGTGGAGCTGCGCCAATCCGAGACCTTTGCCCCGATTGAATTGAAGCGGAAAGACGAGTGAAGCCATGACCGCAGAGACAGAAAACCAAGCCACGCAAGCCCCTTCAGAACCCGATGAAAAGCCCGCAGGCCCGAGCGACAGTCTGTTTCAGGCCCCGCCTATGGGTGAGCAGGAACGCATGGTCGAGGCGTTGCTCTTTGCCAGTGCCGAGCCGATGACCCTGCGCGAGATGGAAAAGCGCATGCCACATGGCTGTGACCCTGCCGAGGCCGTGCAATATCTGCGTCGCCGCTATGAGGGGCGGGGGGTGAATGTCGCGCGTGTGGGCGATGCATGGGCGATCCGCACGGCGGGTGATTTGGGCTATCTCATGAGCCGCGAGACGGTCGAGACCCGCAAACTCAGCCGCGCCGCGATCGAGACCTTGGCGATCATCGCCTATCACCAGCCCGTCACCCGCGCCGAAATCGAGGAAATCCGTGGCGTTTCGGTCAGCCGTGGCACGATTGATCAATTGATGGAAATGGAATGGATCCGCTTTGGTCGGCGCAAAATGACGCCTGGCCGCCCTGTGACCTATACGGTCACACAATCCTTCCTTGACCATTTCGGCTTGGAAAGCGCCCGCGATTTGCCTGGCTTGAAGGAATTGCGCGAAGCGGGCCTGTTGGAAAGCCGCCCGCCAAGCAGCCTTGTTCCCGTGGCCAGCAGCGAGGATAGCGACCCTGATGAAGACGCGCTGCCCTTTGATGAGGACGAGGGCGAGGACACGGATGATATGTTCGAATAGGCTCGGCTCGAAAAAGCCATAATTTCTGCTATACTGCGCAAAATAACAATTTGAGCAGAGGTAATATGGAACGTCTTATTGCAATGATCCTGCGCCGCTTCATGGGCCAGATCATCAATCGCGGCATCAATGCGGGCTTCAATAGGGTCTCGAATAGGGGCGGGAACGCCTCTGAGGGCCAGCCGCCTGCCAATACCCCGCAATCCGCTCGAGAAACACAGCAGCGCATGCGCCAAGTGGGCCGCCTTGCCGGACGCCTAAGACGATTTTAATCGTTTTACGTCAGCCGACAACACGCTGAAAATACATATTTTTAAATGAAACGGGGCGCCGAATGGGCGCCCCGTTTTGTATTGAGAGATACCGCTGATTAGCAGCTGTAATACATCTTGTATTCAACTGGGTGCGGTGTGTGCTCGAATTCGTAGACTTCTTCCCACTTAAGGGCAGCATAGCCTTCGATCTGGCTCTTGGTGAACACGTCGCCTTTGAGCAGGAACTCGTGGTCTTTTTCCAGCTCGTCCAGCGCTTCACGCAGCGAGGCGCAAACGGTTGGGATCTCTGCCAGCTCTTCTGGGGGCAGATCGTAGAGATCTTTGTCCGAAGGCTCACCAGGGTGGATCTTGTTCTGGATGCCGTCAAGGCCAGCCATAAGCAGGGCTGCGAAGCACAGATAGGGGTTTGCCGCTGGATCGGGGAAGCGGGCTTCCACACGTTTTGCCTTGGGCGACTCTGTCCATGGGATACGAACACAACCCGAACGGTTACGAGCCGAATAAGCGCGCAGAACGGGGGCCTCGAAGCCCGGGATCAGACGCTTATAGGAGTTGGTCGAGGGGTTCGTGAAGGCGTTCAGCGCTTTCGCGTGCTTCAAGATACCACCGATGAAATACAGCGCTTCATCCGAGAGATCGGCATATTTGTCGCCAGCAAAGAGCGGCTTGCCGTCTTTCCAGATCGACATGTTGCAGTGCATGCCTGTGCCGTTATCGCCAGAGATTGGCTTGGGCATGAAGGTCGCGGATTTGCCATAGGCATGGGCGACATTGTGGATGATGTATTTGTATTTCTGCAGCTCGTCGGCCTGTTTTGTCAGGCTGCCGAAGATCAAGCCAAGCTCGTGCTGGCAAGACGCCACTTCGTGGTGATGCTTGTCGACCTTCATGCCGATGCGCTTCATGGTGGAGAGCATTTCCGAGCGCAGGTCTTGTGCGGCATCGGTTGGGTTCACAGGGAAGTAACCGCCCTTGATACCCGGACGATGGCCCATATTGCCCATCTCGTATTCGGTATCAGAGTTCCAGGCGGCGTCCTGAGCATCAACCTCATAAGAGACTTTGTTCATGGAGACCGCAAAACGGACATCGTCAAAGAGGAAGAATTCTGCTTCTGGGCCGAAATAGGCCACATCGCCGATACCCGAGGATTTGAGATAGGCCTCAGCCTTCTCGGCAGTGCCGCGTGGGTCACGATCATAGGCTTCGCCCGTGTCAGGCTCGACCACCGAGCAATGCACGCAGAGCGTTTTCTCGGCATAGAATGGGTCAACATAGACGCTGTCAGTATCGGGCATCAATTTCATGTCCGACGCTTCAATGCCTTTCCAGCCAGCGATGGAGGACCCATCGAACATGAAGCCTTCATCGAGGAAGTCTTCATCTACCTGATCAGACATCACAGTGACGTGCTGAAGTTTGCCGCGCGGATCAGTGAAACGGATATCTACATATTCGATATCTTCGTCTTTGATCATTTTGAGAACGGTATCTTTGCTCATCGTGACCTTCCCTTAAGGTTTTGTTGAAGTCGGGGCGGGGAGCCCCTTTTGAAAAATGAAATCCAGCCAAAAGCTGGGATCAGAGGGCGTCTTCCCCAGATTCGCCCGTCCGGATGCGGATCGCTTGCTCAACTGGCGAGACAAAGATTTTGCCATCGCCAATTTTGTCGGTCTTGGCCGCGTCAATGATCGCCGCTACAGCGCCATCGACCAGGTCATCCGACAAAACCACTTCGATTTTCACCTTTGGCAAGAAATCGACCACATATTCGGCGCCACGATAGAGTTCTGTGTGACCCTTCTGACGGCCGAAACCTTTTACTTCAGTGACGCTAAGCCCCTGAATTCCGATCTCTTGGAGGGCTTCTTTGACCTCGTCGAGCTTGAACGGTTTGATAATCGCCTCGATTTTTTTCATGTGGGCCTCCTCGTATACGAGCGCTTTTGTTACCTTGTGGGTGAGACCACTTCTGATTTGCGGCGACAATGCGATACGGCCAAACAAGCATTCCAGCCCGAGGGCTTTTCGAGCGTGCGGCTAAAAAATAATCGCAACGCACAAAAAATAGACGCTTTGAAAACTATGGGGCTGGGAGGCGAACATGAAAAAGGCCACCACAAAGAATGGCGGCCTTTTCAGGAGGAGCGGGAGGGTCTTGGGCCCTAGAACGCTCCGGCGACAGCTTCTACATGCGGGGCAGCGGCGCAAAGCTCTAGCCCGCCTGCATAAATGATCTGATCTTTGTCGAAATGCAGCGCAATCATATGGCTCGGGCGCGTATGGCCATCGGCCCATTTGATAAACTCGCCATCGACAAGCTGTTCTGCCTCAAGCTCGGCTTGGGGTTTGCCGTAAAGCGCCTGCGCACGCCAGTCGCGGATCAAAACGCGTTGCTGGGGAAGAAGGATGACATCTTCCTCGGGCTTGCCGCCAAGCGCATCCTTGCCGACATGCACCAAGCGCAAACTGCGCGGCACGGCGCGGCGGATCACAGCGCGCACGGTTTGGGCACCACCATTGCGGGTGATCACGCGGTCACCGGGATAGATCGCCTCAACGGGCAGGGCGCCATCCAGCGTCAGCACAGTAGTGCCAAGCGGAAGCGCTGCATCAAGTTTGGTTTGGGGATTGGACTCAACGGGTGAACTGCCGGCAAATTGCCGGGTGTCTAGATGTGTCATTGCTGCTCCTGCACTCAAATGCGGGCATTCTTTGATGCCTCGCCTTTTTATTGGCTTGATCGTGCCACATTCGCGCAGGGAAATCAAAAGATATTAACCCGTCTATCTTTGGTGTGGTTTTTTGGTCAGGGCGCGGGGTGAATTTACTCTCGCATCCTGAATTCAGCTCTGCTAAGAGCCGCCTCGTTGCGGGTGTGGCGGAATTGGTAGACGCACCAGATTTAGGTTCTGGCGCCGCAAGGCGTGGGGGTTCAAGTCCCTTCACCCGCACCATCCTTTCTTGAATATTCGGTCGAAGTGGCGTCCCCCCTTGTTTTCGGGGTTGAACGCCCCCTTGCCCCCCTCTAGTAAGGCGCAAATTCCGTCCTGGGGCCGCTGTCTGCGGTCTCGTTTCGAACGCGAGGAAGATTATGAACGTCACCGAGACTCTGAACGAAGGCCTCAAGCGCGCCTATGAAATCACAATCACCGGCGCCGAGCTTGAAGCCAAGGTGAACGAGAAGCTTGCCGAGGCACAGCCCGGTATTGAAATGAAGGGCTTCCGTAAGGGTAAAGTCCCGATGCCATTGCTGAAAAAGCAGTTTGGCCCCCGTGTCATGGGTGAAGCGATGCAGGAAGCCGTTGACGGCGCGATGCAGAACCATCTGGAGACCAGCGGCGACCGTCCTGCGATGCAGCCTGAGGTCAAAATGACCAATGAAGACTGGAAAGAAGGCGATGATGTCGTTGTTTCCATGTCCTATGAATGCCTGCCCGAAATCCCCGATGTGGATTACAAAAAGCTCAAGCTCGAGCGTTTGGTCGTGCCTGCTGATGAAAAAGACGTCGAAGATGCGTTGAACAACCTCGCGGCCAGCTCGCAGAACTTCGAGACCAAGAAGGGCAAAGCGGCGGATGGCGATCAGGTTGTGTTTGATTTCCTTGGTAAAGTGGATGGCGAGGCCTTTGAAGGCGGCGCGGCAGAAGATTACCCGCTGGTTCTGGGCTCCAATGCATTCATCCCCGGCTTTGAAGAGCAGCTGGTTGGCGTGAAAGCCGGCGAAGAGAAGAATGTCGAAGTGTCCTTCCCTGAGGAATACGGCGCCGAGCATCTCGCGGGCAAAGCGGCCGTGTTCGAATGCAAGGTCAAGGAAGTCAAAAAGGCAGTTCCTGCCGAGTTGGACGATGAATTGGCCAAGAAATACGGCGCAGAAGACCTCGCCGCGCTGAAAGGCCAGATCGAAGAGCGTTTGGGCGCTGAATATAAGGGCGCGGCCCGTCAGGTTCTCAAGCGCGCCTTGCTTGATCAGCTGGACAAAGCGGTTGAGTTTGAACTGCCGCCAAGCCTTGTTGACGCCGAAGCCAGCCAGATCGCGCATCAGCTGTGGCATGAAGAAAACCCCGAAGTGCAGGGCCATGATCACGGTACCATCGAAGCAACCGATGAGCATAACACCCTCGCATCGCGCCGCGTAAAGCTTGGCCTGTTGCTGGCAGAGCTGGGACAAAAGAACGACGTTCAGGTCTCGGATGCCGAAATGACCCAAGCGATCATGAACCAAGCCCGCCAATACCCCGGGCAGGAGCGTGAATTCTTCGAATTTATCCAGAAGAACCAAGCCGCACAGCAGCAGCTTCGCGCGCCTTTGTTCGAGGATAAGGTTGTCGATTACATCTTCGAGCAAGCGGATGTGAAAGAGAAAGAGACAACCAAAGCCAAGCTTGAAAAAGCGGTTGAAGAGCTGAGCGAAGAGTAACTTCGCCCCATATCTCTGTGATATTACTGAATTTAGGTCGCCTCGAAAGGGGCGGCCTTTTTCTTTGGTTTCAAATTGGTCTCTAAAGAAGTTTTCTCTGGCCCGAACTAGCGGCGCGTCCTAGGCTTATTGAGACTAGCAACCATCACATGGAGCCCAAAATGATCCGTCTCTTTCTGACCAGTTTCGCGATGGTCTGCGCCATGAGCGTGGCCGCAATGGCCTGCCCGTCGGCACAAGCCGCAGGGGCGAGTTACAGCTTTACGGGGCAAGATCTCTATGCGCCCAAGACATTCGGTGTGCAGGCCTCGGGGCAGTTTTCATTGGCAAATTGCGGTTTGGGCAATGTGGGAAGCGGATATTTCAACGCGGCACCCAGCTATACCCTCGATCTGACGGGGATGCAGGACTACCAATTGGTGCTGGATGTCGACAGCCAATGCGATTCAGCGCTTCTTGTTCTGGGGGCGGATAACCAGTGGTATTTCGATGATGATTCAAACGGCAATCTTGATCCGATGATCACGCTTGGCTCGGCTGCGCAAACCAATGGGCGGGTGAATGTCTGGGTCGGAACCTTTGGCGGCAGCAGTTGCGGCGGGTCACTCAACCTTGAAACCTTCTACGCCCAAGCGCCCGCGCCACAACAATCAGGCACATGCCCGACCTTCCAGCAGGAAGGGTTGATCCTGAATTATTCGGGCCAGCAGCTTTATGCACCACAAACGCTTTCGGTTTCGGCCACAGGGGGCACATCGCTGGATGGGTGCAATGGCATGGGTGTTGACGCTTGGGGCTATGCCTCCACCTCGCCGCAATACACGCTCTATCTTTCTGGTATGCAGGATTACGATCTGGAAATTCAGGTCGAGGCGCAATGCGACAGCGTTTTGCTGGTCAATACCGCCGATGGCCAATGGCATTTCGATGATGATTCCAACGGCAACCTGAACCCGATGATGCGCCTGTCTGGCTTGGGAGCCTTGGAAGGGCGCGTTGATGTCTGGGTTGGGTCCTATGGCGGGGTCAATTGCCCCGCATCGGTAGAGTTCGAGACATGGCTGGCAAGCTCCGGCGCGGCGACCCCTGCGCCAAGCGGGGGCGGCAATTGCCCGAGCTTTGCCTATACTGGCGCGACCTTCTCGCTGACGGGGGACGATCTCTACAGCCGCGACAGCTTCCAGAGCCAAGCCTTGGGCGGGGCGGATGTGAATGGCTGCGGTCTTCCAGGGTTCGGCTATGCCAGCCAAGCCCCGCAATATTCCTTCTACCTCTCGGGGATGGATGCCTATCGTCTGGAGATGATCGTGAATTCATCTTGCGACACGACCCTGTTGGTGAATACCGCAGATGGCCAGTGGTTCTATGATGATGACAGCGCGGGCAATCTGAACCCGCTTCTCAATCTGCGCGGTGGCAACCTGTTGAACGGGCGCGTGGATGTCTGGCTTGGCTCCTATAGCGGGGCGGCATGCCCTGCGACCCTGTCCTTGGAGACATGGAACAACTAGACTGCCAAAATGTATCGAAAGTTAAAGGATGACTCACTTTAGGGTCATTCTGCCTTCTCTTTAGGTTCGAAAGTCATAAGCCACGCGCGATCCGAACAAGGGGCGCATCGGGCAAATCCAGCACAATCAGCAACGCTCCGTCATGGTCGATGGCCACATCGCGGACACGACCGATCCCTTCCAGAAGACGCTCTTCACCCGCCACGCTGTCCCCGTTGATATCGAGCCGCACCAAGGCTGAGGCGACCAGACCCGAGGCCAGAATATCACCCGACCATTCTGGAAACATCGCCCCGTCATAAAACACCATCCCACCCGGAGCGATCACAGGGTCCCAATAATAGCGCGGCTCGGTAAAATCGGGGGCGTGGCGGGCCGCGCCTGTGCCAATGGCGCTGCCATTGTAATTCACGCCATAGCTGACAATGGGCCAGCCGTAATTCGCCCCCGCTTCGATGATGTTCAACTCATCCCCGCCTGCGGGGCCATGCTCGATCGTCCAGAGACGGCCATCCGCGGCAAGGGCTGCCCCTTGGATATTGCGATGCCCGTAGGAATAGATGCGGGCCTCAGGCGTTTGGCCCGTTTCCTCCACGCGGATCACCTTGCCATAGGTGGTGCTGAGGTCTTGCGCCAAGACACATTCCCCACGTGAGGAATGCTCGCCCGTTGTGATGAAGACCGCGCCCGCGCCATCAGCCACGATACGGCTGCCATAATGCATCGGCGTGGAGGAGGGCGGATTGCCGATAAATATATCGCGCAGCCCGCTGAGGCTTGAGGCATCCGCACTCAGAACCGCGCGGGCGGCGGCGGTGGTGGAGCGGCCATTTCCCATGGGTTTGGAATAGGTCAGGTAGATCACGCGGCTTTGCGCGAAATCAGGCGCGATTTCCACATCGAGCAGCCCGCCTTGGCGGCGTGCAAAGACATCAGGCGTGCCGCTGATCGGGTCCGAGAGCACGCCTTCGCGGCTGACATGGCGCAGCGCGCCCGAGCGCTCGGTCACCAGATAGCCTTCGTCATCAGGCAAAACGGTCACGGCCCAAGGGTGTTCCAGCCCCTCGGCCACAATGCTTTGGCTGAGCGCGAAATCGCTCGTTTGGGCCGGTGCCTCGGTCTGTGCGGCGAAAGCGGGGGTGAGATCAGGTTGATTGGGCGCGCCATCGGGAACGGGGGCGGTTTGCGCAGCCCCCATGCCGAGAGGCACACAAAATAGGGCGGTTAAGCAGATGAGGGAGGGCAGGCGGCGCATGAAAAGACCTTCCGATAGGGGACGTACTTTTCAATCTATATAGCGCAAAAAAAGAACCGCGCCCCGAAAGGCGCGGTTCACGATCTGGTTATGAGGACCAGCCTATAACGGCGCGGCCCTCAAAAGATCAGGCTTCTTCGTCGCTCTCATCGGCCGCAGGGGCCTCAGGCGCGTCGCCATCTTCGTCGTCATTCTGGGCTGCACCGATATCGTCGAACAGCTCGGCGATTTCGAATTCAGCAGCCGCTTCTTCTTCAGCAGCCAATTCTTGGATCGACTTGCCAGCTGCCTGCAGTTCCGCTTCTTCGGGCGAACGTGCAACGTTCATCACGATATCAACGGTGACTTCGGCGTGCAGATGCACATGCACGGAATGCAAACCCAAATCCTTGATAGGACGGGCCAATGCGACCTGCTTGCGATCTACGGTGAACCCACCTGCGGTTGCGGCTTCGGCGGCGTCACGGGTGGTGACGGAGCCGTAGAGCGCGCCCGAGTCGGAAGCGGAGCGGATCACGATGAATTGCTGGCCTGCCAACTTTTCTGCGAAGGCTTCTGCTTCTTTCTTGGTCTCGAGGCTTTGTGCTTCCAGCTGAGCTTTTTGCGCCTCGAAGGCCTTGAGGTTGGATTCATTGGCACGGAGGGCTTTTTTCTTGGGCAACAAGAAATTGCGTGCGTAACCGTCTTTGACGGACACGACATCGCCCATTTGGCCGAGCTTGGCTACACGTTCGAGAAGGATCACTTCCATGGGTCGGTCTCCTTACTTTACTGCGTAGGGCAGGAGGGCCAGGAACCGTGCGCGTTTGATGGCTTTTGCCAATTGACGCTGGTTCTTGGCACCGACTGCGGTGATACGGGACGGAACGATCTTGCCACGCTCAGAGATGTAGCGCTGCAAAAGACGGGTGTCTTTGTAATCGATCTTGGGTGCGCCTTCGCCGTCGAACGGGTCGGACTTGCGGCGGCGGAAAAACGGTTTAGCGGCCATGTTCTATATCCTTCCCTGATTAACGGCGCTCGCGGCGTTCGCCACGGTCGCTGCGTTCGTCACGTTTTTGCATTTGTACGGAGGGCAGTTCCTCATGCGCGTCGACCTTGATGGTCAGCACACGCATCACGTCTTCATGCAGACGCATCAGGCGCTCCATTTCCTGCACGGCGCCAGCAGGCGAGTCGGTGCGGATATAGGCGTAATGGCCCTTGCGGTTCTTGTTGATTTTATAGGCCATCGTTTTGACGCCCCAATATTCGAAATCAACGACTTCGCCACCATTGTCCTTCAGGACGGTGCCGAAATGTTCGATCAGGCCTTCGGCCTGCGCGTTGGACAAATCCTGACGCGCGATCATCACATGCTCATAAAGCGGCATGCCATCTCCAGTTCTGTTACAAGCGTGTTTCAAAGACCGACCCACTTCCGCCCTCGGTCACGAGGGACAACGCCGATGAAAAAAGTCTTGGCGGAAGATTGGGGCGTTATACAGATGTCTGCGCGTGGCGCAAGACAAGCTTTGCGTATATTTTATTTGGCTTTTGGGGCTGCACGCGCGCGTCAAAACCAAACTTGGAATTGCGAAGCGCGAAGCCATAGGGTAGCCCCTGTGCCAAGTTTTGAAAAACAGCCGATACCAAGAGAGGGGCCATTCCATGAGCAGAGCCTTTATATTTCCCGGTCAAGGGGCGCAAACCATCGGGATGGGCCGCGATCTGGCCGAGAATTATCCTGCAGCGCGCGCCGTATTCGAAGAGGTCGACGAGGCTTTGGGGGAAAAGCTCTCGGATCTGATCTGGGAAGGCGAGGCCGAGGAGCTGACGCTGACGCGCAATGCACAGCCTGCGCTGATGGCCACGTCGATGGCCGCAATGGCCGCGCTGAACGCCGAAGGGATCAGCGTGGAAAGCCATGCCGATTATGTGGCGGGCCATTCGCTTGGTGAATATGCAGCGCTTTGTGCGGCAGGATCTTTCACTTTGGCCGATACCGCGCGGCTGCTGCGCATTCGTGGCGATGCGATGCAAAAGGCCGTCCCGCAGGGCGAGGGCGCGATGGCCGCGCTTTTGGGCTTGGATTTCGCGCAAGCCATGGACGTGGCGCAGGAGGCCGCCGAGGGCCAGATTTGCACAGCCGCCAATGATAATGACCCCGCCCAAGTCGTGATCTCGGGCGCGCGGGAGGCTATTTTGCGCGCAGTGGATATCGCCAAGGCAAAAGGGGCCAAGCGCGCATTGCTTCTGCCCGTCTCGGCACCGTTTCATTGCGCCTTGATGGAGCCCGCCGCGACCGCCATGGCGCAAGCCTTGGCCGAGGTTGAGGTGAAAGACCCTGTCGTGCCTTTGGTCGGCAATGTCAGCGCGCGGCCGGAAAGTGCCGCGGCCGATATCCGTGCCAATCTGATCGAACAGGTCACAGGCCGCGTGCGCTGGCGCGAAAGCGTGATGTGGATGGCCGAGCGCGGTGTTGTGGATTTCTGGGAAATCGGCGCGGGCAAGGCCTTGTCGGGCATGGTCAAACGCATCGACCGCTCGGTCGAGACGCGGGCCATTGGCACAGCGGATGATATCAAAGCGGTCATGGACGCGTTGAATGGCTAAACGCCTTGGAATGATTGCCGCAATTGTGCTGGCTGTGAGTGCGGGGGGCTATGGCCTGATCCGCTTTGCGGGCGCAGGCGCGACAGTGTTCCAGCTTGAAGGCGCGGTTTTGCATGTCTCAGGGCCAATCAGCGGCGCGGCGTCGGACAGATTACAGCGCTTTCTGGAAGAAAATGACGAGATCACGCTGGTCTCGCTTGGGGATATTCCAGGCGCTGATGATGTGGGTTGGGCGGCTGGCATGGGGCGGGTGATCCGCGCCTCAGGCGTTGATACTCAAGCGGCAGGCCCGATCGTGAATGATGCAATCCTGATCTATCTGGGCGGCGTGGAGCGCCGTGTGACGGATGCGGGAACCTTCGTTTTTCAAAGCGATGCGCTGCAACAAACCACAGGCATTGCCGTGGATCAAAGCCCTGCCGCACAATCTGATCGGGAGCGGCTGGTCACGACCATATTGGGCAGCCCAGATTTCGCGGCCTTCATGGCCGAGATGCGCGCCAGCACAGACTTCTATATTCTGACCGAAGACGATATCGCGGCTTTCGGTCTGCAAACCGAGATAAATTGAACTCAGGGGAGAGGCGATCATGTTTGATCTGACAGGAAAAAACGCGCTGGTGACAGGCGCATCGGGCGGCATTGGTGCCGATATCGCGAAAATGCTGCATGCATCGGGCGCAAGCGTGGGCCTGTCGGGCACGCGGGTCGAGCCTTTGGAAGCGCTGGCGGCGGAATTGGGCGAGCGCGCCCATGTGCTGCCCTGCAACCTGAGCGATGCCGAGGCGGTTGAGGCGCTGCCCAAAGCGGCAATCGCTGCGATGGGGTCGGTTGATATTCTGGTCAATAATGCAGGCATCACCCGCGATAACCTGTTCATGCGCATGTCGGATGAGGAATGGGCGCAAGTGCTGGAGGTCAATCTGACCTCGACCATGCGGCTGTGCCGTGGCGTGCTGCGCGGCATGATGAAGGCGCGTTGGGGCCGGATCATCAATATCAGCTCGGTCGTGGGCGCAACAGGCAATCCGGGGCAGGGCAATTACGCGGCCTCCAAGGCGGGGATGGTCGGCATGTCGAAATCACTGGCCTATGAAGTGGCCAGCCGCGGGATCACCGTGAATTGCGTGGCCCCAGGCTTCATCGAGACCGCGATGACCGATAAGCTCAATGAGGAGCAAAAGGGCAAAATCCTGACGCAAATTCCCGCAGGTCGCATGGGCACACCAGCCGAGATCGCAGGCGCTGTGGCTTACCTCTCGTCGAATGAGGCCGGCTATATGACGGGTGCGACCCTGCATGTGAATGGCGGAATGGCGATGCTCTGACGGCCATAATTGGCGAAAGGGTGACGTAATGGCATTGCCTTCCAGAGCAAGTATGCTATAGGCGGCCCAGATTTGCCGGTGAGCGTGTTGCTCTTCGGCCCGTCTGTTCGAGATTGTGCAATAAAGCCTTTCAAAAACAGGCATTTGAGCGGCCGGAATGGCAGTTTGTAACAGTGCAGGGAACAACTTGCACCGAAACGGATGAGGAAAGACTATGAGCGACATCGCAGATCGTGTGAAGAAAATCGTCGTCGAGCACCTGAGTGTAGACGCAGACAAAGTTGCCGAGAACGCATCGTTTATCGATGATCTTGGCGCAGACTCGCTGGATACAGTTGAGCTGGTTATGGCGTTCGAAGAAGAATTCGGCATCGAAATCCCCGATGACGCCGCCGAGACGATCCAGACTTTTGGCGATGCGGTGAAATTCATCACAGAAGCCCAGTAATCCTTTCGGATTACGAGCAAAATTTAGGCGGTGCCCCCTGCGGGCGCCGCTTTTTCTTTTTAAAGCACCGCCAATTCAAGCTGAGCCCAAAGCGCTGCCTGAAATCTGCGATTTCAAGCTGCTAAGGGGCGCTTTCTTGTTCAAGTTACCCATAAAGCGCTTTATATCGGGCAATCATGTGCCGAGGCTTGGGTTGTGGGGATTGCCCCCGACAAGGCGCTCGGGGTATCACATCGCGAATTGCGCTTAAGAATGAGGGGCCGTGACATGCGTCGAGTAGTGGTAACAGGGCTTGGTCTGGTAACGCCTTTGGCGACCGGAGTGGAAGAAACCTGGTCTCGGATTTTGGACGGACAATCGGGTGCAGGCCCGATCACACGCTTTGACACGACTGGGTTTGGCACCAGCTATGCCTGCGAAGTCAAACGCGGCGATGGCAGTGATGGTACCTTCAACCCAGATGACTGGATGGAGCCCAAGGAACAGCGCAAGGTTGATGAATTCATCCTTTACGGCGTGGCGGCTGCGGATCAGGCGATTAAGGATTCGGGCTGGATGCCAACCGATCGCGATGCGCAGGAACGCACAGGCATTTTGATTGGCGCGGGGATTGGCGGATTGAACTCCATCGCCGAGACAGCCGTAACGCTGAGAGATAAGGGCCCGCGCCGCGTGTCGCCTTTCTTTGTTCCGGGCGCTTTGATCA
This sequence comes from Rhodophyticola sp. SM2404, assembly GCF_053570515.1. Lineage (NCBI taxonomy): Bacteria > Pseudomonadati > Pseudomonadota > Alphaproteobacteria > Rhodobacterales > Roseobacteraceae > Rhodophyticola > Rhodophyticola sp. SM2404. The sequence goes on from NZ_JBSEDL010000009.1 coordinate 96,326, forward strand.
ACCTGATCTCGGGCCAAGTTTCGATCAAATACGGCTTCCGTGGCCCCAACCATGCGGTTGTGACGGCCTGTTCAACGGGTGCACATGCCATTGGCGATGCCGCGCGTCTGATCCAATGGGGAGATGCAGATGTGATGGTTGCAGGCGGCGCGGAAAGCCCGATCTGCCCTATCGGCATTGCGGGCTTTAATGCGTGTAAGGCGCTGTCTACCAAGCGCGGTGATGATCCGCAGGCGGCCAGCCGTCCTTGGGATGCCGATAGTGACGGCTTTGTCATGGGCGAGGGTGCAGGCGTGGTCGTGTTGGAAGAATACGAACATGCCGTGGCGCGCGGCGCGACGATCTATGGTGAAATTCTAGGCTATGGCCTCTCGGGCGATGCGCATCACATCACAGCGCCGCCCCCCGATCATGAAGGGGCCGAACGCGCAATGCGCGCGGCCTTGAAGCGGGCAGGGCTGGAGCCGAAGGATGTTGATTACGTCAACGCCCATGGCACATCCACCATGGCCGATACCATCGAATTGGGCGCGGTTGAGCGGTTGATGGGCGATCATGCGAAGGATTTGCTGATGTCCTCGACCAAATCGGCGACAGGGCATTTGCTGGGAGCGGCAGGCGCGATTGAGGCGATCTTCTCGATCCTTGCAATCCGCGACCAGATCGCACCGCCCACGATCAATCTTGATAATCCTGCCGCCGAGACCCAGATCAATCTCTGTGCTAATAAGGCCGTAAAGGGTGAGATCAATATCGTGCAATCGAACTCCTTCGGATTTGGCGGCACGAATGCCTGTCTGATCATGGGGAAAGTCTGACTTTATGTGGAAAAGCGTCGCCGCGAATGGAATGAGCTTTCTGATCGTTGTGCTGGTCGGATTCGCGGGTCTGGTTGGCTGGGGGCAAAGCGAGTTTCGCGGTCAAGGCCCGCTTGATCAGGCCATTTTCTTCGAAGTGCCACGCGGTGCCACATTGCGGCAGGTCTCAAGTGCACTTGAGGAGGAGGGTGCGCTCTCCTCGCCTTTGGTGTTCAGGCTTGGGGCGGATTACGCGGGCTATGCCTCGGAGCTGCGTTTTGGCAATTACGAGATACCCGCGGGTGCCTCGATGGAAGATATCCTTGAGATTGTAACCTCGGGTGGGGCATCGACCTTCCGCTACACGGCGACCTTTGTTCTGCGCAATACCGGAACGGGTGAAATCCGCCTGCGGGAACGCGTGCCTGGAACGGGTGAAATCGTTGATTTGGCGACATTTTCCTATGATGCCGAAGTGCCTGAGATTTACCGCGAGTTGACCAATGGCGACACGTCCGTGGTCTACCGTGTGTCGGTGCCTGAGGGGCTGACCAGCTGGCAGATTGTGGAAGGCCTCAATCAGGCTGAGTTCTTGTCGGGTGAGGTGGCCTCGGTCCCTGCGGAAGGGATGCTGGCGCCTGATACCTATGAAGTACAGCGCGGGGCCGCGCGCACAGAATTGCTGGCGCGGATGCTGTCGGCACAGAGTGAAATTCTGGCCAATGCATGGGAAAACCGCGTGGATGGCCTGCCGTTGAACAGCCCTGAGGAGGCGTTGATCCTTGCTTCGATCATCGAAAAGGAAACCAGCGTTCCCGATGAGCGGCGTCAGGTGGCCAGCGTCTTTGTGAACCGTTTGAACCGTGGCATGCGGCTGCAAACCGACCCGACGGTGATTTACGGCGTGACCGAGGGGCGCGGCATTCTGGATCGTGGCATTCGCCAATCCGAGCTGCGCGATGAGAACCCGTGGAACACCTATGTGATCGACGGGCTGCCGATCACACCGATTGCCAATCCAGGACGGGCCGCAATTGAGGCCGCCCTCGACCCCGATGGAAGCCCCTATATCTTCTTTGTGGCCGATGGCACGGGCGGGCATGCCTTTGCCGAGACATTGGATGAGCATAACCGCAATGTGGCCGCATGGCGCCGCATTGAGGCCGAGCGCGAAAACCAATTGGGCCTGAGCGATAGGTAAGCAAATGGTTAATGCGCACGCCGCGTGTTAACCATTTGAAAACTAAAAACCTTTTGACATTGCGAGCGGTCTGTGGCATCACTTGTGACATGCTGGAAGACATGGGTTTGAGCAGCCCCACATGAGTGGTCCAATTTGAAAGTTAGTGCATGATCGGCCTTTGGTCCATCGGGATGATGGCTTCGGGCGCTGGTGGGCGGTAGCCCAATGCACTGTGTGGTCGCTTGGTGTTGTA
>NZ_JBSEDL010000010.1:0-78321 GCF_053570515.1 Rhodophyticola sp. SM2404
GCCTGTCAGCACCTCAACTTGCCTCAGCTTAACAACAATCTCTTCAGGCTTCGGTCTCGTAATTCCCATCTTCGATTCTCCGTTTTCCTAACTATAGGGACGGACCAATTCAAAGGGGGAGGCTCAGTTTTTGGCGCCCTATCGGCAGGCGGTGGTATCGGGGCGATGCAGCTTGGCGCTGATGGTAGCTTTCAATCGGCACAACGGGTCAGCGGGACAACCTCGGGCGATTATGCGGCTTTGGCGCATCTCGAAACAGGTGCGGTACAGCATCTTTATGCGGCGCGCAGCGATACGGATGAGATTGAACATTTCACATTGTCTTCTGTGGGCGAATTAAGCCTGCAGGCCACATACGGACCAGACGCTTCCGTCTTTCTGGGCCAAGCCAGCCAGATGACCACCGCTGAGATCGCGGGCGAGGAGTATCTGATTGTTGCAGATGCCGGTGCCTCCAGCTTGACGGTTCTCGCGGTTCAACCCAATGGCGCGTTGTCTGTCGCGGATCATTTGCGCGATGATGGTGTGACCACACGCTTCCAGAATGTGACTGAGATCGAGGTCGTGTCGCATGGGGATCAGGTATTTGTTGTCGCGGCCGGCTCGGATGATGGGGTGAGTGTGTTTCAGGCTTTGCCCAGTGGTCGGCTTGTGCATATGGCCAGCCGTGGGGATGATTTTTCATCAGGGCTGCAGAATATCTCGGCGGTTGAGGCCGTATCGACGGCCACTGGCGTCAGGATTTTCGCGGCCAGCAGTGTTGAATCGGGGCTGACCGTTCTTGAGTTCGATTCGGGCCCTGCAGGGCAGTTGTTATTTGCGCCGCAAACGGGCGGGCAGGTCACGGGGGGCAGCACCGCTGATACCTTGATCGGGCGCGATCAGAACGATGTTTTATCGGGTGCGGGCGGCGATGATGTTTTGATTGATGGCGCAGGGTCCGACGTGATGACGGGCGGCGCGGGACGCGATATTTTCGTGATGTCTTGGGATCAACAATCCGACAGGATCACGGATTTCACTTTGGGCGAGGATGTCATCGACTTGAGCGGTTGGGTCTATCTCTATTGGCTCAATAATGTTGATATGACGCCAACTGCACTAGGGATCACCCTATCTTATCAGGGTGAAACCCTTGTGATCGAGACGGCCAATCAAACATCCCTGACGGTTGAGGATATCACCCCATCGCTGGTGTTAAGCCCGAACCGCCTTCTGCCTGATTGGGATGAGATTTTGCTCAACGGGTTCACAAGCGCGGATGAATTTCCGATGGCAGATACCTTTCAGGGCGCTCTGGGAAATGACCGCTACCGCATTGACCACCCCGAAGACGAAATTGTTGGCGAGATCGGATATTCCCTTGGCGGCGGGATCGACACGGTCGAGGCGTGGATCAGTTGGAACCTGATCCCCAATGTCGAGATTTTGCGGCTGCAAGGTACAGATGATCTCAACGGAGGCGGCACTTGGGCCCCTGAGGCTTTGGTGGGGCAAGCGGGCAATAACATCCTTGATGGGTCCCGTGGGAATGACGCCATCACGGCCAAGGCAGGTGATGACACGTTGATCGGCGGGCGCGGGGCCGACAAGCTGGTGGGCGATGCAGGGGCGGATGTTTTCCTTTTTCGCGAGGTTGAGGATAGCCCTGCAGGCCCCGCGACCCGCGATTTTATCAACGGGTTTGAAAATGGCACCGACCTGATCGATCTGTCCGCCATCGATGCCGATATCACCACCGCAAGCGATGACAGCTTTGTCTTTATCGACAATGCGGCTTTTTCGGGTACAGCGGGTGAGCTGCGGCATTTCACTTGGGGTGGAAATAATTTCAATATCGTCGAGGCGGATATTGATGGCGATGCTGCCGCCGATTTCCAAGTTTTTGTGAACCTGACGCCTGCCATGACGGCGGATGATTTCATCTTCTAAGGAGAAGACAAAAACCATCAAGCAGGAGGGGGAGGATGGTGAGCCGTGCAGGATTCGAACCTGCGACCCACTGATTAAAAGTCAGTTGCTCTACCAACTGAGCTAACGGCCCATCTTCCACGCCGAACCGAACATGTTCAGTTCTAATCCGATCTATCCCAAGAAGATGTCTCAAGTCTATCGGATATCAACAAATTTACGGGCAACCGCGTGCGGCCACTCGTGGCGCGCTACCTATAAACGACGGTCACAGCCGTCAAGCGAAAAACCCGACCGTTTGGATAAAAAGAAAAGAGTCTCGAATTGCTCATGGTCCGATCACGATCTGGCGGGTGTTTCCTCGGAAGATGCGACCATCGGTGGTGTCAGCACCGACACGTGCAAAATGTCGCTTGGTCTGAGCATGTCCTTCTAATCCAGTCGGATTATTTGGTAAGGAGAGAGCGGGCTTTGTGCCCGCTCTTTTCGTTTTGGAGGGTTCATGCCCCTAAGTGATATTCTCGATGCGGTCGCCAAGGCCGAACAGGATGCAGGACGCGACCGTGGGTCTGTGCGGTTGATTGCCGTCTCGAAGGTGCAACCGCTTGAGCGGGTTGAGGCCGTGCTGGAACTAGGCCACCGCGTTTTTGGTGAGAACAGGGTTCAGGAAGCCTTGGGCAAATGGCCCGATTTCAAAGAGCGCTATGCAGGTATTGAGTTACACCTGATCGGCCCGCTGCAATCCAATAAGGCGCGCGTAGCTATGGAGTTGTTTGATGCAATCCATTCCGTTGATCGCCCCAAGCTTGCAAGCAAACTGGCAACCGTCGCGCAAGAGATCGGCGCATGCCCTGATCTGATGATCCAAGTGAATACAGGCGAGGAGCCGCAAAAGGCGGGTATTTTGCCAGCTGATGCCGATGCCTTTATCGCCGAGGCCCGCGCCATGGATTTGCCCGTCAAAGGCTTGATGTGCATTCCGCCTGTGGATGAGGAACCAAGCCTGCATTTCGCGCTGTTGGCCAAGATTGCCGAGCGCAACGGATTGCCTGAATTGTCGATGGGGATGAGTTCGGATTTCAAAAGCGCGATTGCGCTTGGGGCCAGCTATATTCGGGTCGGCTCGGCCATTTTCGGTGAGCGTGTGCCCCCTCAGGCCAACTGAGGCGAGACAATCAGGCGTGTTCCGAAGCGGATGCGCGCCACGATCCAGCGCAAATCCTCAGGCGCGAAGGCAACACAGCCTTCGGTCGGGTATCCGGGCCGTCTCCAGCGATGCAGGAAAATGGCCGAACCGCGCCCGTGCTCGGCGCGGGGCCAGTTCCAATCGGTTAGCAAAACGATGTCATAGAGCGGGTCGGCGCGGCTGAGCCGCTCATGGCTATGCGGGTAGGGCGCGCGCACCATCAGGTTGTAATCCTCATCACGCGGATCATCGGACCACAGATCGCTAGGGCCAATGGGAACCGCCCAGTCACATGGTTTCGCAAGACGGTCGGGGCGGTAAAGGCAGCCGACCAATCCGTGAATGCCAGCGGGCGTGGCACCATCGCCCTCGCGCTTGTCGCAGGTGATGCCGCCCTTGCCCAAGCTGCAGGGAAAATGCCGCCCCCTGAACCGCGCCCCCATCGGCGTGATGACAATATCATTGGGGGTCACAGGAAATGTCCTGATTTCTTGCGTTTTACGTCGAGGTAATGGGCATTATGGCGGTTGGTGCCCGTGACCAAGGGCACGCGCTCGGTCACGTGGACGCCCTCTTTCTCCATCATCTCGACCTTGCGGGGATTGTTTGTCATCAGCTTGACCGAGGAAAAGCCCATCTGTTTCAGCAGATCGGCGCCAAGGCGGAAATCACGCTCGTCATCCTCAAAACCCAAGCGATGATTGGCCTCAACCGTATCAAAGCCCTGATCCTGAAGAGAATAGGCGCGCATTTTATTGGCAAGCCCGATGCCGCGTCCCTCTTGGTTCATATAGAGCAGCACGCCCGCCCCCGCTTTGCCCATCTCGGACAGGGCGGTTCGCAATTGCGGGCCGCAATCACATTTCAGGCTTCCCAATACATCGCCTGTGAAACAGGCCGAGTGCAGCCTTGCCAAAACGGGCGCGTCCCGATCTGGCCTGCCGACCTCAATCGCATAATGCTCGACCCCGCCATTTTCGGGGCGGAAGATATGCAGGCGTCCAGCCTCGGCGGCCTCCATCGGCAGACGGGCTGCTGCGACAGGGTGAAGGTCGTGATGCGCGGCAAGATCAGCCTCGGCCTCATGCTCGGAGATCACAGCGAGTTGGCTTTCTGCGGCAAACCCCGCAGCGTCCCTCAACTCTACCCCCAGAACCGCTGGCAAAAGCTGCGCCGATTTCGCCAAGGAAAGCGCAAGGCTGAGCAAACGCGCATCACCGCCCCGCGATGTTTGCAACGGGCCCTTCATCGGGGCCGAGAGGTCATCTTGCGGGTTGGCCACGGCCTTGATCCAAGCCAGATCGGCGTGATCAGGCAATTGGATCGCGGCAAGGCCCGCATGATAGGCCCGCGCTTTAAGGGTTTCGGCCCGCCTTGCGGTGATCGCCAGCTCAATGGGCAAATCGAGGGCGCGCAATGCCGTCAAACGCGCCTGAGTTGTGGTTTCTGCGGCCAATACCAGAAGCCCTTTCCCAACCCCATCTGCAATCACCACAGGCAAACCCATTCGCAAATCTGCGCGGGCGCGGGCGACGCGTTCGGTTGAGGTGGGCAGCAGGCTCATAGAGAATTCCAAATCGAGTTCAGTGTTGATGTAGACCTTGGCAAAGAAATTTGAAACATTCGCCCCTAATCCGACACGGCTGCGTGAAGATTTTTTCAAAACCTTGCCAAACAAGGCCTTACGCTACACTTCGTCCTGTAAGACTTGCTCAGGAGGCATGCAAATGGCGACGTTAAAGAAAATTCTTCTTGTGGATGATGATGAGGACCTGCGCGAGGCGCTGTCCGAACAATTGGTCCTGACCGAAGATTTCGACGTGTTCGAGGCTGGGAACGGCCAAGAAGCGATGGAGAAGGCTAAGGCCGCGATCTATGATCTCGTGATCCTTGATGTCGGCCTGCCCGATACGGATGGGCGTGAGCTTTGCCGCCTGATGCGCAAGCAAGGCGTCAAATGCCCGATCTTGATGCTGACGGGCCATGACAGCGACGCCGATACCATTCTGGGCCTTGATGCAGGTGCCAATGATTATGTCACCAAGCCTTTCAAATTCCCCGTTCTTTTGGCCCGTATCCGCGCACAGCTGCGCACGCATGAACAATCCGAGGATGCGGTATTCCAGCTGGGGCATTACACTTTCAAGCCTGCGATGAAGTTGCTGGAGACCGAAGATAGTAAGAAAATCCGCCTCACCGAGAAAGAGACGAATATCCTGAAATTCCTCTACCGCGCGCAGGAAGGGGTCGTGGCCCGTGATGTGCTGTTGCACGAGGTCTGGGGTTACAATGCAGGCGTCACCACCCATACGCTCGAAACCCATATCTACAGACTACGCCAGAAGATCGAGCCTGATCCCTCGAATGCACGGCTTTTGGTGACTGAAAGCGGGGGCTATCGCCTCGTGGCATAGTCTTTGCAGCTATAGCTTTAGTTCAGGTTCTTCCCTCGTTCCTGAACCGAAGCAACTCATTGCTTCCTCCCTGTTGGACTGGCCCTCACTTCGGTGAGGGCCTTTTTTTATCCACTCGCATTGTATGACTGCGCCGAGGGGCTTAGAGATTGGCGGCATTGATGAAACGGAGCCCCAAATGCCCTTCACACTCGCCACTTGGAATATCAACTCGGTCCGCCTTCGGGCGCAAACTGTGGCGAAGCTGTTGCAGCAGGAAGCCCCTGATGTGCTTTGCCTTCAGGAGTGCAAAAGCCCCGTCGACAAGATCCCTCTCGAGGTGTTCGCCGAGCTTGGCTATGGCCATATGGTTGCGCGCGGGCAGAAGGGTTACAACGGCGTTGCGATCCTGTCCAAGCACCCGCTGGAAGATGTGGGCCACCGTGATTTCGTGGGCAAGGGCGATGCGCGCCATGTGGCAGCGCGGCTCGAGAATGGCGTGACCATCCATAATTGCTATATCCCCGCAGGCGGCGATGTGGCCGACCGTGAGGTGAACGAGAAATTCGGCCATAAACTGGATTACCTGACCGAAATGCGCGACTGGTTCCGTGATGAGGCCCCGAAAAAGTCGATCCTTGTGGGGGATCTCAATATTGCTCCGCGCGAAGATGACGTTTGGTCCCATAAGCAACTGCTCAAGGTGGTCAGCCACACCCCGATCGAGGTGGAGCATTTTGAGGCGGCGCGCGAGGCTGGCAATTGGGTGGATATCACCCGTCAGGACATCCCCGAAGGGCTGCTCTATAGCTGGTGGTCCTATCGCGCGAAGGATTGGGATGCCGCAGATAAGGGCCGCCGCCTCGATCATATCTGGGGGACATCCGATATTTCGAATTCTGCCCATAGCAGCCGTATTTTGCGGGATGTGCGCGGTTGGGAACAGCCTTCAGACCATGTTCCTGTCTTTGCGACATTCGACCTCTGACCTCTAAAAACTTGGCTGTGTTATACTCATATACGGCTCAACACCCGATTTTTGACGGAGATACCCATGCTCGAGTTTGGACAAGCCCAAGACAGCGCCGCCGCTGATCTGATCAAGGACACCACCGATCAGGCCTTTATGCAGGATGTGGTTGAAACCAGCCGCGAAGTGCCTGTGATTGTGGATTTCTGGGCGCCTTGGTGTGGCCCCTGCAAAACCCTTGGCCCCCAGCTGGAAGCGGCCGTGACGGCCGCGCGTGGCAAGGTGCGCATGGTCAAGATTAATGTTGATGAAAACCCCGCCATCGCGGGCCAATTGCAGGTGCAATCTATCCCCACGGTCTATGCCTTTTCGCAAGGCCAGCCCGTGGATGGGTTCCAAGGCGCGGTTTCGCAGGGCGATGTGCAGCGTTTCGTTGAAAAGATCGCCGCTTTGGGCGGGGATGGTGGCCTTGGAGAGGCTTTGGAGGCCGCCGAAGAAATGCTGGCGCAGGGCGCTGTCGATGATGCGGCGCAAACCTTTGCCGCGATTGTTGGTGAGGAGCCCGAAAACGCGGCTGCCAATGGCGGTTTGGCACGCGCCCATATTGCATTGGGTGATCTCGACACAGCCGAGGCACTTTTGAACAATGTCGCCCCAAGCATCGCAAACGCGCCCGAGATCGAAGTTGCGCGGGCCCAGATCGAGCTTGCCCGTCAGGCGGCTGACGCTGGTCCATTGGCCGAGCTTCATGCGGCGGTCGAGGCGAATGCCGATGATCATCAGGCGCGGTTTGACTATGCGCAGGCCTTGCACGCGGCAGGCAATGCAGAAGACGCGGTCGAGCAATTGCTGGAACTCTTCCGCCGAGACCGCGAGTGGAATGACGCGGCCGCCAAAACGCAGTTGTTTACGATTTTCGACGCGCTGACAGCCACTGACCCGATTGCCCAAAAAGGTCGGCGGCGTCTAAGCTCGATGATATTTGCCTGATTGGCTTTGCCCGCTACATAGGTGGTTATGATCCAACAGATTGACCTTCCCGATACAATTCCGGTTTTCCCTTTGCCGGGCGCGCTGCTTCTGCCGCGCGCGCAATTGCCTTTGCATTTGTTCGAGCCTCGTTATCTGGCCATGCTTGATGACGCGCTGAAAACATCGCATCGCCTGATCGGTATGATCCAGCCACGTGAAACCCCGTCGGGGAGTGAGCGGAAATTGCAGATGATCGGCTGTGCGGGTCGCGTCACCCAATTCTCCGAAACCGAGGATGGCCGCTATATGGTCACCCTGTCTGGCGTGTCGCGGTTCCGTATCCAGCGTGAGGTGTCAGGCTTCACCCCCTATCTCAAGGCGGATGTGTCATGGGACGGGTTTGATGTTGATCTGGGCTCGGTCGAGACGGATCGCGGCTTTGATCGCCCCGCCTTCCTTGATCTTTTGTCGCGCTATTTCAACGCTTTGTCCCTATCGACGGATTGGGACAGCTTAAAAGATGCCGAAGATGAAATGCTGATCAATTCCCTCTCCATGCTTTGCCCGTTCGAGCCTGAGGAAAAGCAGGCTTTGCTGGAAGCGCCATCGCTGTCCACACGGCGCGAGACCTTGATCACCCTGATCGAGATTGCTCTGCATAGCGGCGGGAGCGAGGACGTCTTGCAATGAGCGCAGATACGATCATTGACCGTCGTATGCTTGAGGCGCTTGTCTGCCCGCTGACCCAAGGGCCATTGGTTTATGATGCCCAGAAGCAGGAACTGGTCTCGAAATCGGCGGGGCTGGCCTTCCCGATCAGGGGCGGCATTCCCATCATGCTCGAAGAAGAAGCGCGGTCCATGAAAGACTAGAGCCGCTTGCCCTGCATCAGTTTTGGCAGATCACCCGTAAGCCCCGCGGCTTCGCGCATGAAACGGCGGCGCAAAGTTGGCATGGATGAAACGGCCCCCATGCCCAAATCCCGCATAAACCGCAGCGCCGGATTATCGTTTGAAAACAGTTTATTGACGGCATCCATGCCAAGCGCCAAGGCTGTCGTGTCGAATTTCCGCCAGGATTGATATCGCGCCAAAACATCCCGTGCCGCGATATCCTCGCCGCGCCGTTTTGCATCTGTCAGCACCTCGGCCAAAGCGCCGATATCCCGAAACCCGAGGTTCAACCCTTGCCCCGCAATCGGGTGCACGCCATGTGCGGCATCCCCGACCAAAGCCAGGCGCGGTGCGACATAGCTTTGCGCCAGCGTCAGGGTAAGCGGGTAGGTAAACCGCGTGCCTGTGAGTTTGATCTCGCCAAGGAAATCCCCGAAGGCGGGCCTGAGGGCTTCGAGATAGGCGGCGTCATCAAGGGCCGCGATCTGCGCGGCATTCTCGGAGGTTTCGCTCCAGACAATAGAGGAGCGGTTTTCAGGCAAAGGCAGGATGGCCAATGGGCCATTCGGCATGAAGAACTGATGGGCGATTGCGTTATGGGGGCGCTCATGTTCAATCGCGCAGACAAGCGCTGTCTGGCCATAATCCCACCCGCTGCGCTTGATGCCTGCACGTTCCGCCACACCAGATTGGCGACCATCGGCCCCAATTAGTAAACGCGCTGTCAGGCTTGTGCCATCGCTGAGCGTAACCTGTGCTGCCGCGCTGGTATCTTGTGCCGTGACGGTCACATTCGCGCGGTGGGTGATCAGTGGCTCGGCCTCGATCGCGGCCAGAAGGGTGCGCCGCAAGAAGCGATCCTCCAGCAAATACCCCATCGGGCCATCTTCCAACTCGGCGTGGTCGAAATGCAGGAAATAAGGGGCCGCCCCTTCGCCTGCACGCCCGTCCGAGGCTTTGACCTCGAGAATGGGTTGGGCGTTGTCCTCCACCTCAGGCCAGATATCGATCGCGGCCAGCAGGTTCTTTGAGGCCAGTGCCAGCGAATAGGCGCGGCCATCAAAGGCGTCTGCTTTGCGTTTAGGGGTTGGCAATGCGTCCAGCACAACGCTTGAAAACCCCGCCTGCGCCAGTGCCAAAGCAAGGCAGGAGCCGTTCAGCCCGCCGCCGACAATCAAGATATCTGCATCATAATCCATGTCTGGCAATATGCGCCTGTGTAAAGGATTGTCCACGCGTCATGGGGCCGTTAGCGTCATGCGCGACACTTTATCAAAGGATGTGCCCCGATGGATCAGCGGTATTTGGCAAGCGCGAGCGATCTTGGCCGTGCAATCGGCAAAGGCGAGATTGACCCTGTCGAATTGACCGAAACCTATCTGGAGGCCGCCACTGGCCATGAGCATGGCGCGCGTATCTACACCGCTTTGACCAAAGATCGCGCCATCGCCGAAGCAAAAGCCGCGGCTGAAAGGGCCCGCAATGGCGTGCGGCGCGGTTTGCTGGATGGCGTTCCCGTCTCGTGGAAGGATTTGTTCGACAGCGCAGATGTCGTGACCGAAGCGGGGTCGAAATTGCTGGAAGGTCGCGTGCCGAGCCGCGATGCCGAGGTTTTGGGCAAGGCCACGCAGGCGGGGCTGGTCTGTCTGGGCAAAACCCATATGTCGGAATTGGCCTTCTCGGGCCTTGGCCTGAACCCTGCCTATGGGGGAAATACCGATCCGAAACCTGCAACCCCGCCCAATGTGAACAACCCCGATCTGGTTCCTGGCGGATCCTCTTCGGGGGCGGCGGCCTCGGTGGCTTTCGGGCTGGCACCTGCTGCGATTGGGTCTGATACAGGGGGATCCGTGCGCGTGCCTGCGGCCTATAATGATCTGGTTGGGCTGAAAACCTCCCATGGGCGATTGAGCCTTAAAGGGGTTGTGCCACTGGCCGAGAGTTTTGATACGGTCGGGCCGCTATGCAAAACCGTGGAAGATTGCGCGCAGCTTTTGGCCGTGATGGAAAGTGGTAAGCCCGCCGATTTGCGTGGCGCGAGTTGCGAGGGCAAACGTTTCCTTGTGCTGGAGCCTTATGCATCCGATGTCCGCGCCGAGCCGTTGGAGGCCTTTAAATCCGCCCTTGACCGCCTGAAGGCTGCGGGGGCTGAGGTTGAGGCGAAATCTTTGCCCTCAATCGAAGCTGCAATGGATTTATCGCCTGTCCTGTTTGCGGTTGAGGCATACGGAACGTGGCGCGATGTGATCGAGACCGCCCCCGACAAGATGTTCCCGCGTATTCTGGAAAGGTTCCGTGGCGGGGCTGATTTCTCGGGCCCTGATTTTGTGGCGGCATGGCAGCAGCTGCACCGATTGCGGGCGCAATGGCAGGCCGAGACCGCCGCCTATGATGCCGTTGTCTTGCCAACAGTTGCGAATATGCCCGCCGATATGGCGCGTTTGATGAGCGATCAGGATTATTACGTCACCGAAAACCTTCTGACCCTGCGCAATACTCGCGTTGGCAACCTCATGGGGTTATGCGGTTTGACCCTGCCAACGGGTATTCCGTCGACTGGTATCATGTTCCTTTGCCCCGCGATGCAGGATGAACGCCTGCTCAGGATCGGCGCCGCCGTTGAGGCTGTCTTGGCCTGAAGGCCACAGGTTCGGGGTTTTGGCCAAGTTGCGCGCCTTTTGCTGGACCGCTGCCGCGTTATTCGGGTAAGGTCAGGAAAACGGGGCGAAAACAGATCCCGAACTTGAGGCAGACATGGTGTTCCCAGAGCGGTTTTCGAACCTGCCAGATTACGCCTTTCCGCGTTTGCGGAAATTACTCGACGTCCATGAAGCGGGCGGCGCTCCTATAAACATGACCATCGGTGAGCCGCGCCACCCTTTCCCCGATTGGGTGGCCCAGACCATCACCGATCATATCGACGGCTTTGGCCGCTACCCCGCAAATGATGGCACAGCTGATTTGCAAACTGCAATCGCGGATTGGGTGCAGCGCCGCTATGGCGTGACCATCGAGGCCGCCGCGCAGGTTCTGCCGCTCAATGGCACGCGGGAAGGGCTGTTCAATGCGGCACTGGCCCTGTGTCCTGAGCAAAAAAACGGCCAAAAGCCCGCGATCCTGACGCCCAATCCCTTTTACCAAGTCTATGCTGTGGCTGCTTTGGCTGTCGGGGCTGAACCGATTTACGTGCCTGCAACGGATGAAACCGGAAATCTGCCTGATTACGCATCTCTGCCCGAAGATGTTCTGAACCGCGTCTCGATTGCTTATATCTGCTCGCCCGCGAACCCGCAGGGCGCCGTGGCCAGCCGCAGCTATTGGCGGGATCTGATCACTCTGGCCGAGCGTTATGATTTCCGCATCTTTGCTGATGAATGCTATTCCGAGATCTACCGTGACACGCCCCCCGTAGGTGCGCTGGAAGTCGCGGCCGAGATGGGTGCTGATCCTGATCGCGTGGTGATTTTCCATTCACTTTCGAAACGTTCGAACTTGCCTGGTTTGCGGTCGGGCTTTGCGGTCTCGGGCAAGGGTAATATCGCGGCGATGAAGCAGCTTCGCAATTACGCGGGCGCACCTTTGCCTGCGCCTTTGCAGGCGGTTGCTGCGCGCGCTTGGCGGGATGAAACCCATGTCGAGGCGAGCCGCGCGCTCTATCAAACCAAATTCCGCTTGGCGGATGAAATTTTCGGGGATGTGCCCGGTTATCACCCGCCCGAAGCGGGGTTCTTTCTGTGGTTGCCTGTTCCAGATGCGGAAGCGGCAGCCCTCAAACTATGGCGTGAGGTCGGGGTGCGGGTTTTGCCCGGCCATTACCTTGCGCGAGACATAAATGGCATCACGCCAGGCGCGGACAGACTCCGCGTGGCGTTGGTGGCTGAACAAGAAGAAATGCAGCGCGGGCTCATCTTGCTCCGTGACTGCCTCTATCGGTGAGGTTGAAGGGTATGGCGTATCAAACACGGCAGCGGGATCCGCTTCTAGACAGCAATATGCAAGAAGCGCTTGAGCGGCGGGGCAAGGAAATCCTCGGGATTGTATTGACCTGTATGGGTTTGGCGATTGGTTTGATGCTGGTCTCCTATTCGCCCGATGATCCGAACTGGATGGTGGCCACGGATGCCCTTCCACAGAATTATCTCGGTCGCTTTGGCGCGTCCTTCTCGGCAATCCTGATGATGATCGTGGGCTATGGGGCCTATCTGCTGGCCATCGGGGCTGTGGTTTGGGGCTTGCGTTTTACCTTCCATCAAGGCTCGGAGCGCGCGATCTCGCGTGCGATTTTCCTTCCTATCGCCGTGGCACTTGCCTCGATCTATTGCGTGAGCCTTGTACCGGGTGAGGGCTGGGTTCACAGCTTTGGCTTGGGCGGTTTGTTCGGCGATACGATCATGGGTGCCTTGGTCAATATTTTGCCCGTAAGTGCCTCGGTTGGTCTGAAGATACTCGCGGCTACAAGTTTCTTTGCGATGATCGGGTTTTCCTTGTTTGTCTTGGGGGCAGATCGGGCTGAGCTTCGCATTGCGTTCCGCTTCCTCGCCATCGGTATGGTCACCACAATTGGTGCGATCGCGGCCCTTTTCGGCCATGCAGGTCGCGGAGCAGGTGGAGCCGCGATGAACCTTCGCGCCCGTCAGGCCGAACGCCGCGAAGCGCGCCTGCATGCTGCGGCGCAAGCAACACAAGATGACGGTGTTTATTTCGAGGAATATACCGAAGAGCCTGTGTATGACCCACAGCCTGCCCCATCGATGCGGGCCGCAGGTGGGCTGTTTGACAAGGTGCCGCTTCTGCGGGCTTTGACCCCGTCTGAGCCAGAAACCACGGATACCCCCGCCATTGGCCAAACGCAGGCCGTTGACCCCGATCAAGGGGATGACCGCATTCGTGGAAAAATCTCGGAAGTGATCAAGAACCGTGTCCGCCGCCAGCCAAGCGCTGTTGAAACGGCTGTTGCGGCCCGCCGTGGGCCCGAGCCATTGGTCGCCACCACAACCCGCGTGGAGCCGCCTTTGACCTCTGCCATGGCCCCACGCGTGCAAGCGCCACAGGCCAGCCCGATACCTGCGCCCGCGCCGCAGCCCTCAGCGATTGAGGACAATATGTTCCTTGATGAATTCGATGATGATTTTGCGCGCGAGGCCAATCAGGAACCAGCACCAAGCCCTGCGCCTGCTGCGTCCGTTATGCCGCGTCTTCAGCCGCAAGCGAGTGAGCCGCGCAAGGTTGTGCAACATACGCAGCGCAAACCTGCGGCCCCGTCACGCCAAGCGCTGGCCGATGCGCAACCATCGCTGCCTTTGGAGGCCAAAGCATCGGATTATGAGTTCCCGCCGCTGAACCTGTTGACCAGTGCAATCGGGATTGAGCGCCATCATCTTTCGGATGAGGCGCTGGAAGAAAATGCGCGCATGTTGGAAAACGTGCTCGATGATTATGGCGTGAAAGGCGAGATTGTCAGTGTCCGCCCCGGCCCTGTTGTCACCATGTATGAGCTGGAACCCGCGCCGGGCCTCAAGGCAAGCCGCGTGATCGGTTTGGCCGATGATATCGCGCGTTCAATGTCAGCCCTTTCGGCACGTGTTTCGACCGTTCCGGGCCGTTCAGTGATTGGTATTGAATTGCCCAATGTGCATCGCGAGAAAGTTGTTCTGCGCGAAATCCTGTCCAGCCGTGATTTCGGGGATGGCAACCAGCGCCTGCCTTTGGCTTTGGGCAAGGATATTGGTGGTGAGCCTGTCGTGGCCAACCTCGCCAAGATGCCGCATTTGCTGATCGCGGGGACCACGGGTTCGGGTAAATCGGTGGCGATCAATACGATGATCCTGTCGCTGCTTTACAAGCTGAAGCCCGAAGAATGCCGCATGATCATGATCGACCCCAAGATGCTGGAACTCAGCGTTTATGACGGAATTCCGCATTTGCTCAGCCCTGTTGTGACCGACCCGAAAAAGGCGGTTGTGGCGCTGAAATGGGTCGTGGGCGAGATGGAAGAACGTTACCGCAAAATGTCGCGAATGGGTGTGCGCAATATTGATGGCTATAATGGCCGTGTGCGTGACGCACTTGCCAAGAACGAGATGTTCTCGCGGACATTCCAAACGGGCTTTGACGACATCACAGGCGAACCCGTATTCGAGACTGAGGAATTCAAACCCGAAGTTATGCCTTTCATCGTTGTCGTCGTGGATGAAATGGCTGATTTGATGATGGTGGCTGGCAAAGAGATCGAGGCGTGTATTCAACGCCTTGCGCAGATGGCGCGTGCCAGTGGTATCCACCTGATCATGGCCACGCAGCGTCCATCGGTTGATGTGATTACCGGCACGATCAAGGCCAACTTCCCGACGCGGATTTCCTTCCACGTTACTTCTAAAATCGATAGCCGCACCATTCTGGGTGAGATGGGCGCCGAGCAACTGCTTGGTATGGGCGATATGCTTTACATGGCGGGGGGGGCAAAAATCACCCGCGTCCACGGGCCTTTTGTCAGCGATGAAGAGGTCGAGGAAATTGTCCGCCACCTCAAGAGCTTCGGACCACCATCCTATGCCGCAAGCGTTCTGGACGGGCCTGATGAAGACAAGGAAAGCGATATCGACCTTGTGCTTGGTCTTGGTGGCAATACCGATGGCGAAGATGCGCTATATGATCAGGCGGTGCAGATCGTCATCAAGGACCGCAAATGCTCCACCTCCTATATCCAGCGCAAACTGGCGATTGGCTATAACAAGGCTGCGCGTCTTGTGGAGCAGATGGAGGAGAGCGGTCTGGTCTCGGCGGCCAATCATGTCGGCAAACGCGAGATTTTGGTGCCTGAACAAGGATGATTTTCGCCGATCACGCGGTGTTGTTATTCAATGTCAGGCATGGATGACATAGATTGAGGTCATGAAAAAACTTCTCCTCTCCCTTGCTTTGTCGGCTGTCACGGCCTTTCCCGTCTTGGCCGAGCCGATCCCGCTGGCCCGCCTGTCGCAATATCTTAATGAATTGCAAACAGCCGAGGGCCGTTTCACGCATATCAATGCTGATGGCTCGGCCTCGGAAGGTACGATCTATATCCACCGTCCCGGTCGGATGCGTTTTGAATATGACGCCGATGATCTGCTTGTGATTGCCGGTGGCGGTCAGGTGGCGATCTTTGATGGCCGTTCCAACCAGCGGCCCGAGCAATACCCGCTTCGCCGTACGCCCCTAAACCTCATTCTGCGCCGCAATGTTGATCTTGCAGGCTCTGGCATGGTGACCGCGCTTGAGCAGAATGGAGACTTCACCCTTGTGACGGCTCTTGACCCTGACACGCCTGAAGCAGGGACAATCACATTGGTCTTCTCGGATAACCCTGTGCAATTGCGCAGTTGGATGATCACGGATCAAGCGGGTGGGCAGACCCAACTGGAACTGGGCGCATTTGAACAGGGCGTTCAAATCGGTGCGCGCCTGTTCAACATCCCGCAAGAAATTGAAGAGCGCAGTTTGGACTAAACGCCTTGCCCGCTGCAATTGAGCGCGCAGATGCTTTAGCGACAGCTTGCCAATTGTAATTGATAGGTCTGCGCGCGGGTGGCGACTTCGCCCGCGATGCGGATAAGCCATGGCTTGGAATTATAGCTGCCCCGCGCATAGCCTGTATGGCCTTCGTGATAGGCCAAATACTGGTTGCGTGCGTCATGCAAGGGGATGCCGTTCCTCTCGAGGGTATTGGTCATATACCACCCCATGAAATCGGTCGCATCGCGGATATTCTGGCGTCTTGCGCCAAAGCTTCTGGTGGCGCGCTGATATTCTTCCCAAGTGCCGTCAAGCGCCTGCGAATAGCCAAAGGCCGAGCTTTGCCGCCCGAGCGGGATCACGCCAAGCGCGTAGCGATGCGGGGTGCGGGCATTTCCGACAAAGCGGCTTTCTTGATAGATGGTCGCCATCTGAACATGGACGGGAACGCCCCATTCCCGCTCAGCCGCGCGCAGGGCACGGTAATATTGCGGACGCTCGTCAATGATAGCGCATGCATTGTCCAGATTGCGCGGTGCGGAATAATTCCCACCACAGCCGACAAGAAAAAAGGCCATTAAAAAAAGGGCTGCCCGAACCATTATTCAACTCTGCTCTATTGTTTTTATGCAATCGGTTATAGCGGATTACGGCAGGTTTGGGAATGGGTGGAAACCGCAAGGCGGGGTCTTGCCGTCACAAAGCTGTTATTCGAAGAGACCGCGCTATTGCGCAAATCTTTCGGTGTCGTTGTTGCAACTTCTGTTCACAGACTGTTTCCCAAATTCGGCTCTGTGACAATTTACAACCGCCAATCAGACGCGCTAGGAAAGCGCTGGGGGTATCACTGAATGCTACAAAGCCGTGCTAAATATAATCTTGGGGATGTTGTGAAACATCGCAAGCATCCGTTTCGCGGCGTGGTATTTGATATCGATCCCGAATTTTCGAACACGGAGGAGTGGTATAACTCCATTCCCGAAGGCAGCCGCCCTAAGAAAAAGCAGCCCTTTTACCATCTCTTGGCTGAGAACGATAATTCCTATTATGTCGCCTATGTCTCTGAGCAGAACCTGCTGCCTGATGAAACAGGCGAGCCGATTGATCACCCCGATCTGTCAGACTTGTTTGGTGAGTTTACCAATGGTCGCTACCCGTTAGAGTATCAGCTTAACTGATCTACTCGGTCGGTAGCCCCTCGGCTTTCCATTTCCCAAAACCGCCTTCAATCTCGGCAATCGCCTCGACACCCATATCCTGCAATTGCTTAACAGAAAGTGCCGAGCGCCACGCGCTGGCGCAAAACAGGACCAGTGTCTTATTGGTGGCAAGTTCCTGCTTGTGATAGGGGCTTGCAGGGTCGATCCAAAACTCCAGCATGCCGCGCGGCGCGTGAAATGCCGCGGGAATGCGGCCTTCACGGTCCAATTCACGCGGATCACGAATATCGACCAGAAGGGCTGTGCCTGCCTCAACCGCCGCGAGAGCGTCTTGAGGGGAAAGCGATGTGATCTCGGATTTGGCTTTTTCAACCAAGGATTTCACAGGTGTGATTGGCATGGGCTTTCCCCCTCAATTAACGAAAATACGGCGCGCGCATGGGTTAATACCCAAGCGCTATCCCGTCCTTGCGCGGGTCCGACCCGCCTTCAAGAAGACCATCGGGATGGATGCGGATGGCTTGGGCACCGCCAATGGCTTTCTCGGGGATGATCACATCATGCCCCATGGCTTGCAATTCGGCGCGAACCTCCTCTGAATAGCCACGCTCAACCTGCAACTGGCCTTGGTCAAAGAAGCATCTTGGCCCGTCGATGGCCTCCTGCGGGGACATTCCGAAATCCACAATATTGGTCAGGAAACGCCCATGGCCTGCGGCTTGGTAAGCGCCGCCCATCACGCCAAAGGGCATGAGCGAACCATCACCCAGTTTCAGGAAACCGGGGATGATTGTATGCATCGGGCGTTTACCGCCTGCCGCTTCATTCGGGTGGCCTTCTTCAAGGGTGAAGCCCGCGCCGCGATTGTGGAACAAAATGCCAAACTTGTCGGAGGCAAAGCCCGAGCCGAAGCTGTGATAGATCGAATAGATCATCGAAACAGCCATGCCATCCGCATCGACCACGCTCAGATACACCGTGTCCTTATGGACGGCCTCAGACAGTTTATGCGCATCCGGCGCGGCCTTGCTTGGATCAATGAGATCAGCCAAGGCTTTGGCGGTGTCCATCGAGGTCATATGCTCAAGGCGGGTCATATGGTCGGGGTCAGCGATGAAACGGTTGCGCGCGTCATAGCCGAGTTTGACGGCCTCGGTTTCGATATGGGCGCGCTCGGTCCCGAAGGGGTCCATATTGGCGATGTCGAAATGCGACAGGATATTCGCGATCAAAATCGCGGTGGCCCCTTGGCCGTTTGGTGGCAGCTCAATCAGCTCGGCATCGCGGTAAGGGCTTCGCAATGGGGTGACATAATCGCAGGCGGTTGCGGCGAAATCTTCCAATGTATGGGTGCCGCCAAGTGCATTGAGGCTGGCGACCATGTCTTCGGCAACCTCGCCCTCATAAAAGCCAGCGCGGCCCTCCTTGGCGATGCGGCGCAGCACTTCGGCCTGTTTTGGTGCGCGGAAGATGTGCCCCAGCGGCAGAGGTTTGCCTTGATCAAGGAAGTAGGATGACCCCTCGCCTGAAAGTATTTCCCCCTCGGCGGCATAGTCAAAGGCAACGCGCGGCGCGATTGGAATGCCCTCATCAGCGTAATGGATCGCGGGGGCCAGAACATCGGCCAGCGGGAGCTTCCCATGATCGGCATGAAGGCGACAGAACCCGTCAACCGCACCGGGTACAGTGACGGCGGCGGCGTCATAAAGGGGAACGGTCTTATGGCCTTTGGCGCGCAAATCGGCGGCATTCAACCCAGCAGGCGCGCGACCCGACGCATTCAGCCCGATGATCTCATCAGATCCGGGTTTGGAGACCATGGCAAAAAGATCGCCGCCGATCCCTGTGGATTGTGGTTCGCAAAATCCCAAAAGGATGGCCGCCGCGATCGCGGCATCGACTGCATTGGCGCCATCTTCCAGCAAGGACACGGCGACGCGTGCTGCCAAAGGGTGCGATGTGGCGCACATGCCTTTGGTGGAAAATGCGGCCGAACGGCCAGGCTTTTGGAAATCACGCATATCTGCCTCCCTGCAGGTTTTGCGCGAAGGTAAGCTGATTGCGGGCGATGGCAAGGAGGAAGGTGAAGAACCTCGGCGTCGCTTACTGGGTGGGGGCTTGTAAAAACGCGACGCCGAGGGAAGCTTAGGCAGCTACAAGACCGAGATTGACGGTGTCGGGCGGCGTTGATTGGGAATGATCGGGGTTTCTTTGCGTCACAGTTTCCCATTTTGGAACAGTTTTTCTATTCTGCGGGATTGTTTCGGGGCCCAAGATCAAGGGTAAGGGTCGTGCGGTTTTGGGTGCCGATCCGTTGATAGCTGACCCCAGAGCACAAGCTCCGAATTAAACCCCAGCCGAATCCCCCTTCAGGTAGATCATCCAAAGCCATATTGGGATCGAAACCGTTGGCGGATGATGGGGGGCCATGTGGCATCGCCTTGCCATGATCGAGGCAGTCCGCTTGCAGGAAGCCGTTATGCAGCGAGAGTGAGACGGTAATATCGCCATCGGTATCACGATAGGCATGTTCAACAATATTATTGAAAACTTCGGCCAGAACCAGTTCCATGTTCTGGCTGTTATCTACATCAATGCATTGGCCTGCCATCCAGAGTGTCATGTCTGATAACAATGCGCGCACGTGTTCCGCATGGCCCCGACAGGTCCAGACATGTTTTTCGATGAGCCGACCCTGATCTTCTACCATGGGCGGTGAATACCTTTCCAAAATGCAGCTATCCTGCTGACGTGACCCCATGTGCTGCAAGCGCTGTGTCGCAAGTGCTGTGAATGGTGAAAACACTGTCCATATGCGTAAGCCGCATCACCTTGGCGACGATCGGCCTGAGCTGAGCCAGATCAAGGGCGCGATCCGTGCCCATGAGTTTGCGCGCAGCAACCAACGCGCCGAGGCCGCTTGAATCAAGAAAATCCACCTTCCCAAGGTCCAGCAGCACATCGCCCGTGTTTTCGCTTATCAAGCTGCGAAACCCTTCCTTGAAGGCAAGTGCGACCGAAGCATCGATCCGATCCTCGTCTACAGTGATGACCAAAAGGCCTGCATAGGCTTGCACATCCAGTTTCATAGGTGTTGTCTCTTCCTAAAGGTAAGGAGACACCTAATCTTAAATCCTTTAGAAAAGGTGACCCTGAGGACTAAGGGGAGGGTTCTGATATGGCTGATGATGTTGTGATATGCGGCGCTGCGCGCACGCCAATGGGCGGGTTCCAAGGTGCGTTTTCGACGCTTGCCGCGGCTGAATTGGGTGGCGCGGCGATCAAGGCGGCGCTGGAGCAATCAGGGGCGTCCCCGCAGGCAATCAGCGAAGTGATCATGGGCTGTGTTCTGGGCGCGGGTCAGGGCCAAGCGCCTGCGCGGCAGGCGGGTTTCAAGGCAGGGCTCGGGCAAGAGATACCCGCCACAACGCTGAACAAGATGTGTGGCTCGGGCATGCGAGCAGCCATGATGGCGTCGGATCAATTGGCCTTGGGTCAGGCGGACCTTATGATCGCGGGCGGCATGGAGAGCATGACCAACGCGCCCTATCTTCTGCCAAAAATGCGGGGCGGTGCCCGTATCGGGCATGGGCAGGTGATTGACCATATGTTCCTTGATGGGCTGGAAGATGCCTATGACAAGGGCCGCCTGATGGGCAGTTTCGCCGAGGATTGCGCCGAGGCCTTCCAATTCACCCGCGAGGCGCAGGATGCTTATGCAATCGGGTCGCTGACCAATGCGCTGGCCGCCATTGAGACAGGGGCGTTTGAAGGCGAGGTTGCCCCAGTCACCCTCAAGAGCCGCAAAGGCGAGAGCGTGATTGCCACCGATGAACAACCCGCTAATTCGCGGCCCGAAAAAATCCCGCATCTCAAACCCGCTTTCCGCGATGGCGGTACGGTGACGGCGGCAAACTCCTCCTCCATTTCCGATGGCGCGGCGGCGCTGGTTCTGGCGCGTGCAGATTATGCCGAAGCACAGGGTTTGAACCCGCTTGCACGCATCGTCGGCCATGCCTCGCATGCGCAGGAGCCGGGCTGGTTCACAACAGCGCCTGTGCCTGCCACGCGCAAGCTGCTCGACCGGATCGGCTGGAGCGTTGATGACGTGGACCTTTGGGAGGTGAATGAGGCCTTTGCCGTGGTGCCCATGGCCTTCATGCACGAGATGGATATCCCGCGCGAGAAGATGAATGTGAATGGCGGGGCCTGTGCCCTTGGGCATCCGATTGGGGCTTCAGGGGCGCGGATCATGGTGACGCTTCTTAATGCATTGGAAAAGCGCGGCCTCAAGCGCGGAATTGCCGCGATCTGTATCGGTGGTGGCGAAGGCACGGCCATCGCGGTTGAGCGGTTTTGAACGGATAGCCTTGGCCCAATGCGCGTTAACTATGATGACTTGAGCAAAACCGTCGAGAGCCTCACCTATGGAGAACGTGACGAGGTCGCTTTGATGGCCACTTTGGCCTGCGAGGTTTTTCATAGTGATGCGCGGTTCGATTGGGTCGGGTTTTACCGCGTGACCGAGCCGAACCTGCTCAAGATCGGGCCCTATCAAGGCGGTCATGGGTGTCTGGTGATACCCTTTGACAAGGGGGTTTGTGGGGCTGCGGCCCGCAGCCAAGAAGTGCAATTGGTCGCCGATGTGGAGGCTTTTCCCGGCCATATCGCCTGTGCATCTTCCACCCGTTCCGAGATTGTTTTGCCCGTCTGGAATGCTGCGGGCGATTTGATCGGGGTGTTTGATATCGACAGCGATCAGCCCGATGCCTTCACGCAAGACGATGCCGAAGGACTGACAAAAATCCTGCGCGCGGTCTTTGGCGCTTAGGTTTTCGGCAGCGGCACCACATTGGCGGTCTCGGTTTGGGCGATTTCCTCAAAGTCGAAATTATCGAGCTTGGTGGCCCTTTTGCCCGCGCGTTCGGCGGCGGTATTGATCTCGTCGATATCTTTGCGGGCTTGGCCGAAATGAGTGTTCAGCTTGCCCACGCGCTCAACCACCAGTTCCACATCGCGATGAAGCATGGCCAATTGCTTGCGAATGGCCCCTGCCTGTTCGCGCATTCTGGCGTCTTTCAACACGGCGCGCATGGTGTTCAGGGTTGCCATGCAGGTTGTGGGCGAAACGATCCAGACCCTTGCGGCAAACCCCTCGCGGACGATCTCGGGGAAATTGGCGTGCAACTCGGCATAGACGGCCTCGGAGGGCAGGAACATCAAGGCACCATCGGCGGTTTCACCTTCGATGATATAGCGCTCGGAGATGGCCTTGATATGGGCCTTGACCGAGGCGCGCATCTGCTTGGAGGCCTCGTTGACCTCATAGGGGCTTTTGGCGTTGCGCAGGGCCTCATAAGCCTCGAGCGGAAACTTCGAGTCGATCACAATCGGCCCCGGAGGATTGGGAAGATGGACCAGACAATCGGCGCGTTTGCCATTGGTCAGCGTGGCCTGAAAGGAATAGGCATCCGAGGGCAGGGCCTTGGACACGATATCATTGAGCTGGATTTCCCCGAAGGCCCCGCGAGTTTGCTTGTTTGACAGAATATCCTGCAAGCCAAGTACATCGCCCGACAGTTTTTCGATATTGGCCTGCGCCTTGTCGATCTGTTCCAGTTTCTGCTGCAATTCCCCAAGGCTGCGCGCCGTGCGTGTCGAGGTGCCATGCAGCGTATCGGTCATGCCCTTTTGCACTTCTTCCAAGCGCCGCTCCATGGCTTCGAGCATTTGGGTCTGGGCCTTGGCGTTCATCTCGGCGACATGGTTGAGACCGCCCGAGAGTTGATGCTGCCCATCCGAGAGCGATTGCACCCGCTGGCCCAAACCGCCGATATGCTGCGCCAACGGGGCCACGATCTGCGCCGAGCGATTGGCCGCGCGCATGGCGATCACGATCAACACAAACATGATCAGCACAAGGACACCCGCAATGATCACCAGAAGCGTCAAAGGGTCGGAAAGATTGATCAATGTGTCGCCAAACTGGATCATGTGCGCCCAAACAGTTTCTCGATATCCGAGAGTTTCAATTCAACATAAGTCGGCCGCCCGTGGTTGCATTGGCCCGAATGAGGGGTGGCCTCCATTTCGCGTAGAAGCGCATTCATTTCCTCGGCGCGCATCATACGGCCCGAACGGATCGACCCATGGCAGGCCACGCGGCTGAGAATGGCCTCGATACGGGCCTGAAGGTTCTGACTTTCGCCCAGATCATCCAGTTCATCAAGGATATCCTTCAAGATCGCCTCGGCATTGATTTCACCCAAAATCGCAGGCGTTTCCCGCACCGCGATGGTGCCCGCCCCGAAAGCCTCGATCACAAGGCCAAAGCGCGCAAATTCATCGGCCAGTTCCAGCAGCCTGTCCGCATCGCCACCAAGCGAGACGATCTCGGGGATCAAGAGCGCCTGCGAGGCCACACCGTTTTCCGCCATTTGATGTTTGAGCTTTTCATAGACCAAACGCTCATGCGCGGCGTGCTGATCCACGATCACCACACCATCAGCGGTTTGCGCGATGACATAGTTTTCATGCACCTGCGCGCGGGCCGCCCCCAAGGGAAGATCGGTGGCCGCAGTCGCGCCTTGCGGGTCATAGGCAGGTTCGACCCGTGCCGAGGTAGGAGCGAAAGGGGCAGTCGCGTCTTCAAAACCGGGGGCTTGCCAATCGCGCGCGGCGGTGAGGGCCGATTGAGACGGGCGATCCATCTGATAGATGCGCGGTGGTTGCGGCCCGCTCAAAGCATCGCCAGTGGGCTCGGGCCTGAAGGCACCAAGCGTGGCGGAGGCGACAGTGCTTGAGGCGCGGTGGCCCGCCTCGGCCAAGGCATGACGCAGCGCCGAGACAATCAGCCCGCGCACCACGCCTGGTTCGCGAAAGCGGACCTCGGATTTGGCAGGATGCACATTCACATCGACGCGTTCAGGTGGGCAATCCACAAAGAGCGCCGCAGCGGGATGACGCTCGCGGCTCAGGAAATCGGAATAGGCCCCCCGCAAGGCCCCGATCAAAAGCTTGTCACGCACAGGACGGCCATTGACGAAAAGGAACTGCGCCACAGCCGAGCCACGCGAATAGGTGGGCAGAGCCGCAAAACCGATCAGGCGCAGCCCTTCGCGTTCGGCCTCGATGGGGACAGCGTTTTCGACAAACTCGCGCCCCATGACCGCCCCGAGCCGCGCCCCGAGGGCATCGAATAGATCGCCCTGTTCGGGGTCGGCGCGGAACAGATCGCGCGGGGCGTCGGTGACATCCTTGAGGGTGAACCCCACGGCAGGTTCGGCCATGGCAAGACGTTTGACCACATCAGATATCGCCTGCATCTCAGCGCGGTCGGTGCGCAGGAATTTCAGACGCGCAGGGGTGGCGTAAAACAGATCGCGCAACTCAACAACGGTGCCTTGGGATTGCGCGGCGGGGCGCACAGGGTCTGCACGTCCACCGCTCACGGCAATGCGGTGTCCTTCGGCCCCATCGGCGCGGCTGGTGATCGTGAGGCGCCCAACCGCCCCAAGCGATGGCAAAGCCTCGCCTCGGAACCCGAAAGACCGGATGTTCAAAAGATCTGTGCCATCGATCTTGGAGGTTGCATGACGGGACAGGGCAAGGGGCAGATCATCTGGCCCCATACCGCAGCCATCATCAATCACGCGGATCAGGCTTTTGCCGCCATGCGCAACCTCAATGGTGATCCTGCGTGCGCCCGCATCAATGGCATTTTCAACCAGTTCCTTGACCGCAGAGGAGGGCCGTTCAACCACTTCACCTGCCGCAATCCTGTTGATGGCGGCATCATCCAATTGACGGATAATGGGGCGATTTTCGCTTATATTGGGGTTGGGTGCGGCCATACCACCAGAACTAGCATGGCCGCCGCGATTCTGGAATATACCGCTTCATTCGGTCGGGGTGAGGCCCTCGGGCTGGCCCACCACCACAAACCGCAAGCCATCGGGCTGGAGCAGGCGGGCTGCGACGCGCCTGATATCTTCCATGGTGACGGCATTCACACGGTCATTTCGGGTGTTGATATATTCGGTCGGCATACCGTCTTGCTGCATGCCTGCAAGGATGCCCGCAATGGTGCCATTGCCGTCAAACCGCAAAGGATATGCGCCCGTCATATAAAGCTTGGCGGCTTCCAGTTCTTCCTCGGTCACGCCGTTCTCGGCCATGTCCTGCCAGATGCTGCGGGTGACCTCGATGGCCTCGGCCACTAGATTATTGGAGGATGAAAACTGCCCCAGCAGCATGGGCTGCCAATCGGCAAGGCTGAGATAGGAATAGATGCCATAGGTCAGGCCGCGATTGACCCGCACCTCATTCATCAAGCGCGATTGAAAACCGCCACCGCCAAGGATTTGGTTCAGAACAAAGGCAGGAAAGAAGTCCTCATCTGTGCGTTCAATCCCTTCATGGCCGAAAATGGTGACGGATTGTGGCGTGGGATAATCGACAACCGTTATCCCGCCTTCAAGCGCATACTCGGCAGGTCCTGGCAAAGCTGGGCCTTCCGCAGGAAGATCGCCAATCAGCCTGTCGATCAAGACACCCAGTTCCTCTGCTGTGATATCGCCAGCCGCCCCAATGAAAACCCGATCCCGCGTGAGGGCGGCACGATGGGCCGCGACCAGATTATCACGGGTCATCGTGGTGATCGTCTCCAAAGTACCTTGTTCAGGGCTGGCATAGGGGTGGTTGCCATAGGCTTGCGCATTGAAAGCTTGGGCGCCCAGTTCATCGGGGTCTTGTTGATGGCTTTCGATGATCGACAGAATTTGCGTGCGCACACGTTCGATCGCGCTTTCATCAAAACGGGGCGAGACCAGCGCATCCCGCAGCAAATCGGCTGCTTCATCGCGGTTCTGGCTGAGGAATTGCGCCGAAATCGCAACCGAGTCGCGATAGGAGGAGAAAGAGATTTGTGCGGCCAAGGCCTCGGCCTGCTGTGCATAGGCTTGCGCATCAAGATCACCTGCACCTTCTTCCAGAAGGCCCGTCATGAAATACACTGCCCCGCGTTTGCCTTCGGGATCAATCGAGGTGCCGCCCTGAAACCGGATATCAAGCGCCACAAAGGGGATCGTGTGATCCTCAACCAGCCAAGCCGATGTCCCTTGGGGTGAGGTTATTTCCTGAATGTCGATATCCGCCGCAGCGGGCAGAGCCAGCATCATGGCGGCAGCGATCGTCGAAAGACCGCGCAGGATCATACTCATTGGGAGGCCTCCTCGGTGGTCGCGACGGTTTGGGGCGGGCTGATATAGCCCGTGACAGATGGGGTTTGGGTAAAGATACGCTCGGCCATTGCCATGATATCTTCGGCGGTTGTTGCGGCGATGACCTCGGGCCATGCCTGCACATCCACCACCGTCAGCCCCGAGGTGAGCGCCATGCCATATTCCCGTGCAAGAGATTGCACGCTGTCTTGCTGATAGATATCGGCGGCGCTGTATTGGAATTTGATCCTGTCCAGTTGCGCGGGGTCGATACCCGTTTCAAGGAAATCTGCGATCACGCGGTCCAGATCAGCCTCGGCCTGTTCCAAGGACACGCCTGGTACGGGCACATTCACGACCGAAAAAGAGGAATCGTCATAGCTTGTGCTGGTGTAATAGGCCCCTGCAAAAAGCGATGCTTCGTCTTCGATCTGCAAGCTGCGGCTGAGCACAGCCGTAACGCCACTTCCCCCCAGAATTTCCGCAAGAAGGGAAAGCGCTGCGGCCTCTTCTTGCTGGCCTGTGTCGCGTTCAGGCGCGAGATAGGCGCGGCTTACATAGGGGCGCGCCACGCGCTGATCCTCAAAATAGATGCGTCTATCGGCCAGATGGGGTGGTTCTTGCGGGCGGCTGCGCGGCTCAAGGCCAAGGGTTGGCTCAAGCCCGCCATAATGTTCCTCGGCCAAGGCGCGAACCTCATCTGGGCTCACATCGCCCGCGACAATCAGGATGGCATTATTGGGTGCATAGAAACGGTCGTAGAAGGCCAGTGCGTCTTCGCGGCTCAACTGCTCCATCTCATGTCGCCAGCCAACGATCGGGATGCCGTAAGGGTGGTTCATGTAAAGCGCGGCGCGCAGTTCCTCGGAAAAGAGCGCACCGGGGTTTGAATCGGTGCGCTGCGCGCGTTCCTCGATGATGACACTGCGTTCGGTCACGATGTCGTCTTCGGTGATGCGCAAATTGCGCATACGGTCGGCTTCCATCTGCATCATCAGCCCCAATCGATCGGCTGCGACGCGTTGGAAATAACCCGTATAATCCCAAGAGGTGAACGCATTATCCGAGCCGCCATTGGCCTCAACCGTGGCGGAAAACTCGCCGCTTTCCAGCGTTTCAGTCGCTTTGAACAGCAGATGCTCAAGGAAATGCGCAATGCCTGAACTGCCCGCAGGCTCATCGGCGGCACCTGCGCGGTACCACAGCATATGCACCACAACGGGGCTGCGATGGTCTTCGATGACAACAGCTTCAAGGCCGTTATCAAGGGTGAATTCGGTCACTTCTCCAGCAGCAAAGGCCAAATTGGGCAGGCTGAGAGATAAGGTCAGACAAAGAACGGCAAGGCGCACAGGCGGCCCTCCTGAAACGAGGTAGTTATATCAGACAAGATAAGCGCGTGACCCCAAGCATCAAGCGGGCCTGACGCGGCTGTGATGAAGGCAGCTTATTCTGCTTCTGGGTTTGGAGGTGCTGCCACCGTGCGAATGCCTGCGCGGCGCATCCGTTCAAGCTCGGCATATCTGTCGAGCGAGACGTCCTCATAGGCATTGAAATAGGTGGTAATCGCAAAAATACGTTCTAGGAGCAGCGGATTATTGTCGCGGCGGAATTGCTCGTCTTCGCTGGCCAGAACGCCGCGAATATCTGGGGCAACGCCAAAGCGGGAAACATAAGTGACCACATCCCCTGCGCGGTTGCCGCGTTCCACATTGCCACCAAGGGCCGCAATTGCATCGGCTTCGGGGTCAGGATCGGCGCGGTTCATGCCGCCAAGCGTGGGCGGTGGTAGTTCTGCAAATGTCTCGGGCATTTCCAAGGGGCGCGTGGGAAGGATGGCAAATTCATCCGGCCCTTCCCCTGTTTGGCGAAGGTTCATCAAGGAGGGTGTTTCACCACGGCTACAGGCCGCAACGGACGCTGCCACTAACAAGATGCAAAAACTACTGCCTAGATGCTTCATTCGCCCCTCCATGCCACGGGTTTAGCGTAACTCATTCCCGCCGTCACGGGGTGATCTTCTTCGTATCTGCAAAGAGGATCAAGCCAAAGGCACCCGCAAAGATGCCGATATCAGCAATATTAAAGGTAAATGGGTTCTGGATGCCGCAACATGACATATTGAGAAAGTCGGCAACGGCCCCGTAAATCACCCGATCCAAAGCATTTCCAAGCGCGCCGCCAACAATCGCACCAGCACTGAGCAGCGCGATTGGCCGCTCCAATGAGCGCGCCCACCAGAACACCCACGCCGATATTCCCAAAGCCAGCACGATCAGGAACCAGCGCGAGGCCTCATGCGCCTCGGCGAATAGGCCGAAATTGATGCCTGTGTTCCAGCCCATAATGAAGGTCAAATAGGGCGGGAACACTTCGATCACGCGGACCGTCTCGAGGTTTAATCCATGCACCACGCCCCATTTGCTGCCCTGATCAAGCAGGAACCAGAAAACCGCTGAGATGTAGAACAGGCGCATGGATCAATACTCAGTGACGGAAATGGCGCATGCCAGTGAAGACCATCGCAAGACCCGCCTCATCGGCGGCGGCGATGACCTCATCATCCCGCATGGACCCGCCAGGCTGGATCACGGCGCGCGCGCCTGCTTCGGCGGCAGCCAGCAGACCGTCAGGGAAGGGGAAGAACGCATCTGAGGCCAGCACAGCACCAAGGGCGGGGCTTTGCGGCAGGCCAAGCACTTCGGCCATATCCTGCGCCTTGCGCGCGGCGATGCGCGAGCTGTCAACGCGGCTCATCTGGCCTGCGCCCACACCCACCGTGGCGCCGTCTTTCACATAGACAATCGCGTTGGATTTGACATGTTTGGCAACTTTCCAAGCAAAGAGTAGATCATCAAGCTGCGCTTCGGTCGGGGCGAGCTTGGTCACCACCTTCAGATCATCGCGGGTGATATGGCCGCTGTCTTTGTCCTGCATCAGATATCCGCCCGAGACCTGACGAATGGTCATCGCGGCCTGTTGCGGGTTGGGCAGGGTGTCGGTGGTCAAGAGGCGGAGATTTTTCTTGGCGGCAAAGATCGCCTTGGCATCCGCATCTGCACCCGGTGCAATCACGACCTCGGTGAAAATCTTGACGATTTCTTCCGCAGTGGCTCCGTCAAGCGGTTGGTTCAATGCAATGATCCCTCCGAAAGCCGAGGTCTGATCACATTGGAACGCGCTTTTATAGGCCTCCACCAAGCTGCTGCCTTGGGCTACACCGCAGGGATTGGCATGTTTGATAATCGCGCAGGCGGGGCCGTTTGCGGGGTCAAACTCGGCAACCAATTCAAAGGCGGCATCGGTGTCGTTGATATTGTTGTAGCTCAGTTCCTTGCCCTGATGCTGCATGGCAGTCGCCACGCCGGGGCGGTTGGAGCCATCAAGATAGAAAGCGGCGGCCTGATGCGGGTTCTCGCCATAGCGCAGGGTCTGGGCAAGTGTGCCTGCAACCGCGCGGCGGCGCGGCGCGGGCTCGTCTATTGCTGCGGCCATCCAAGTAGATACGGCCGCATCATAGGCACCCGTGCGGGCATAAGCGCGCTGTGCAAGGGTTTGTCGGAAGGCATAGCTTGTCGCACCATCATTGCTGTCCAGCTCGGCCAAAAGGGCTGCGTAATCCTCGACATCGGTTACGACGGACACAAAGCTGTGGTTTTTTGCGGCAGCACGGATCATGGCGGGGCCGCCGATATCGATATTCTCGATACAGGTGTCGTATTCCGCGCCCTTGGCGACCGTTTCTTCAAACGGGTAGAGGTTCACGACCAACAGATCGATCCCGCCGATGCCATGCTCTTCCATCGAGGCGACATGTTCAGGGTTGTCGCGCAGCGCCAGAAGGCCGCCATGCACCATCGGGTGCAGGGTTTTGACGCGCCCGTCCATCATCTCGGGGAAACCCGTGACCTCGGCCACATCCCGAACAGCCAGACCCGCATCGCGCAATGCTTTTGCCGTGCCGCCAGTCGAGAGCAACTCCACCCCGCGATCCGAGAGAGATTTGGCAAAGTCCAGAAGGCCTGTCTTGTCAGAGACGGAAATCAGGGCACGCGAGAGGGGGAGGTGATCGGTCATATTGGGTCCTAAACAGTTCCAGTGTCACAGTCGGAGAGGATCAGGCGCATAGTCACGATGCGCCAAAGGGGCATCGCTCGGCTTGGCCAAGCTCCAACTTATGGCGCTCCCATACTCCGTGAGGCGGGTAAAGAGAACAATCTGTTTTGTCGCGCGGGGCTTTATCCGCCCATTTTCGAGGTAAAATGACGGCTCGATCCGCAATTCGGCCTCACCGCCATGGCGAAAGACCCAAACCTCACCGCCCCTGAGGGTCAGCGAGGCCGCATGCCCGCCCAGACCAATCTCGGCCTCGACCTCGGGATGAAGATGGAAGCGAAGGGAAAAACCGATGCCGTTTCCGCCTGCATTGGCAAGCATATGGTCCAGAACTTCGCGGTCGGTATCCTCCATCGCGGCCAGACCATCTTCGCCTTGCAAGAACCTGCCGTCATTATCGAGGGTGAGCGAGCGAATATGCGTCAGACCATGGCTGGTGACATAGCCGTCATGGCTCAGCGTGATCTGGCGGCCGTTCTCAGACGGGAAATCCTGCATCTCCACCTTCTCTGGCCCCTCAACCACGTCTTGCCTCAGAATGCCGTCATCATTGATGCCAGCACCAAGCCGTGCAGAGGAATACCCGTCAATATTCAGCGTGGAATGCGAGAGGGTCGCGCGCCCTGCGCGCCGCCATTCGGGCCCGAAGCTCACGCCTGATCCGCAGCTTACAATCACGGGCCGCCGCCCTGATGTCATCTCCATAGCCAGTGTGGAGGCGTGGGCATTATAGCTTTTTGGCCCTTTATGTGGAGGGGCGGCATCCACGATAACGCTTACCCGTCCCGCCGACATCCGCGCATAGCCCATGGCCAGCCCGTTCATCACCGAGGGACGCACGCCTGATTGTGATAGCGCCTGATCCAGCCGCCCCGACACGCCGCGCCCGCCGCCATGGAAACGGGCAAGCCCACCATCGCTGTGGCGCAGATTGCGCAAGGTGGGTGCGATGCGCATGATGGCGGTTTGAACGGCAGGGGCCGGTTCGCGCCCTGTTTCCGCAAGGATCGCCGAGACCCAAGTCAGCAGCGTAAAGACCTCCAGCAATTCTTCGGGGTTGCGGGTTATGATCCCGCCTGAGGCATCTACCTCGCGGCTGCATTCGCGGGCCAAGGCGCGCATCGCGCGATCCAGATGGCGCTCCATTCCTGTCAATGTGCAGGCCGAATAGATAAGCCCCGTGAGGGCTTCAAAGCGGGGCAGGCCATGGCTGGTGACATGCCAGCGTCGGGCAAGGAACTGGGTTTGGCGCGCCAAGGCGGAGGTAAAGGCGCGGCTTTGCGCGGGTGCCTGCCCGCTGAGAAGAAAGAAGGCATGGCTGATCCAACGGATTTGCCTGCGCCCTGCCAAATCGGGCTCCCATCCCGGACCTCTGCCTTTGCCAAAGCGCGTGAGCCAATCGGCCAGCCATGCTTGCGCGCGTTTCTGGCCCGAGCCATCGGTGATCGCGGCGAGGTGGTCCATCCAACCAAAACCGTGCAATTCGTGCAGGAAAGCATCATTGGGCGGGTCGATATCCCAAGGCAGGGTGTCGGGGGCTTCAACCAGAACACCGCCAAACATGAAATTCCCCGCCAAAAGCTGGCGACCGCGCGGATCAAGCCCGATTGTTTTGGGCTCGGGCTTCCATGTGAAGCCCTTGGCCGATCCCGAAAAGCCCGCGCGCCACGCGGCCCATCTATTGGCCGAACTGCTCTGCCCTATGCGCGGTTTCTGCGCGGGGGAGGCGTTTGATGATTGGGGTTCGGACATTGCTCGGGGCCTGCTCTGGCGTCTTTTATGCAGCAGTCTTACCGTCCGAAGGCCACGGTGTCACCGCCTTTGCAGGCGCGCCATGTAAAAGCCGTCTATCCCACCCTTGTCCGCCCAAAAGGAGGGTAGGATACGCAGGCCACCCTCAGGGCTGGCCCATTCCGCATCACCGCCGACCTCTTCTGGGTCGATCGGCAGTATTTCCAGATTGGAATGGCGTTTCAACGCGGCCTTGATCTGGTTTTCACCCTCATTCGGCAGGATGGAGCAGGTGCAATAGACCATCACACCGCCCACGGTCAGCAAGCTGGAGGCATGGTCGATCATTTGCATTTGGAGCCGCGTCAGATCCTCGACCTCGCGGGCGGATTTGACGAAAGGCAGGTCGGGATGGCGGCGGATTGTGCCAGTGGCCGAACAGGGCGCATCCAACAAAATGGCATCGAACCCCTCGGCCTCAAAACTGAGGGCGTCATCAATGACCAGATTGGCCGTCAGCCCCGTTCGGGACAGGTTATCGCGGACGCGGTGCATGCGCTTGTTGGAGATATCGAGCGCCGTCACATCGGCCCCCATCGCCGCCAATTGCATGGTCTTGCCGCCCGGAGCTGCGCATAAATCCAGCACGCGTTTGCCCGCAACCTCGCCAAGCAGGCGCGCGGGCAGGGCGGCGGCTGCGTCTTGCACCCAGAACTGGCCTTCGGAAAATCCGGCCAAGGTCGAGACTTGGCCCTGTGCAAGGCGGTAGCTGCCGGTTGGCAGGCGGCTTGCCCCTTCAATCGTCAAGTCACCATCACGCGCGGTCAGATCAATCAGTGCGCCATTTTCATGTGCGGCCTCAATCGCGCGTGTGATGTCTTCGCCCCATTTGCCGCCAATGGTTTTGCGCATCCAGACGGGGATGCGTTGTGGCGGCAGCTCTTCCCAACGGTCGCGCGCTTCAGTGTCGATTTTGCGCAAAACGGCATTGATCATCCCCGCCCCGCGGGATGTGGCATGGCTGTATTTGGCGATGGTGACAGCGGCATTGACCACGCCATGCGCCTCGGCCCCGTCGATCAGCAATTCAGCGGCACCCAGACGCAGAATATTCAAGGTCGGCGGGTTTGGTCGGCGTTCGAAATAGGGGGCCAGCAATTGGTCGATACGCCCCAGATGGCGCAAGACGGTCGCGGCCAGCCGCGTGGCGCGGGCGCGGTCTTCGGGGGGCAGGTAATCGGGTTCGGGCAGATGGGCCAGCATGCGCTGTTCTTGCAGTACCGCTTTGAGTGCTGCCAGCGCGGCACGGCGCGGCTCTAGTCCTTCGCTCGACATGTTCAGCTTACCCTTGTTTGGCAGAGGCTGCGGCGTATATCACAGGGTAGGAAGTTGCAAGGAGGCGTGCCCGTGGCCGATACATCCAAACCAGAATTGCCCGAAGCCGCCAAGCGCGCTTTGGCCGAGGCCGAAGAGCGGCGCCAGAAGCAAAAGGATTTGGAGCTTCCCACTGAGCTTGGAGGCCGCAATGGCCCTGAACCCGTTCGCTATGGCGATTGGGAGAAAAAGGGCATCGCCATCGATTTCTAGGGTGCTGTCCTATTGCAGGGACAGATCAGCATAATTCCCTGCGCCACGATCCGAGGTGAAGCGGATGGTGCTTTCACGGATCTGCACCATCTGGCAATTGAACCCCAGATCGGTATCGCCCCAGAAAAGATCGCGGCAGAAATAGCCGCCATTCCAGTCCCAAGCCCCTGTGACGGGGGTGCCGAAGGCCCGCCCGTTGATTGCTCCGTCTGGGGAGACGGTTAGGCGAATGCCAAATCGGGTCAGTTCGCGTTGACTTATCAAGCCCACGAAACTTTCGCGCGATTGCACAATATCGAATTCTTCGGCTTTGGCGTGGTTTGCTTGCACTGAAATCAGCGCGGCTGCCACCATAACGATCCACCGCATCTTTTTGCCCCCATGACTCGATGATCACGAAGTATTACGCGGCAAAATCAGATATGGATCAAGAAAGCCCTAGAACATCGAGCATATCAAACTCGCCGGGGCCTTTATTCTGACCCCAAAGGGCGGCTTTCAGCGCACCGCGGGCGAAAATGGCACGATCCGTGGCGAGGTGGCGCAGAACAATCCGTTCGCCCGCTGCGGCAAACATCACGTCATGCTCCCCCACGATATCCCCGCCCCTGATGGCCGAAAATCCAATCTCGCCACGCTTGCGCGCGCCTGTGATCCCGTCACGGCCGCTTTCCATGGCATCCTTGAGGGAGATACCGCGCCCTGCGGCGGCTGCTTCACCCAGCATCAGGGCGGTGCCTGAGGGGGCATCCACCTTTTGGTTATGATGGGCCTCGATCACTTCAATGTCGAAATCCTCATCCAATGCGGCGGCAACCTTGCGGGTGAGTTGCACCAAGAGATTGACGCCAAGGCTCATATTGCCCGCGCGAATGATCGTTGCATGACGGGCCGCCGCTGCAATTTTTGCCAGATGCGTATCATCAAAGCCGGTTGTGCCAATCACATGCACACAGCGTGCCTGTGCCGTCAGTTGCGCATGGGCGATTGTGGCCTCGGGCGAGGTGAAATCGATCACGGCTTGGGCTTTGACAATCACGTCGAGCGGATCATCGTAAACAGGCACACCGCTTGGCATGCCGCCCATGACCTCGCCCAAATCCTTGCCGACCCAGTCATGCCCGCTGCGCTCGGTCACGCCGACCAGATGCGCCTTGTCGCTTGCGGTGATCGTATTGATCAACATTTGGCCCATGCGCCCCGAGGCGCCCATGATGGCGATGCCTGTGCTATCGGTCATGTCTTTTCTCCGGTAAACTCAGGTTTCTCCTAGCCCAAGGGCGCGGATTACGAAAGCGTTGCTTGCGAGAAGGCGGGTGTTCCCCTAGATGCTGGGGAAAGGATGGTGTGATGGCAAAGAACAAGTTTCATGATGGGCCCGGCCCCTCGCAGCGGCAATTAAGGGTCGGTGAATCGCTTCGCCGGACCTTGTCGGATGTTCTCAACCGAGGGGATATCCACGACCCCGACCTCAACCGTATGTCGATCACGATCGGCGAAGTGCGCACCTCGACGGATCTCAAAATTGCGACCGTCTTCGTGATGCCCTTGGGTGGCGGTGACCGCAAGGAGGCGATTGAGGCGCTCAAGCGCAACAAGCACGAGCTGCGGCGGATGGTCGGGCGCGAGATGAGCCTGAAATACGCCCCCGATCTGCGTTTCCTGATCGACGAGACCTTTGACCGCATGGATGAGACACGCCGTCTTTTCGCGGATGAACGGGTTGCACGTGATATAGCATCAGGCGGCGAGGGAGAGGACGCATGATCAGAAGCGCCATTCTGGCGTTATTTGGTTTGGTCGTTTCCAACGCGGCTTTTGCGTCATGCACAAGTTTCGAATTTGACGGGGCAGATTTTTCGGCCTGCGAGGTTGATGTGCCTGCGGCTGATCTGCGCCTTTGGCTGCGCAATGAAGAGGGTGAGGTTTTTGGCAGCTTCACCCGTCTGAACAGCAGTTTGCCTGACGGGCAATCCATCGCATTCGCGATGAATGCAGGCATGTTCCACGATGATCGCAGGCCCGTTGGCCTCTATATTGAGGATGGGGCGCAGGAGATGCGGGTTGTCACCTCTGAGGGGCCCGGGAATTTCGGTTTGCTGCCCAATGGGGTGCTTTGCGTAAATGATGACCGCGCACAAGTGATCGAAAGCCGCAATTATGCGAGCGCTTTGCCTGAATGCCGCTTTGCCACCCAATCGGGGCCAATGCTGGTGATTGATGGCGAATTGCATCCGCGTTTTCTGGAAGACAGTAGCTCGTTGAATTTCCGCAATGGCGTTGGTGTGGATGAAACAGGTACGCGGCTTGTGGCTGTGATCTCGGATCAGGCGGTGAATTTCCATCACTTCGCGCGCGTCTTTCGGGACCATTTTGACCTGCCCAATGCCTTGTTTCTAGATGGTCGTGTCTCGCGGCTTTATGCGCCTGAGCTGGGGCGCTCGGATTTCGGTTTTCCAATCGGACCGATCCTTGGGGTCGTGGTTGACGAGGACGCCTTGGGCGGGTAGCAGCTCGGCCTTCCGATAAAGGGCAAAGCGCATATGGCACGCAGGAAAAAAGGTCGTGATATTTCGGGGTGGCTGGTGGTGGATAAACCCGCTGGGCCGACATCGACCGCTGTTGTGAATAAGGTAAAATGGGCCTTGAACGCCAATAAGGCGGGCCATGCAGGCACGCTTGATCCTGAGGCGACGGGTGTTCTGGCCATTGCCCTTGGTGAGGCGACAAAAACCGTTCCCTATATCACCGATGCGATGAAGGCCTATGTTTTCACGATCCGCTTTGGGCAAGCCACCAATACCGATGATGCCGAGGGCGAAGTGATCGCGACAAGTGAGACCCGCCCAAGCGATGCGGATATCACAGCCGCGCTTGGCCAGTTCACGGGCGATATCCAGCAGGTGCCACCGCAATTCTCGGCTGTGAAGATCGACGGGGAGCGCGCTTATAAACTGGCGCGCGATGGCGAAGACCTTGAGCTGGCCGCCCGCCCGCTCTTTGTCGAAAGCCTCAGCCTGCTGGCGCGTCTGGATGATGAGCATGCGGAATTGGAACTGGTCTGCGGCAAAGGCGGCTATGTCCGCTCTATCGCGCGGGATCTGGGCGAGGCGCTTGGCTGCTATGGCCATGTCCTCAAGTTGCGGCGCATCTGGTCGGGCCCATTCGAAGTGGAAGACGGGGTTAGCCTTGAGACAGTCGAAGAACACGCCCGAACCGAAGGGCTGGACGAGTTTCTGCTGCCTGTTGCCACTGCCTTGGACGAGTTGACTGAATTGCAATGCACTGACCAAGGTTTCGCTCGCCTGAAAAACGGCAATCCGGGGCAGGTGGTTCCAACCGCTGATCTGCCCGAATATGGCGAAGAGGCTTGGGCCTCGTATCAGGGTAAACCCGTGGCCGTGGGCATCTACCGCTCGGGTGAATTGCACCCCGCACGGGTGTTTAATCTGTGATTACGCGCAGTCATCAAAAGGGGGATGCCGATAGTGTGGCGGTTTATTCTCCTTGCGAGAAATACCGCTACTCGCTGACCCGTATCTGGGAGGGGGAGGGCGCGCGTGCGCTGTTCATTATGCTCAACCCCTCTACTGCGACCGAAGTACAAAACGACCCGACTGTCGAGCGATGTGAGCGCCGTGCGCGCGCGCTTGGATTTGGTGGGTTTCGTGTGCTCAACATCTTTGCATGGCGCGATACCGATCCGCGATTGATGCGCAAAGCGGTTGATCCTATTGGCCCCGCGAATGACGCCGCGATTATTGAAGGCGTGGCTTGGGCCGATCAGGTGATCTGCGCTTGGGGCACCCATGGGGCGCATCTTGGGCGTGGCCCCGAGGTAGAGGCGCTGCTGCGAAAAACAGGCGCGCCCTTGTTCCATTTGGGCCTGTCGAAAGACGGCCACCCCAAACATCCGCTTTATATCGGATATGCCGTTCAGCCCGAGATTTGGCCCACCAGCGATTGACCCGCCGCGCCCCGCAGGCTTTGATCGGGCGAATTGGCAATCATATCGAGGAGCGGCCTATGTCTGATACCGAGGGTTTTACCCACAGCATGATTGCGACAAACGGCACCCGCTTATCGGTGCATCAGGGCGGGCAGGGCGCGCCCTTGATCCTGATCCATGGCTATCCGCAAAACCATATGTGCTGGTCCAAGATAGCACCTGAACTGGCTAAGCATTTCCATTGCATCATCCCTGATCTGCGCGGTTATGGCGATAGCGATATCCCCGAGAATACGGCGGATAACCAAGCCTATTCCAAACGCGAAATGGCCAAGGATATTTTGGGTATCATGGATGCGCTCGGGATTGAGCGCGCGCATATCCTCGGCCATGATCGGGGTGGGCGCGTCTCCTATCGCTTTGCGCTTGATCATCCAGACAGACTGGCGCGGCTTGGGATTATCGAGATCGTCCCCACAGGTGATTTCTGGGAATCTTGGACGGCCGATCTGGCGCTGAAAGCCTATCACTGGACCTTTCTTGCCCAACCCGCGCCCTTGCCCGAGCGGATGATCAGCGCCGATGGCGTGGCCTATATGGATTGGACCTTGGCGTCTTGGACCCATGTCAAAAGCCTCCAGCCCTTCTCGGATCAGGCTTTGGCCAGCTATCGCAAACAAGCCGCTGATCCTGCCCGAATTGCGGCCATGTGCAATGATTACAGGGCAGGGGCGAGTTTTGATCGTGCTTTGGACAATGCCGATAAGGCCGAGGGCCGCAAGATTGCAGCGCCTTTGCTATTTGTCTGGGCGCAAAACGGGTTTCCCGCCAATACGGGCGATCCGCTTGGGCTTTGGCGGGAATGGGCCGATGATTTGCATGGGATCGAAGTGGTCGAGACAGGGCATTTCGCCATGGAGGAGGTGCCCGATGCGGTGCTGGCAGCCGTGCTGCCCCATTTTGAGGGCTATCCTGCGGGTTGATCTTCAGGCGGCGTTGTCGATGCTGCGCAAGGTGATGGTTTCGGGATCAAGGCCTTGGCCACCCGTCACCCGCAGCACGATCTGACCATTCAACAGGATATTGGCCCCAGACCCATCGGGGAAATCCTGCACCGAGAGGGTCGGGTCGGGGCTTTCACTGGGATTATAGAGCAATTCGATCCTGTCCTCGCTTGGGTTGAAATCAAGGATATGGCTGGCTTGTTCGGCCTGTTCGATATGGCTGCCTGATATAAAGTGATCGGCCCCCTCGCCGCCAGTAACGGTGTCATCGGCGCCTGCCAGAATGGTGTCATTGCCCGCACCGCCATCCAGTGTATCGCCCGTGTCCAGATCAGGGCCGCCATCGGGTGCGACGCTTCCATCGATCAGGTCATCGCCCGCGCCGCCTGCAATATTGTCAGCCCCCAGCCCGCCTTGCAGGATATCGCCGCCATCGCCCCCATCCAGGCTGTCATTCCCCTCGCCGCCAAAAAGCGCGTCTTGGCCCGTATTGCCGCTAAGCTGGTCATTGCCTTCGCCGCCTGCAAGAAAATCATGCCCCGCACCGCCGCTTAGGCTGTCATCGCCCTGATCGGCGTAAATCTCGTCATTTCCGCCAAGGCCTGACAAGGTATCATCGCCCTCATCCCCAAAGATCGCGTCATTGCCGCTGCCGCCGATGATGACATCTTCCGAGGCCGAGCCTGTCAGGGCATCGCCTTGGTCAGGATCAAGCACAGGGGCCATCGCATCGCGGATGTTCAACGCATCCGAGGAATAGGTGTTCTCGACCTGCCCTTCGAAAATCGAGGCTTCGGGCGCGTCAGAAAAGCGTAGTTCGACATCATCAACGGTCAGCCCCGATACGCCTTCCAGAAAGGCAGTGGCGACCCCTTCGGCCATGACAAGCGTGTTCCCAGGCTGGCTTGAGTCATCAAAGCTGATCTCGGGCGGGGCGGTTCCATCGCCGTCGAATTTCAGAACCAGCATGTCCTCGCCCTGTTGAAAGTCGAAAATCTGCGGAATGGCCGCGCCCTGATCCGGCGTGCCGCTGGTTTCGAACTGGTCGGCCCCCTCACCGCCAAAGGCAAGGTCGCCGTCTTCAAGGCGCAGGATATCATCGCCTGCCCCGCCATTCATCAGATCACGGCCAAGCCCGCCATCAAGTGTATCATTGCCATCGCCGCCAAACATATCGTCATCGAGAAAACTGCCCTGAAGGGCGTCGCCATCTTGGGTGCCGATGATGGTAGTTTGAACGGATTGGGTGCTGCCCGCATCGAATTCATTATTGCGGATGGGCGGGTCGTCCTCCGTATCTTCTTCACTGATCAGAAAGCTGGTCAGCGCGAAGCCTGCCATCAAGCTGGAGAATAGCCCTGTCAAAAGAAGCATCGCGCCCTCCGGCATCGAAACAAGTGAAATTCGGGGATGTTCCGAGGCGGGTAGAGCCCTCGCCGTGATGGCGATACCGCTGTATCAGGACAGATCGCGCGGCGCGTTGTGACACGGGCTTGTGCCGAATCTGTCGGCTCAGCAAACCAGATACCCCTCAATCTACGAGAAGCGGCGGCAATCTGAGAGAGGAAATTTCCCCAATGGTTAACGAAACATCCCCAAAAACCCTTGGAAATCGGGGATTGGGGGCGGGTTTCGAAGGAAACCTCTTTTCTTTGTCGATGTTTTCTCCTACATGCGCGCATCTGCATCGGAGTCATCTGGTGTAGCACTCCAAGGGCCTTGCTGGACGACATCCCGGCCTGCGCCATGACCCTTAACCCTTAAAGGAGCCCACGATGTCGATTACTGCTGAAGAAAAAGCACGCTTGATGAAAGAATTCGCGACCAAAGAAGGCGATACTGGTTCGCCCGAAGTACAGGTTGCTATCCTGACATCGCGTATCTCGACGCTGACCGAGCACTTCAAGTCGCACAAGAAAGACAACCACTCCCGTCGTGGTCTTTTGATGATGGTTGCACAGCGCCGTAAGCTGCTCGACTATGTCAAAGGCAAGGATGTGTCCCGTTACCAATCCTTGATCGAGCGTCTCGGCATCCGCCGCTAAACGCCGACAAACCGGATTTCTGGAAGGCCCGCTCATCTCGAGCGGGCCTTTCTTTTTGGCTCTGGTGCCAAGTTGCTTTCCAAATAGGGCAATCCAGTGTATGTGCCGCGCATCTGAGACGTGACGCTCTAGACCCCGGCGTTGTGCGAAGGATTGGGGTCGGTGGCAATGGGGCCACCCATGAAACGGGAGACCCGACAGGGGTCGGGAGTGCTCCCATACAGGAAACGATAATGTTCAACGTTACGACGAAATCTATTCAGTGGGGGGAAGAAAGCCTCACCCTCGAAACGGGCAAGGTTGCCCGTCAGGCCGATGGTTCTGTGATTGCGACCCTCGGCGAAACATCGGTCATGGCAAACGTGACCTTTGCAAAAGCACCTAAGCCGGGTCAGGACTTCTTCCCGCTTACGGTCCATTACCAAGAGAAATACTATGCGGCCGGTAAAGTTCCCGGTGGCTTTTTCAAACGCGAAGCGCGTCCGACCGAAAAAGAGACGCTGACTGCGCGTCTTATCGACCGTCCGATCCGCCCACTCTTCGTTCCCGGCTTCAAGCATGAAGTTCTGGTGATGTGTACGGTTCTGAGCCACGATCTGGTCAATGACCCCGATGTGGTTGCGATGATCGCGGCTTCGGCGGCCCTGACTATTTCCGGCGCGCCTTTCCGTGGCCCGATCGCATGTTGCCGCGTTGGTTTTGAGGATGGCGAATACATCCTGAACCCGACCGTCGATGACATGCATGACCTGCGCAACAACCCCGATCAGCGTCTGGATCTCGTGGTTGCAGGCACCAAAGAAGCCGTGATGATGGTTGAATCCGAGGCCTATGAGCTGTCAGAGGAGGAAATGCTGGGTGCGGTAACCTTCGCGCATGAGCAAATCCAGCCTGTGATCGACCTGATCATCTCGCTGGCAGAAGATGCCGCGAAAGAGCCGTTTGACTTCCAAGCGCCTGATTACTCCGATCTCTATGAGCGGGTAAAAGCCTTGGGTGAAGCC
This sequence comes from Rhodophyticola sp. SM2404, assembly GCF_053570515.1. Classification (NCBI taxonomy): domain Bacteria; kingdom Pseudomonadati; phylum Pseudomonadota; class Alphaproteobacteria; order Rhodobacterales; family Roseobacteraceae; genus Rhodophyticola; species Rhodophyticola sp. SM2404. The sequence continues at coordinate 41,637 of NZ_JBSEDL010000010.1, forward strand.
AAAATGCGCGAAGCCTATGCTCTGACAGACAAGCAGGAGCGCACCGCCGCTGTTGCCGCCGTCAAAGAGGCGATCAAGGCTGAATTGAGCGAGGAAGACCTTGAAGATGAAAATCTGGGCTCCGCACTCAAGAAGCTTGAATCGGGCGTTCTGCGTGGCGCAGTTGTAAAAGACGGCAAGCGGATTGATGGCCGTGCACTTGATAAAGTGCGTGACATCGTCAGCGAAACCGGCCTTCTGCCACGGACCCACGGCTCGGCTTTGTTCACCCGTGGTGAAACGCAAGGTCTGGTTGTGACCACGCTTGGCACAGGCGATGATGAACAGTTCATCGACGCTCTGCATGGCAATTTCAAGTCGAACTTCCTGCTGCATTATAACTTCCCTCCCTATTCGGTGGGTGAAGTTGGTCGTGTCGGCTCGGCGGGTCGTCGCGAGATTGGCCATGGCAAGCTTGCATGGCGTGCGCTTCAGGCGGTTCTGCCATCGGCCACTGATTTCCCCTACACAATTCGCGTTGTGTCTGAGATCACGGAATCGAACGGTTCCTCCTCGATGGCCTCTGTCTGCGGCGGTTCGCTGTCGATGATGGATGCGGGCGTTCCTCTCAAGGCTCCTGTCGCAGGTGTTGCGATGGGCCTTATCCTTGAAGATGACGGCTCCTATGCGGTTCTGACCGATATTCTTGGCGACGAGGATCACCTCGGCGACATGGATTTCAAAGTGGCTGGTACCGCCGATGGCATCACCTCGCTGCAGATGGACATCAAGGTTGCAGGCATCACGCCTGAAATCATGAAGAAAGCTCTGGAGCAGGCCAAGCAAGGCCGTTTGCACATCCTCGAAGAGATGAGCAACGCGTTGACCGAAGCTGGCGATTTCTCGGTGCATGCACCGCGTATTGAGACCATGCAGATCCCAACCGACAAGATCCGTGAAGTGATCGGCTCGGGCGGTAAGGTCATTCGTGAAATCGTTGAAGTGTCGGGCGCTAAGGTCGACATCAATGATGAAGGCATCATCAAGATCGCATCGCCAAATGGCGAAGCCATCCAGAAAGCCTATGAGATGATCCACTCGATCGTCGCCGAGCCTGAAGAGGGCAAGATCTATAAAGGTAAGGTCGTGAAGATCGTTGATTTCGGCGCCTTCGTGAACTTCTTTGGCAAGCGTGATGGTCTGGTACATGTGTCCCAGATCGAAAACCGCCGCCTGAACCATCCGTCGGACGTTCTGAAAGAAGGTCAGGAAGTCTGGGTCAAGCTCTTGGGCTTTGATGATCGTGGCAAGGTTCGTTTGGCTATGAAAATGGTCAATCAGGAAACTGGCGAAGACCTTCCGAAAGAAGAAGCAGAAGAGTAATCTTTGCTTTCGATGCAACACTGGAAACCCCGTGCCTTGGCGCGGGGTTTTCCTTTTGGATGCTGACCTTATTGTGACCGAGATGATCTTGCGTCAGCAGAGATTCTTGGGGATTATTCGCGGGAAATTATACTGGGCCCGTTGTATTTGAAGGATGATATAATGCTAACCCGCCGCCATTTCATAGCCACTGGGGCTGCTCTTATATCGACACCGGTATTTGGTCAGGATGATGTGGGCTTTGATGACGCAATCGAACGCCCCGATCCGCTCGGGGATAACCCTTGGGGTTTGCACCCACGTTTCATGCCGACGCGGGTGGTCCATAATCCGGGCCTCAACCCGGGTGATCTGCATGTCGACCCGATTGCCAAATATATCTACCATATCGGAACAGATGGCACCGCGATGCGCTACGGGGTGGCTGTTGGCCGCTCGGGTCTGCAATCGCCAGGCCGCTATACGATCCGCCGCAAGGTTGAATGGCCAAGCTGGACCCCTACTGCCGCGATGATCGCGCGTGAGCCTGAGGTTTACGCCGAATTTGCAGATGGTGTTCCTGGTGGCCCCGAGAACCCTTTGGGCGCGCGGGCGATGTATCTCTATGATGGCAACCGCGATACCTATTTGCGTGTGCATGGCACCCCGCAGCCATGGTCGATAGGCACCGCCGCATCCTCAGGCTGTGTGCGGATGGTCAATGCCCATGTGACCGAGCTCTATGATCAGGTCGAGATGGGTTCTTCGATCTATTTGCATGCTCCGAATTACGCGATCTCGGGGCCGTCGGCCGCCTGAAGCGGTTTACAAGCAAAGAAAAAGCCCCCGAAATCGGGGGCTTTTGTGTTTGAACAACCAGTCTTTTACGACTTGAGCGAAGCCATGCGAAGATAGGGCAGCTTCTTGTCGATCGAGCCGTATTTCGCGATTGCGTCTTCGTCCGAGACAGCCATCGGAACCACAACATCCTGACCGACAGTCCAGTTTGCAGGCGTCGCGATGTTCTCTTTCGTGGCGGTTTGCAGCGCATCCAAGGCGCGCAGCACTTCTGCGAAGTTGCGACCAACATTCATCGGGTAGGTCATCGACAGTTTCAGCTTCTTATCTGGCCCGATGATGAAGACAACGCGCACAGTTGCGGTGTCATTCGGTGTGCGACCATCAGGCAGATAGGCATCGGCGGGCAGCATGTCGAAGGCTTTAGCCAAGGCCAGATCGGTATCGGCAACGATTGGAAAGCCTGCTTTGGCACCGCCTACGGCTTCGATATCGCCTTTCCATTTGACGTGCTCTTCGGCGCTGTCCACGGAAATACCCAGAACCTTCGTGCCACGGGCGTCCCACTCATCGGCAAGCTGCGCGACGGCGCCGAATTCTGTGGTGCAAACAGGCGTGAAATCCTTGGGGTGGCTGAACAGAATTGCCCAATTGTCTCCGATGAAATCATGCAAGGCAAAGCTGCCTTGATCAGTTTCTACCGTGAGGTTTGGAATGATGTCGTTGATGCGAAGTCCCATATTCATCTCCATTTTGTCTTCGGTGCCGTTCTACCTGACATAAGAAGAGAGAGAAGCCGTTACATCCCGCCCAAAGTCGGGTTTCACGCAAAAAGGGAAGGTTATACCGCCGCACCCCTATAGGGCGAACGGCTGTCTGCTCAGCTTGGCCGGTTCCGAATGATGGTAGGGATTTCCGCCTAGAACGGGACGGGCGCACGGAACAGCATGCTTTTGCCGCCATCGGGGTGCCGCACCTTGAGGCTTTCGGCATGCAGCATAAGCCGCGGGAAATCCCGCGCCGCCTCCGTTGCATAAAACGGATCGCCAAGGATCGGGTGGCCGATCTCGCGCATATGGACCCGCAATTGATGCGAGCGGCCTGTCTTGGGGTAAAGGCGCATGCGGGTTGTCTCGCCCTCGATGCGGACACGCCGCCAATCGGTTTGGGCGGATTTGCCTGTCTCGAAATTCACATGCTGCAACGGGCGGTTTGGCCAATCGACGATCAAGGGCAGATCAATATGACCTTCCTTCTCGGTCACATGGCCCCAGACGCGTGCAATATAGGTTTTCTTGGTCTGCCGCTTTTCGAATTGCAGCCCCAAGTGACGTTGCGCATGCGGGGTGCGTGCAAAGATCATCACGCCAGAGGTGTCCATATCCAGACGATGAACCAGAAGGGCCTCGGGAAATGCAGTGGTGAGCCGCGCGATCAGGCAATCGGCAAGATGCTCGCCCTTTCCCGGAACCGAGAGGAGGCCCGCAGGTTTGTTCACAAGGATCAATTCGTGATCCTCATGGATGATATCCAGCGGATCATCAGGGGGGGAATATATGAAAGCTTCCGTCATGGCAGCACCGCTCTAGCGCCAATGCGCGCCCGCGTCGAATGCAAAAGCCGTGAAATCAGCTGTCTTGAGGATGATCGCGCTTGACCAGCTTCAAAATTGTCCAGATCGCGCTTCCGCCAAAAAAGCCGCCAGCGATGATCAGAACCTCAACCATAGCAGGCCCCGCTTGAAAGCCGCGATAGATCAAGGCCCCCAACAGTGCCGCGAGGCCCACAAAGCTGAAGGCCAAGCGGAATTTCAATTCACCGCGTGTCGGGCCGAAATGTTTCATGCCCGACCCAAAGGAGTAAAGCGGCTCATATGCCCAAGAAGGGTTGCGCCAATCTTGGCAGGAAGCTTTCAAAACGCAGCTTCGCATTGGTGGCGACAAGGCAGATGCAATCCTCGCCCGCTTCGGCAACGGGGGTGTGGTGCATATCCTGATCGCCAACCTCTACATCGCCGCGCGCGAAACGGTCGGTTTCATCGCGATAGGCGCCTTGCAAGACAAGCGTCATTTCCGTTCCACGGTGGCTGTGCTTGGGCATGGCCTGACCTGCGGGAATGAACAAAAGCCGCGCGGTGGCGTCCTTGTCGGAATGGATAACGGCCTGTTTGCAGCCCATCCCGATGGAACGCCACTTCACAGCTTCCGTGCCGCCCCCGATCGCATCGCGCAAAGGGGCGGGAAAAACATCATCGACTGGCGCAGGGTTTGGCTCTGCCACAGGTGCCGCGCCGGTGATCATGGCAAGCGTCTTCTCAAGGCTATCTTCGCCGATCTCGGCATCATCCATGCCCTCAAGGACACCGCCGCCAAGGGCTTCAAAGCTTTCCATCCGCGCACGCGATTCATCGCTAATCGATACATGTGCGGCCACCACAAGATCAAAAGCTTGCGGAAGATATCCAGCGGCGTAGCCCATCAGGAACTCGTCGCCGATATGGTGTTTCACGTCGTTCATTAATTATTCAACCCATCTTGTGGCGAAGTCTGTCTAACGCCAACCTAATCCGAGACTTGATCGTGCCAAGGGGGAGACCGGTTTCAGCGGCAATTTCGCTGTGGCTCAGGTCACCGTAATAGGCCCGTTCGATTAATTCCCGCTGCTTTGCGGGCAAAGAATTAAGCGCCTCAACCAAGCGGGCGCTGTCTTGTTGCAGGCCAAGAACATCTTCTTGGTCTGGTTCTTCCTCTGGCCCCCAAGGCAGATCCTCGGGTTGGGGGCGTGCATATTTCCGCAAGAGGTCGATCTTGCGGTTTCTGGCAATCGTGAAGATCCAAGTCGCCACCGAGGCGCGGGCTGGATCGTATTGTTCTGCTTTGCGCCAGACCGTTCCCATCACGTCTTGCATGACTTCTTCGGCAAGGCTCTCATCCGCGCCCGATTTCAGCAAAAACGCTTTCACCTTCGGCGCAAAGTTCCGAAACAAAGCCGAAAAGGCTTCCTGATCCTGATCTCGCGCAATTGCGGTCAGAACGACCACCCAATCTGGGCCGTCAGTCGTTTTGCTGGAGTTGGTCATGAAAGCCTTTCGCTTCTGCAAAAGCCTTTCAGCCCCAATATTGCGGGCAGTGGCACTGACACTAGAAGTCTCGATATGATCTCTTTCCAACAGCATAAAAGGTATACGCGCGATTCCAAGTGTTGGATCACTCTAAAATAATTAATCCGTTGTGATTTTTCGGGCGTAGTATCAATAACAAACAGAACATCATCAGGAGTGCCCGCGTGCCATTTGAAACCACCTTTGCCAGCCCCCGTCGTATCGCAGTTATCGGCGCTGGCATTTCCGGAATGGGCGCGGCCTATCATCTTTCCAAGGATCATTCGGTTACCTTGTTCGAGGCAGAGCATCGCCTCGGCGGGCATGCCCGTACCATCGTTGCAGGTAAGAACGGCGATCAGCCTGTCGATACAGGCTTTATCGTGTTCAACTATGCGAATTACCCGCATATGGCCAAGCTGTTTGACGCGCTGGATGTGCCTGTCACCCCAAGCGATATGAGCTTTGCCGCCTCAATCAATGATGGCGCGATGGAATACGGGTTGCACCATCTGGGCGCGCTATTTGCGCAGAAGCGCAATATCGTGAACCCGAATTTCCTGCGCATGGTCCGCGATATTATGAAGTTCAACGCCAAGGCCACAAAGCTGGCCACGGATTCCGATATCACTTTGGGTGAGTTCATGTCCCAGATGGGGCTGAGCCAATGGTTCAAGGATTATTACCTGACCCCGATTTCAGGCGCGATCTGGTCGACGCCGAAAGAGGAGATCATGGATTTTCCAGCGCAAGCACTCGTGCGCTTTTTCCGCAATCACAACCTGTTGCAGGCCACGGGCCAGCATCAATGGTGGACGGTGAAAGGCGGGTCGATCGAATATGTCCGTAGGCTTGAAGCCGCAATGCGAGCGCAGGGGGTTGATATCCAGACCAATGCAGGCCTCCAATCAGTACGGCGCAGCGCGGGCGGTGTCGAAATAAAACGTGGCGGCCATGTCGAGATGTTCGATGAGGTGGTGTTCGCCACGCATTCTGATGACAGCCTTGCCTTGCTGGCCGACCCCAGCGAAGCAGAGAAATCCGCCCTTGGCGATGTGCGTTATCAACCCAATGACGCAGTGCTGCATGCAGATGCGCGCGCCATGCCGCAACGGCGGGTCACTTGGGCCAGCTGGAACTATACCGAGCGCGCGGGCCATGAAGGCGGGCCGATTGACCTGACCTATTGGATGAACCGCCTGCAACCCATTCCAGAAAGCGACCCGCTATTTGTAACGCTGAACAGCCGTGGGCCGATTGATGACAAGCTGATCTATGACACCGTCACCTTCAGGCACCCCGTATATGATTTGGCAGCACTCGCCGCGCAGGGAAAAATCCGTGAGATCAATGGGACGCAAAATACTTGGTTCTGCGGCGCATGGATGAAAAACGGCTTCCATGAGGATGGCTATTCCAGCGCGATTGATGTTGTCGAAGCGATGGCAGAGCGGGATCGTTTGGCATTGGCCGCAGCGTGAGCGAGACCGTCGATCATATCTCGGGCCAGACCTTCCATGGTCGGCGCGGCAGGATCGAGAATGCCTTCAAATACAGCATCGATTACGTGATGTTGAATGCCGAGGCCGAGGCGCTGGCCACGCCCGCCTTGTTTGGCCGGAACCGTGCAAACCTGACCTCCCTTTGGGACGGTGATCATGGCGGCCCGCCAAAACAAGGTATGGGTGCACCATGGGCGCGGGCCGTTTTTGAAGCGCATGGATTGACCCAGAGCCTTGATGGCGCGCTGATGCTTTTGGCGCAGCCGCGGATGCTTGGCCATGTATTCAACCCCGTAAGCTTTTGGTTGGCATATGATCGGGACAAGCGCCTGCGCGCCGTTATCGCCGAGGTTTCCAATACCTTCGGGGATCGCCATTCCTATCTGTGCTTTCACCCCGATCACCGTGAAATCCTGCCTGAGGATGTTTTGACCGCGCAGAAGATCTTCCATGTTTCGCCGTTTCAGCCTGTCGATGGGGGATATAAGTTCCGCTTTGATATCTCTGCCGAAAGGATCGGCATTTTTATTGATTACTCCACTGGAAATGAGGGGTTGATTGCGACCCTCGTGGGCAAGCGGAAACCACTGGCAAACACGGCTATTCTGAAGGCGGTGATCCGCCGTCCTTTCGGGTCACGGTGTGTGCTTGGGTTGATCCATTGGCAGGCGCTCAAGCTGTGGTGGAAAGGCGCGGAATACAGGCCGCGCCCGATGCCGCCCTCGGATGAGGTGTCGTGATGCCACAGCGCCCTGCAAGGCTTGCGGGCTATTCGGTTTTTGCGGCGATGCTCGCCTCGGCGGGCCTTCCCATCTATATCCACGCGCCGAAATTCTACCTTGATGAATACGGGCTTGGATTGACGGCGCTGGCAGGTGTTCTGTTTGTGTTGCGCCTGTTTGATTTGGTGCAAGATCCGATCTTGGGCTGGCTGGCGCAGGTCGCCCGCACATGGCGCAGGCCAATGGTTGGTGGGGCGGTGCTTCTCCTTGGGGCATCGATGATCGGGCTTTTCGCTGTAACCCCGCCGATTGCACCGATCTGGTGGTTTGCGCTGACATTGACGGGGCTGTTCTCAAGCTTTTCTTTCCTGACCATCTGCTTTTATGCCGAAGGGGTTCAGACGGCGGCAGGCTTGGGCAAAGATGGCCATTTCCGACTTGCGGCATGGCGTGAAACAGGGGCTTTGATCGGGGTATGCGTGGCCTCGGTCGCGCCTGTGGCTTTGGCCTTCACAGGCTATCCCTTTGCTGCCTTCGCGCTTGGTTTTGCCGTGCTATGCGGTTTTGGCTGGTGGCTCATGCGGGCCGAATGGGGGCAGGGCGATATTGGTGCATCCGGCGGTTTTGGCGTGGTCTTGCGGGATTTTGTTGCGCTGCGGCTTTTGCTGATTGCTTTGGTGAACGCAGCGCCAGTTGCGGTCTCCTCTACCTTGTTCCTGTTTTATGTCGAAAGCGTGCTTGGCGCGGCAGGGTGGGAGGGGCCATTGCTGCTGCTCTTCTTTCTTGCCGCCGCCGCATCCGCACCGCTTTGGTCAAAGGTCGCGGCGCGCTTCGGCGCAAGGCCTACATTGCTTGGGGCCATGGCCTCAGCGATCCTGAGTTTTGGATATGTCCTGACCCTTGGCGCGGGCGACACGGCAGCTTTCGCGCTTGTCTGTCTGATCTCGGGCATGGCTTTGGGGGCAGACCTGACCTTGCTACCTGCAATTTTCGCGCGGCGCATGGCGCAGATCGCGCCGCAAGCCAGTGAGGCGTTCGGGCTGTGGAACTTCGTTTCAAAATTCACCTTGGCCTTTGCGGCGGTCACCCTTTTGCCTGCCCTTGATGCGGTCGGGTTTGAAGCAGGGGGCACAAACACCGATGAAGCATTGAACCGGCTGACCTATCTTTACGCGCTTGTGCCTTGCCTGCTGAAACTGGTGGCAATCGCTTTGCTGATCGCGACGCCTTTGCCCGAAAATCGCGGTGAAGCTTTGGATTAATCTTTCTGGGGACCTATCTTAAACCTACTGGTGTGAACGGAGTAAGACATGCGGGAATGGGCCGGAAAACGGTATTGGCTGATCGGCGCCTCGGAGGGGTTGGGACGCGCGGTTGCAGAACTGATGAGCCGCGCAGGCGTTGAAGTGATTGTCTCGGCGCGCTCTGAGGAACGCTTGCAGGAATTGGTCGCCGTCTTGTCTGGTCGGGCGTCCTATGTGCCGATGGATGTCTCGGACCCCGTATCTGTCGAAAAGGCGGTCAAGGAAGTCGGCGAGGTGGATGGTGTGGTCTATCTGGCGGGTGTCTATTGGCCCCAGCCCGCGACCGAGTGGAAGGCCGATGAGGTCAACACCATGTTCGACATCAATCTTGTTGGGGCCTCCCGTGTGCTGGGGCATATCGTTCCGCAATTCGTGGCGCGTGATCGCGGGCATATTGTTCTGACAGGTAGCCTTTCGGGGTTCCGCGGCCTGCCTGGTGCGACGGGCTACGGGGCTTCCAAAGCAGGGCTGATGTATCTGGCGGAGTCGATGTATTGCGATCTGCGCAAGACAGGCGTCGATGTCCAGATCATCAATCCAGGCTTTATCCGCACGCGTCTGACTGACAAGAATGATTTCAAGATGCCCTTCATCATGGAGCCTGATGCAGCCGCCGCCGAGTTCTTTGAGCATATGAACACGGACCGCTTCAAAAAGAGCTTTCCGGGCCTTTTCGGGATGATGTTCCGCATCAGCCAGCTCCTGCCTGATTGGCTCTATTACCGCATCTTCAGCTGATCGCCTCTCGGGCAACAATATAGCGCGCGAGGAAGACGGGCTTCGCTGAAGTGTGGGTCAGGCCAAATGGTCGACCACTTCGACATGCTGTGCCAATGTCGAGACAACCGCCATCCAGCCCGACACCATTTCAAGTTCAGACGGGGCGGCCTGAACACCTGGCTCCAGCAGGCCTGCTTGAACCGCTTGAACCGCAAGCGAGACGGGCACCGAAACCAGCCGCGCCATTGCAGTGCCGCGTTCATCGCCCCATGCATCCATTGTATAGGTCTCATGCCAGAGGGTTTCGCCATCACGCTCGACCTTGAGAGAGACACACATCACAACGCGGTCAGGCTCATCGTCTTCATAGGCATTCTCGGCCCAGAATTGATCCGACATCTCTTTGAGGCGGGCATCGCCCTCAGGGCCTGACAGGGTTTCGATTTCGCGGAACACATCAGCCCAAGCCTCAGACCAGCCGTTCAGACGCAAGGTGCCGCGCACGAATTGCTGAACATTCCAATCCTCGCCAAGCCCGTATTCCTCCATGAAGGGCAGGCTGTCGCGATTGGGGTAGACTTCAAAGCTCTCAGGCGTGGGGAGCGGGGCTTCATAGGAGGAAATCGCATCCCAAGGCCTGTCCACGGTCAGTTCCTCACCCTCGGAAATCGAGCGCGAGGGGGAACGCAGCGCGGTTAAAACCCCAAGCGGCGACCAAGAGAATTTATATTTGAAAGGGTTCTCGTATTTCGGAATGCCACCGCAATAGGAGGTAAAACTATGGCTGTTCTCGGGGTCGAACACATCCGACAATGAATAGTTGAGCATCAAGGCATGGGCCATGAGGTGATCGATGCCGGGATCAAGACCAACCTCATTGACCAGCGAGACACCGAGTTCCTGCGCACGATCATCCAAGGCGCGCATTTCGGGCGCGATATAGGAGGAGGACACAAATTGCGCGCCCGCATCAAGACAGGCCGTTGCGATGGCAACATGCTCGGTGGCGGGCAACATGGATACGGCAACATCGCCCGGGGCAAGCGCTTCGGACAGGGTCTTTAAATCATAGGGGCGGATATCATCGGTCAGGTCGCCAACCGCGTCTTGCGCCTTGGCAATTGTGCGGTTCCAAACCACCACATCTTCGCCAGCCTCCAGCAACCGTCTCAAACCAGGGACTGCCGAAAGCCCTGTGCCGCACCAATGAATTGTCATTACAAATCTCCCTCAGAGCGCTGCACTATGGCGATCAAACTCTATTTTTGCACGGCCCCAAACGCCTTGGTCCAAATTGTCGAGTGTCAGCAGCGAGGGCAAGAGTTGCTCTGCATAATCTTGCGAACTTTCTACGGGCAACATTGATGGCAGATTATCAATCGCCATCACATCAAGCGGGGGGGTGTCATGAACCCGCAAAGCAGGCGCATCCCATGTGGTTGTCTGGTCATAGACCTTGATCGGAGAAAAATCCGAGGTTGGATCACAGGCGATATCGCCGATAACGCTGAGCTTGCGCGCATCGTTGGGGGTAGAGGCCGGAACGAAAACCGGCGCACCGGGATGGGCGAGAATGCAGTTGAGGAAAATCTCGTGCTGCAACACTTCCGCGAAGGGGCCGCCATGGGCGGTCTCGGCCATATCCCATTTGGTGACCGAAATCCCCAATTCCTCGCAAAGGTCTGACCCACCTGTTCCAACACGGCCAAGCGCGCCGATGACAATGGCCCGAGGTGGCGTGATGTCACCCAACTGCGCCTTAAGCTCTGTGACCAGCGCATCTTTGGACGGGTAGACGCCCACGGGCGCGCAGATGCCGCCGTTTTGCTGCGCGATCCAGCATTTGAGGGAAACAGCCGCGCCTGCAAATCCCGCCCAATAGCCGAATGCCGCCACACGGCGGCCCGTTTCATCCACCAGATATTCAAGGTCAAACAAGGTGCCGCCACCTGCCTTGAAGCGTTTAAGCAGCTCTTGCCCTGCGGGCTGCCCCTTATAGGCATGGCCGAACATGATATGGCGGTGGGGCAGCGGCGTTCCGTCCTCGGGCAACTCTTTCAGCCCAAAGATGATCGCGTCAGAGGGGGCGTCAGGCCAGCTGTTCTCGGCGGCAATCTCGACGCCTGCATCCAGATAGCCCTGCATCGAAATCGCACGGACCGAGCTTTCCTCGATTGTGACGCGCATGCCCGCATCCATCAGGGCGCGCGAACCTTCAGGGGTCAGGCCCACACGGTCTTCATTCGGGCGCTGTTCGGCGCGGACCCATAGATGTGTCATGCTGTCTCCGTTGCTATTGGGCATGATATCTAAGCGAGAGCGCGAGGCGCGGCAACGATGTGTTTATAAAGGCGCTAATCCCAAGACACATCGCCCAAGAAGATATAGCCCGCGCCATAAATCGTCTTGATCAGTCTTGGGTTTTTCGGGTCTTCATTCAGCTTGGTGCGCAGCCGTGAGATGCGCACATCCATCGCGCGGTCAAAGCTTTCGCCTGCGGCACCGCCCAGATGTTCCTGCATCTGCTGGCGCGAAATCAGGCGTTTGGGAGCTTCAAGAAACATGCGCAGCACTTCGCCCTCGGCATGGGAAAAGGTAATCTCGGCCCCGCTTTCCTCGACCAGCATGTAGCTGTCGAAATAGGCGGTCCAGCCATTGAAACGCGCTGTTTGCAAGGCTGTATCACGGGCTTTGGGCTGGCGGAGCCTTGCGCGGACGCGGGCGACAACCTCGGCTGGATCGAAAGGTTTGATGATATAATCATCGGCTCCAAGCTCGAGCCCTGTGACCTTGTCCTGTACTTGCGAGCGCCCCGAAATGATGATGATCGCGGCCCCGCTTTCCAGAGCTAGGCGATGCACAACTGCAAGCCCGTCACGGTCGGGCAGGCCCAGATCGACAAGGCAGAGATCGGGTGTGGCTGTGCGCAAGGCCGCCTCGAATTCGGTCGCGCGGGAATAGGCTGCCGTGCGGAACCCTGCCTCGGATAACGCATCCGATAACATGGTTCGAATTTGGGGCTCATCGTCGAGGATCGCTACAAGGGGACCATTCATGACGCATGTTCTGCATGGAAAAGCTGTGTGAGCGCAACAGCATCGATCGGTTTTGACAAAACGGGCCAGCGCACGGCGCCCTCTTGGCGAAGGGGGGCGTCACTTGGAAGCGAGGTCATCAAGGCAAGCCGCGTGTCGGGCTGCGCTTTGGATATCGCATCAAGCAGATCAACCCCCGTGACCTCACCGCCCAGTTTTATGTCGGACAATACCCAATCAAGCCCGGGAAGATCGATCAGCGCGAGGGCGTCTTCTGCGGATGCCGCCTCAATGACCTGATGGCCGAAATCGATCAGCATATTGCGGATATGGGCGCGCAGATCGGGCAAATCCTCGACCACCATAACAAGCATGGGGCGGGCCTCAGCGGATGCAGGCCGCAAGGGCAGGCGTATGGTCACCTTTGCCCCATCACCTGTGTTGGCCAAACGGACCGTTCCGCCCGATAGTTGCGCGTGGTCATACACCATCGACAAACCAAGCCCCGAGCCTGAATCGCCCTTGGTTGTGAAAAACGGGTTGAGTGCTTCTTCAATCGCGGATTGTGAAAAGCCCAAGCCTTGATCCTCAACGCTCAGATCAAGCCATGTATCGCGCACAGCACTTGCCTTGAGGGTGATTTTACCCGCTTTGCCCGCCATCGCATCGCGTGCATTCAAAACGATGTTCAACAGCGAATCCTGCAGCGAGCCTGCATCCAGCATCAAGGTGGTATGATCCAGTGTCGAGATGATCTCGAGGGTGATTTCGGGGGGCAGCGGCGCGCGGGCCAGTGGTGCGAAGGCTGCAAAAAAATCATCCATATTGATCGGGGCAGGGCGCATTTCGCGCGGGCCAGAAATACGCGCGATTTTATCCAGCAGCATCCCGCCACGGCGTGCGGCGGTTTTTGTGGCTTGGGTCAATTCCTGCGCTTGCGGCGGCAAATCGAATTTATCCAGCCGCCCCTGAAGCCCGAGGATAATCGTGAGAAGATTGGCGAAATCATGCGCCAACCCGCTGGTCAGATGGGCGGCCAATTCACGCTTATGGGTTTGGGATAAAGCAGCGCGGGCCTGCGCCTCTTCGGTGACATTGGTCGAGAGGAGATAGACCCCGTTCACTTCGCCCGCGCTGTCGGTATCGGGGGTGAAAGCCGTGCGGATGCGATTTGCGCTGCTGTCATCGGTGAATTCGATCACGGAGGACTCACCCAGCAGGGCGCGGTCGAGATTGCTGCGCAGACGGGTGGCCGTCTCGGCGCCCAAGGCTTCTGCGAAACTCAACCCCACGATATCGCGCGGACGCCCCGGCAGAACCGTTGAGAGGCGGCGGTTGGTATAGGTATAGACCTCGTCGCGGCTGAGATGCGCAATATGGGCGGGCATCATCTCGGTGGTGAGGCGGATGCGCGCCTCCATCTCGGTCAATTGGCGCTTGGTTTCCTCCAATTGAGCATTGGTGGCGGCAAGTTCGCGATTGGTCTGGGCCAATTGCTCATTCTGGGTGATCACCTGATCTGACAGCTCTTCGGACCGTCCGCGCAACAGCGCCTCTTGGCGCTTGATCGAGGTGATATCGGTATAAACAGTAACCCAACCGCCTTCGGGCAAAGGGCTGCCTTCCACACAGATCATGCGGCCATTGGCGCGGGTGCGTTCCATGTAATGGGGCACGAATGCACGGGCCTGCTCAACACGGTCGCTGACGAATTGCTCGGGATTGGACACGGTGCCGTATTCCCCGTTCTCGACAAGGAATCGGATCGTATCTTCAAATGCCGCCCCCGGTGTCACGAGGTGTTGGGGCAGGCCAAACATTTGTTGAAAAGGTCGATTGGCCACCGCAAGTCGCAAATCGCCGTCATATATCGAAAGAGCTTGCTGGATCAGATTCAATCCGGCGCGGGTCAGATGATTGGTCGTGTTTGTCCTGTGCATCATGCTCTCCCTGCCCGCCATCGCTGACATCTCGATAGGTGAGGCGTCAAGCGCTCGGGCCGCTTTGTTACAATTGGTTAGAATTGCGACAAAGTCAGGAAAAATTTGACAGTGACTGATTTACCTCCACGGTGAAGAAACGACGCCCGCTCGAGAATGCAGGCACGTGGACGCCAGCCCAATCGGGTGGGCGAAGGGAGGAATAGACTTGGTCAATGCACACTCGGGGGAGCCGGGCATTGTTTCTGTGCCGCAGCTTTTGGCACGAAATGCAGCCCAGTTTGGATCAAAAGCCGCGTACCGTGAAAAAGAACTCGGTATCTGGCAAAGCTGGACATGGGCGCAGACTGCCAAAGAAATCGATGCCATCGCGATGGGTTTGCTCGCGCTCGGGATCAATCGCGGTGACTATGTCGCGGTGATCGGGCGCAACCGTCCCAAGCTCTATTGGTCGATGGTTGCAGCCCAGAAAGTCGGAGCCATTCCTGTTCCGCTCTACCAAGACGGCAATGCAATCGAAATGGCTTATGTGCTGGAGCATTGCGGTGCGCGCTTCGTGGTATGTGGCGATCAGGAACAGGTCGATAAGGTTCTTGAGGCGCAAGCCAATGTCACCTGTATTGAACATATCATCTATCAAGATGATCGCGGTATGCGCCGCTATGATCATTCCGCCCTGCATTCTCTCGAGAGCGTTCAGGCCGAGGGCCGCGCAGCGCGTGACCGCTTTGCCGATGAATTGAACGCCCGCGAGAGCGAGCTGACCTACGACTCCACCTGTGTCATGCTTTATACTTCGGGCACCACGGGCAAGCCCAAGGGTGTCGTGCTGTCGAACCGCAACATCATCGAGACCTCCAAAGCGTCATCCGAATTCGACAGCCTTCGTGCCGATGACGAGGTGCTGGCCTATCTTCCTATGGCATGGGTTGGCGATTACATCTTCTCGATCGGGCAGGCGATGTGGACGGGGTTTTGCGTTAACTGCCCCGAATCCGCCGAAACCATGATGACCGATTTGCGCGAGATCGGGCCGACTTATTTCTTCGCCCCGCCGCGCGTCTTCGAAAACCTGCTGACCACGGTGATGATCCGGATGGAGGATGCAGGCGCGATCAAGCGCAAGATGTTCCACTATTTCATGGAGCACGCCAAAACCGTCGGACCACGGATGCTTGATGGCAAATCGGTGAGCGGCTTGGATCGGCTGAAATACGGGCTTGGGAACCTTCTGGTCTTTGGCCCTTTGAAAAATACCCTCGGCATGAGCCGCGTGCGTGTAGGCTATACCGCAGGCGAGGCGATTGGCCCCGAGATTTTCGATTTCTACCGCTCGCTTGGGATCAATCTCAAACAGCTTTATGGCCAGACCGAGGCCAGCGTTTTCATCACCCAACAACCCGATAGCGAAGTTCGCCCCGATACCGTCGGTGTCCCAAGCCCAGGAGTTGAGCTGCGCATCGCCGAGAATGGCGAGGTCTATTACCGAAGTGCTGGTGTGTTTGTTGAGTATTACAAGAATGCCGAAAGCACGGCCTCGACCAAGGATGCCGAGGGCTGGGTTGCTACGGGCGATGCGGGTTTTGTGGAAGAAGACACAGGCCATCTGCGGATCATCGACCGCGCCAAGGATGTTGGCAAAATGGCCGATGGTCGTTTGTTTGCGCCGAAATATGTCGAGAACAAACTGAAATTCTTCCCCAATATTCTTGAGGCGGTCGTGTTTGGCAGCGGCAAGGAAAAATGCACGGCCTTTATCAATATCGACCTCAACGCTGTCGGAAACTGGGCCGAGCGCAACAATATCGCCTATGCTTCTTATCAGGAATTGGCAGGCCATCCGCGCGTGCTGGAAATGATCCAAGGCCATGTCGAAGAGGTGAACCGCTCGGTCGTGCAAGACGAGATGCTTTCGGGCTGTCAGGTGCACCGTTTCCTTGTGCTGCACAAGGAACTGGACGCGGATGACGGCGAGTTGACGCGCACCCGCAAAGTACGCCGCCGCATCATCGAAGAGAAATTCGCCGAACTGATCGAGGCGCTCTATTCCGACAAAACCTCGCAATATACCGAGACGGAAGTGACCTATGAGGATGGCCGCAAGGGCAAAATCTCGGCCACTTTGGAGCTTCGGAATGCGGCGGTCGCGGAAGGTCAGCTATCGCAAAAGGTGGCGGCGGAATGAGCGTGGAAAAGGGCAAGATCAATGCTTGATAACACCCAAGAGGGATACACCACCGCTGATGGCCGCCAGATTGGTGGCGTGGTGATGGAAATGCGCAATATCACGCTGCGCTTTGGTGGCGTGGTGGCGATCAAGGATATTTCCTTTGATGTGCGCGAAGGCGAAATTCGCGCGATTATCGGGCCGAACGGGGCGGGAAAATCCTCGATGCTCAATGTGATCTCGGGCTTTTACCACCCGCAAGAGGGCGAGGTGATCTACAAAGGCACCAAGCGCCCGCCGATGAAGCCCTATCAGGTCGCCCGCCAAGGCATTGCGCGCACCTTCCAGAATATCGCGCTGTTCGAAGGGATGAGCGTGCTTGATAATATCATGACGGGGCGCCTCAACCATATGAAATCCAACTTCCTTGATCAGGCGATCTGGTGGGGAAAGGCGCAGCGCGAAGAAGGCCTGAACCGCGAAAAGGCCGAAGAGGTCATCGATTTTCTGCAAATCCAGAACATCCGCAAAACCCCTGTCGGGCGTCTGCCCTATGGTTTGAAGAAACGTGTGGAACTGGCCCGCGCCTTGGTGGCCGAGCCAAAAATCCTGCTGCTGGACGAGCCGATGGCGGGCATGAATGTTGAAGAAAAAGAGGACATGTCCCGCTTTATCCTTGATGTGAACGATGAATTTGGAACGACCATCGTGCTGATCGAGCATGATATGGGCGTGGTGATGGATTTGTCTGACCGCGTGGTTGTGATGGATTACGGGCGCAAGATCGGGGATGGCACCCCTGATGAAACCCGCGCCAATCAAGAAGTCATCGATGCCTATCTGGGGGTGGCCCATGACTGAGCGGATGACCCTGCCCAAGACCCAAATGCTTGCCCTCGGGCTGATCCTCCAAATGAAAGGCGTTGATCATGAATGAACAACTCGTTTTTGCGATGGAGGTCACGATCAACGGCCTGATGACGGGGGTGATGTATGCCCTTGTTGCTTTGGGATTTGTATTGATCTTCAAGGCGTCGGGAATTTTCAACTATGCCCAAGGGGTTATGGCGCTTTTTGCCGCGATGACGCTTGTGGGTGTTCAGGAAGGCCGCATCCCCTTTAGCCATCTGATCAACGAACTCTTCGGAACCGATCTGCATTATTTCGGATGGCATGTGCCAGCGCTCTTGGCGATTTTGGTGACGGTGCTGGTGATGATTGTTTTCGCCTATATGGTGCAACGCTTTGTGTTCCGACATCTGGTCGGGCAGGAGCCGATCATCTTGTTCATGGCGACCATTGGTCTGGCCTATTTCCTTGAAGGCGTGTCCGATCTGATGTGGGGCTCGGAGGTGCGTACGCTGGATGTCGGGCTGCCGCAGGGCATTAACGGGGCGATTGACCAATATACCTTTGATATCTTCGGCTATGGCTTCTTCATCGATAACCTCGATATCGCGGCCTCGATCATTGCGGCTGTCTTGGTTGGCGGGCTGATCGCCTTTGCGCAATACACCAAACAGGGCCGCGCGATGCGCGCCGTGGCGGATGACCATCAGGCAGCACTCAGCGTCGGTATCAAGCTGAACTATGTCTGGGTTCTGGTCTGGTCGCTGGCAGGTATAGTGGCCTTGGTGGCGGGGATCATGTGGGGCTCGAAATCGGGTGTGCAGTTCTCGCTGTCGCTGATTGCGCTCAAGGCCCTGCCTGTTTTGATGCTGGGTGGATTTACCTCCATCCCCGGCGCGATTGTCGGCGGTTTGATCATCGGTGTGGGCGAAGCTCTGTTCGAGTTCGCCATTGGCCCAATGATCGGTGGCGCGACCGAGAACTGGTTTGCCTATGTTCTTGCCCTTCTTTTCCTCGTCTTCCGGCCGCAAGGCCTGTTTGGCGAGAAGATCATCGAGAGGGTTTGAACATGCGCATCCATCTGCGAAAGGAATTTGTCTGATGTTCTACCGCGAGGCTGGCGACTTCAAAACCTCCTATTCCAAGGACAACCAGACCTTCCCGATCGCTTTTGATCGGTATCGTTACTATCTGGTTTTGGCGCTCGGGTTCGGGGTGATCCCGTTTCTGATCACGGATTACACCGCGAACGCCATCATGATCCCTTTCCTGATCTATGCGATTGCCGCGATCGGGTTGAATATTCTGACGGGCTATTGCGGGCAGGTCAGCCTTGGAACGGGCGGCTTCATGGCTGTGGGGGCCTATACCTCCTATAAGTTGATGACGGGCTTTCCAGGCATGGATATGGCGATCGTCGTGCTTCTATCGGGGGTTTCGACCGCGATGGTGGGCGTGGCTTTTGGCCTTCCCTCCCTGCGGATCAAGGGGTTCTATCTGGCGGTGGCCACGCTTGCCGCGCAGTTCTTCCTTGTGTGGATGTTCAACAAGGTGCCGTGGTTCTACAACTATTCCGCCTCAGGCCAGATCAGCGCGCCTGAAAGGACCAGTTTCGGGTTTGCGGTGACGGGACCAAGCGCGGATATCTGGGCGAAATACCTCTTTTGCGCGGCCTTTGTCTTCGCGCTGGCTTGGGTGGCGCGCAATCTGACACGCGGCTCGGTCGGGCGGCAATGGATGGCGATCCGCGATATGGATATCGCGGCCGAGATCATTGGGGTGAACCCCTTGAAGGCCAAGCTCACGGCCTTCGCGGTCTCGTCCTTCTATGTGGGCGTTGCGGGCGCATTGCTCTTTACCGTCTATCTGGGCGCGGCCGAGGTCGGAGAGGCCTTTGGCATCCAGAAATCCTTCCTCGTTCTGTTCATGGTGATCATTGGCGGTTTGGGAAGCATTTTCGGAAGCTTCGCGGGGGCGGCCTTTATGGTGCTGCTGCCTGTTGTGTTGCGTAATTTCATGACTGGAACGCTGGGTTGGGAAAGTGCCATCGCCACGCATTTCGAGTTTGTTGTTGTTGGCTTGTTGATCATGTTTTTCCTGATCGTCGAGCCGCATGGGCTGGCGCGCTTATGGTCGCTGGCCAAGGAGAAGCTGAGACTATGGCCATTCCCCTATTAGGGGGCTGGCTGCCAATACATAGACCGAGGCGGAAAACCCCGGCAATCGACGACATCGGACAACCAAAGGGAGGACCTTTTCGATGAAGAAACTGGCAACCTATGCCGCTGCAAGCCTTATGGCTGCAAGCCCGGCCCTCGCGGATCTTGTGATCCCCGATCTGCATTATCGCACCGGCCCCTATGCCGCTGGCGGTATTCCGTTCTCGGACGGCTATCAGGACTATTTTACACTGCTCAACCAGCGTGATGGTGGCATCGGTGGGGAGACCGTGCGCATCGTAAGCTGTGAAACGGCCTATAACACCGAGCGTGGTGTGGAATGCTATGAGCAGACCAAAGGCGAAGGCGCCTTGATCTATCAACCGCTGTCCACGGGCATTACCTATCAGTTGATTCCGCGCGCGACAGCGGATGGCATTCCGCTTCACACCATGGGCTATGGTCGTACTTCGGCTGCCAATGGCGCTGTGTTCAGCAATGTCTTCAACTATCCCGCGAATTACTGGGATGGTGCGAGCGTGATCATCAACCAGCTGCTGACAGAGAATGACGGCTCGCTGGAAGGTAAGAAAATTGCGCTGCTCTATCATAACTCGGCCTATGGCCGTGAGCCGATCCGCACGCTGGAAATCCTGTCTGAGCAATACGGGTTCGAGCTGGTTCAGCTTGCCGTTGACCATCCAGGTCAGGAGCAGGGCAACCAGTGGCTGAGCATCCGCCGTGAACGCCCCGACTATGTCGTTATGTGGGGCTGGGGCGTGATGAATCAGGTCGCGGTTCAAGAAGCGGCGAATATCCGTTTCCCGATGGAGA
Source organism: Rhodophyticola sp. SM2404 (assembly GCF_053570515.1). NCBI lineage: Bacteria > Pseudomonadati > Pseudomonadota > Alphaproteobacteria > Rhodobacterales > Roseobacteraceae > Rhodophyticola > Rhodophyticola sp. SM2404. The sequence continues at coordinate 62,108 of NZ_JBSEDL010000010.1, forward strand.
ATTTCATCGGCAATTGGTGGGCCGGAGCCGAGCATGACGTGATCCCTGCAGGAGAAGGCGCGAACGGCTATCGTGCGCTGAACATGAACCGTTTGGGCGACATGCCAGTCTTTGCGGAAATCCAAGAGCAAGTGATTGATGCGGGCCTGCAAGCAGGCGACGGCAGCAATCTGGGCACCGTGCTTTATACGCGTGGCATGTATGCGGCGATGCTGGCGGCTGAAGCCATCCGTACGGCGCAGGACATCCATGGCACAGCGGACGTGTCCGCTTCGATGGTCCGTGATGGCATGGAGGCGTTGGAGATCACCAATGCCCGCATGGAAGAATTGGGCATGCCAGGTGTTGGTCCTGAATTCACAGTAACCTGTGAAGATCACGGTGGCACAGGCATGGCGATCATGCAGCAATGGGATGCGAGCGCTCAGCAATGGGTGACGCTCACGGATTTCATCGCGCCTGATGACAGCGTCACACAGCCCCTCGTTATGGAAGACAGTGCGCAATTCGCGGCTGAAAACAATATCGAGCCAGGCTGCACCGAGAGCTGATGCAAAACATTCCGGCGGCGGCGCGGGCCGCTGCCGCCGGAATTTCGTATTTTTTGAAAGATGAAGACAGGGCGGGTGTCCCTCTGTCTGACGGATCACAGGAGACGGCGAGATGCTGGATCAGATGCAGGAGACGGGCGGCAGCGCCAATGACCCCGAGGCAGCGGCAGAGACGCTTCTGGAGGTCAATAATGTCGAGGTGATCTATAACCATGTGATCCTTGTTTTGAAGGGTGTCAGCCTGACGGTGCCAAAAGGCGGAATCACCGCTTTGCTTGGCGGGAATGGTGCAGGCAAGACGACGACCTTGAAGGCGATCTCCAATCTTTTGCATTCGGAGCGCGGCGAGGTCACCAAAGGGGCGATCAGCTATCGCGGGGAGCCTGTGCAAGGGTTGTCACCCTCGGATCTGGTGGATCGTGGGGTCATTCAGGTGATGGAAGGACGCCATTGTTTTGAGCATTTGACCATCGAAGAAAACCTTTTGACGGGGTCCTATACCCGCAAGGAAGGGCGCGGTGCGATCGAGGCCGATCTCGAAATGGTTTATACGTATTTTCCGCGCCTCAAGGAGCGGCGCAAATCTCAGGCGGGATATACGTCGGGTGGGGAGCAGCAGATGTGCGCGATCGGACGCGCCCTGATGAGCCGCCCCGAGACGATTTTGCTGGATGAGCCAAGCATGGGGCTTGCGCCTCAATTGGTGGAACAGATTTTTGGGATTGTGAAACGCCTCAATGAGGAACAGGGCGTGACCTTTTTGTTGGCGGAGCAGAATACCAATGTGGCCCTGCGCTTTGCGCATTACGGCTATATTTTGGAATCTGGCCGTGTGGTGATGGATGGCCCCGCGCAGGAATTGCGCGAAAACCCTGATGTGAAGGAATTCTATCTGGGGATGTCTGATGAGGGCCGCAAAAGCTTTCGTGATGTGCGCTCCTACCGCCGCCGCAAGCGGTGGTTGAGCTGATGAGGGATGCGGGGATGACAGAGTTCTTCGACGCCTTGGAGACACGCAGCGCGGATGAGCGCGCGCATGATCTTGCACGGGATTTACCTGCGCAAATCGCAAGGGCGCAAAGCCTCGCTGGTTATGGCGGAGGGCTTGACGAGGTGGAGGCAGGCGCGGTGCAAAGCCTTGGTGCTTTGGCCAAACTTCCCGTTCTGCGCAAAGCCGAGATTGGGCGCGCGCAATCAGAGGCGCCGCCTTTTGGGGGGTTTACCTCCAAGGAGGTGCATAGCTTTGCCCACATATTCCAAAGCCCCGGGCCGATTTATGAGCCTGGTGATGTCAGTCATGATTGGTGGCGCATCGGGCGTTTTCTGCATGCTGCGGGTATCGGGCAGGGCGATATTGTCCAAAATTGCTTTGGCTATCACCTGACGCCTGCCGGCATGATCTTTGAGAGTGGCGCACGCGCCGTTGGGGCGGCTGTGCTGCCTGCGGGTGTGGGGCAGACCGAATTGCAGGTCAGGGCGGCGCGCGATGTGGGCAGTACCGCTTATGCGGGCACGCCGGATTACCTCAAGGTGATCCTTGATAAGGCCGAGGAGATGGGCGTGGCGCTGGCCATCACCAAGGCGGTTGTGGGCGGTGGCGCGCTATTTCTGAGCCTGCGTCAGGAATATGCGGATCGTGGTATCCAATGCTTGCAGAATTACGCCACGGCCGATCTAGGCAATGTTGCTTATGAAAGCCCCGCGATGGAGGGGATGATTGTTGACGAAGGCGTGATCCTTGAGATCGTGCGCCCCGGCACAGGCGACCCTGTTGATATTGGTGAGGTCGGAGAGGTCGTTGTGACCACGCTGAACCCTGATTATCCGCTGATCCGTTTTGCCACTGGCGATTTGAGTGCGGCCTTGCCTGGCAGCAGCCCCTGCGGGCGGACCAATATGCGCATCAAGGGCTGGATGGGGCGGGCCGATCAGACTACCAAGATCAAGGGTATGTTTGTGCGCCCTGAACAGGTTGCCGATTTTGTTGCCAAGCACCCCGAGGTGGCCAAGGCCCGCGTTGTGGCCAGCCGCGAAGGTGAAATGGATGCGCTGACAGTGCAGATCGAGAGCACCAAGGATGATGCGGAATGCTATGCAGCAAGCGCTGCTGATAGCCTCAAGCTGAAAGGCCGGATCGAGATTGTGGCGCTTGGGAGCTTGCCCAATGATGGCAAGGTGATTGATGACCAGCGCAGTTATGAGTGACGATTTCACTGCTAAAGCTTGATCGCCCTTGTCGATAGCGCCAAACTGAGGATGTTTGGGGCTATTCGAGAGATTTAGATAATGCGTTGGTTGATCTTGCTTCTAGGTCTGATGCCTTGCGCGGCAGCGGCGCAGCCTGCGGGAGAATTGGCGGCCGCGCGTGATGCGCTGATGCAATTGCAGGCGCGTTCATTCAACGAAAATCGTGAATATTGCGGCTATATCGGGCAGATGCCGGATGGTCGCTATATGGCGACGGAAGTGACACGCGGCGGTGTTGATTCCTGCCTGTCGCGTGGCGATGAGAGCCGCTTTGTTGCGGTAACCGCGTCTTTCCATACCCATGGCGGTTTTGACCCTGATGCCGATAGCGAATTGCCATCGGTGGATGATCTGCGCGGTGATATGGAGGAAGGGGTAAACGGCTATGTGGCAACCCCGGGTGGGCGGCTTTGGTTCAATGATTGGCGCGCAGGCGTTGCGCATCTGGTCTGTGGTTTAGGCTGCGTCGGGCAGGATCCACGCTTTCGCGCGGGTGTCGCGGGGCCGATTGCATCGCGCTATACGCTGCGCGAGTTGCAACACAGGCAATCAGGCTGGTGATCAAAAAGAAAAAAGCCGCCCCCGTAAGGAGCGGCGTTTTTCATCCGGTATCAAGCTCTATGCGCTTGGCTCAGCCCTGACGGGCTTTGAAGCGGCGTTGTGTCTTGTTGATAACATAGACACGGCCCTTGCGGCGCACGACGCGGCAATCGCGGTGACGCTGCTTGAGCGAGCGGAGCGAGTTTCTGACCTTCATGGGCCTTCTCCTTCGTCGCGGCGCGGCGATGCGCCTTGGGTTAAGGCCTCGAAACGAGACCGATGGTGGGCGGTACTGGGATCGAACCAGTGACCCCTACGATGTCAACGTAGTGCTCTACCGCTGAGCTAACCGCCCGGTGACCGAGACGCTACATAAAACAACTGGCAAAAGGCTGCCACCTGTCACAACGCAGCGCCGCACAGTGGCGTGGTCTATAAAAGGAGTCGGAGGGCTGATCAAGGGCTTTCGGCAGAAGAAAAAATACCGCAATATATAAAGGTGTTAAACAAGGGATAATAATGGATCGGCCTGCCTTCAGACTGGAGCTTCCTGATGTGCTGAGCACGGCTGTGGTTGTCGCCTCGCCGCATTCTGGGCGCCATTATCCTTGGGATTTCATGCAATCCACAGTTCTGGACGAGCGTGCAATTCGGTCCTCCGAGGATGCCTATGTCGATATGTTGGTGGGCGAGGCTCCCAGTCTCGGTGCGCCACTGCTGGTGGCCGAGTTCCCGCGTGCATTCGTGGATTTGAACAGGGCTGCGGATGAATTGGACCCCGCCGTGATCGAAGCTGTGGGGAAATCGAATAATAATCCGCGGGTCAGTTCGGGGCTTGGTGTGATCCCGCGTGTGGTTGCCAATGGCCGTCATATCTATCGTGGCAAGTTGAGCCGTGCCGAGGCGGACCGGCGTCTTGATCATGTTTGGCGGCCCTATCACAGCACATTGGAGACATTGCTGACGCAAGCGCAGGCGCAGTTTGGCGAAGCGATCTTGCTGGATATGCATTCCATGCCGCATGAGGCGCTTGAGGCGGTGACCCGACAGGGCACGCGGCGACCTGATGTGGTTTTGGGAGACCGCTTTGGCGCATCTGCGAGATCGGACCTTGTTGATCTGCTGGAAGACGTATTCGTTGAGGCGGGATTGGTTGTCAGTCGCAATGCGCCTTTTGCGGGTGCCTTTGTGGCGCAGCATTATGGTCGCCCGTCGCGCAACAGGCATGCCGTGCAGATCGAATTGGACCGCTCCCTTTATATGAATGAAGGGATGATCAGGCCGAATTCGAATTTCCATGAGGTCAAATCACTGATCACACGGATTTTGGCGCAGGTGATTGATGCCTCATCGGGGCGCATGCCTCTGGCGGCTGAATAGGCTGCACAGTTTGAATAAGTATTTTTAAAGCAAAGATGGGCTTAGCGCAGCGCGCGGCCTTTAAGGATGGCGTCCTCGCCAAAGCGTTTGCGGATCGCATCGGTGGCACGTTCGGCCTCGATCCGTTTGGCTTCCTGTGGGTCTAGCAGATTGCCAGAGCGGTCGGCCTGATCAGCGGAGACGAGGTCGGACAGGCCGACGCCAAGCAGGCGGTAGGGTTTTTCATGATCCACTTTGTCAAAGAGATCGCGGGCCGCGCGGTAGAGGCGATCGGCGATCTGGGTGGCGTCATGAAGCGAGATGCGCTTGGTGATCAGGGTGAAATCGGAGCGCTTGAGTTTGAGCGTGACCACCCGCCCCGCGAGGTCTTTTGCTTTGGCGCGGTCAGCGACTTTTTCCGCCATGCGCCAGATATGGCCATCGAGCAGATCAGGTGCGGCGATATCCTCGGAGAAGGTCGTTTCATTGGAGATGCTTTTAACGCCACGGTCCCGTTTAACCTTGCGGTGATCGGCCCCGCGCGCGAGCGACCAGAGCCTGTCGCCCATTTGCCCGAAGCGCGCGCCCAGTTCCTTGCGATCCCACCGCTTGAGATCGGCGAAATTGCGGATGCCCGCCTTGTCGAGAGCGGCTTGGCCCGCCTCGCCGATGCCCCAGATCATGCGCACAGGCTTGTGTTCAAGAAAACTCATCGTCTCGGCCTCGCCGATCACGGAAAAGCCGCGCGGCTTGTCGAGATCAGAGGCGATCTTTGCGAGGAATTTATTATGCGATAGCCCGATTGAGCCTGTGATCCCCAGCTCGGCATCCATGCGTTGGACGAGGCGGGCGAGCATCACGGCAGGGGGCTTGCCATGCAGACGCGCGGTGCCCGAGAGGTCCATGAAGGCTTCATCCAGCGAAAGCGGTTCGATGGCTGGGGTCATCTCCTCCATCATGGCGCGGATTTGGCGGGATATCTCGGCATAAACCTCCATGCGTCCCCGAACGACCACCGCTTCGGGGCACAGCTCCAGCGCCTTGAACATGGGCATGGCCGAGCGTACCCCCTTGATCCTTGCGATATAGCAGGCAGTGGAGACGACACCGCGTTTGCCGCCGCCAATGATGACGGGTTTATCGCGTAGCTCGGGATTGTCGCGTTTTTCGACGCTGGCATAGAAGGCGTCACAATCCATATGGGCGATGGAGAGATCGAATAATTCGGGATGCGATATGATGCGCGGGCGCCCACAGGCCGGACAGCGGCGGCCATTCTCGAACATATTCAGGCAATCTCGGCATAGGCTTGGCATATTCGGCAGGATAGGCCTGTTTTGGGGTTGCTGGAAGAGACGCGTCAGGGTTCTTATCTAGACTATAGATATTAGTGAAGTTTGGTGGCCATGAAGGGCGAGGATACATCAATGGATTTTAATGATCTGATCACGCAGTTGCTCGGCGGCAATATCGTCATGCTTTTGCTCGCCGGATTTATTATTCTATGCGTCTATCTTGGTGTCAGGATCGTTCCCCAGTCGCAGAAATTCGTTGTCGAGCGGTTTGGCCGGCTGAAATCGGTCTTGGGGCCGGGCATCAATTTTATTGTGCCGTTTCTGGATAAGGTTGCGCATAAGGTTTCCATCCTCGAGCGCCAATTGCCCAATGCCAGCCAAGATGCGATCACCGCCGATAACGTGCTGGTCCAGATTGATACCAGTGTCTTCTACCGCATTCTTGAGCCTGAAAAGACGGTTTACCGTATCCGTGATGTCGATGGTGCGATTGCAACAACGGTTGCGGGTATCGTGCGTGCCGAGATTGGCAAGATGGAGCTTGATGAGGTTCAGGCGAACCGCTCCATGCTGATCACGACGATTAAGGAGAGCGTCGAGGATGCTGTGGATGCTTGGGGCATCGAGGTGACGCGCGCTGAAATTCTGGATGTGAACCTCGATCAAGCGACGCGGGATGCCATGCTCCAACAACTCAATGCCGAGCGCGAGCGCCGTGCGCAGGTTACCCGCGCCGAAGGCCAGAAACGCGCGGTCGAGCTTGAGGCAGATGCGCAGCTTTATGCTGCCAAGCAAGAAGCCGAAGCGCGCCGCGTTGAAGCGGATGCAGAAGCCTATGCAACCAATGTCGTGGCAGAAGCGATTGCCAAGGGCGGGCTTGAAGCGGTGCAGTATAATATTGCCCTTAAGCAGGTTGAGGCGATTGGTGGGGTCGCGCAGGGGCAGGGCAATCAGACGATCATTGTGCCCGCCGATGCGGTTGATGCTTTCGGCAAAGCCTTCCAGATGTTGAAAGGGCGTAGCTGATGTGGAGTGAATGGTGGTTTTGGGGGGCGGCCTCGATCCTTTTGGTGGTGGGGGAGGTCTTGTTGCCCTCCTATATCCTGCTTGGCTTCGGTCTGGGGGCCGGCATCGTGGCGCTCATCTTGCTGGTTGGCGGGCCTTTGGCGGTTTGGTTGGGGGCTTCGCTGCCGCTGTTGCTGTTGATTTTCGCGGTTCTGTCGCTGGTGTCATGGTGGGGGCTGCGCCGTTGGTTTGGCGTTATGCGCGGGCAGGTGAAGACTTTTGACTATGACATCAATGACGACTGAGCCTGCCGCCTATACAGCCCGAATGGGCGCGACAGGAAGCGGCCCTTGGTGAGCCACGAGATCGAAAACGCGTAGACGCCTAAGGTTTCCCACCAGAAAATATAGTTCTGCGCTGTCAGCGCGTCGCGGGTTTCTGACGAGACCAGTTCATAGGCGACAAGCCCCGCGACCGAGATCAGGATAAGCACGCCGCAGATGTAGTAGATCAGATGCTCGATCAGCACGCCCATAAATTGACGGTTCGAATGTGACCCGCCTTTGGGGAACAGCTTGAAGCAAAACCAAGCGAGGCTGAGAAAGAAGCTGCCTGCAGGTGCGAAATGCAGCCAACGCGAATGGCCTGAAAACCCTGTGATGATTTCTGCATCCACCAGAACCTCGGCGCAGCGCAGAACAATGCCATCGATCAGGCATAAGGCGTATTCGGGTTTCGCGGGCACAGGAAAAAGCGCCACGGCAATCACGGATATACCCGCCACGATCGAGGCTTCCCTATCCCCAAGCATCGGGTCCTCAGGGCGTTTGCGGTAGCCCTTATAGGCAATCAGGAACACGCCGATCGCGCAAAGGATGCCGACAAAGACATCGCCCATTGCGGAATAATAGAATTCGGAGATCGATGGCTGCATGCCGCCGCCAAACAAATGGGCGTAAACAAGCAGGACAATGGGCAAGGATAATCCCAAAATGCCGACGGCTTGCCGAACGGCTAAAAAGGAGAGAACGAGATCGTTCTCGGGCCTTGCCCCACTTCTCATCTCAATTTTCCCAAACCCAGACAGCATCTGCGATGCTAAGGGCCAAAGGTAAACGAGAAGTTAACCGATCATTTTATGCGGTAGCCCCGCCAGATCAGGGCAGTTCGGCCAAGACCATTTTTGCGGCAGCGGCAGGATCAACATGTTGCCAGATCGGGCGCCCGATAACGATGTGATCGGCCCCGTCCTTTATGGCTTGTGCTGGGGTCGCGACTCGCTTTTGATCGCCCAAAGCGGCCCCTGTCGGGCGCACACCGGGGGTGACGATCAGGCGGCCTTGCGCCTCAGGCAGGGCGCGGATTAGCGCGGCCTCTTGCGGGGAGGCGATGATCCCGTCGGCCCCTGCTTCAAAGGCTTTGGCGGCGCGTTCCAACACAAGGTCTTGGACATCGCCGGATTTGATCAGGCCTGCATCAAGATCCGCGCGATCAAGCGAGGTCAGAATGGTTACGGCAAGAATTTTGAGGTCTTTGCCGCCGGAGCCTTCCTTGGCTGCGCGCACCACATGCGGGTCGCCATGCACTGTCAGGAAATCGAGGTCGAATTGGGCCAAGCCACGCACGGCTGCCTCGACGGTGGCGCCGATGTCGAATAATTTCATATCAAGGAAGATGCGTTTGCCCTGTTCTTCCTTTAGCTCATTGGCCAGCGCCAAGCCGCCCCCCGTCAACATGCCAAGGCCGATTTTGTAAAAACTGACAGCATCACCAATCTTATTGGCCAGTTCGAGGCCGAGATGGGCATTGGGAACATCGAGAGCAACAATCAGACGGTCGTCAGACATGGGGAGGGCCTCCGGTTACAGCGCTGAAATCGTCGCTGGTGTAGTGCCGGTGTCCTTGGAAGTAAATTCCGCACGTCTTTGTCAGATGATCTGCAGGGCTTGGGCGCGCAAACCGCGCGAGATTTGGTCAAACCCAGCCGAGACAGGCCCCCGCCATTGGCAAATCTTGCGTTGCACGCCTTGCATGCTGACAAATTGCACTTCGGCGGTGAAACAGGAGGCTTCGGGGTTATAGCTAACGCGGTGGAAACTAAGGCAGCGCATAATGTGGCTCCTTTGATGGCTTACTGTTTACAAAAGATGGGGGCGGCAGGTGATCTGTGCCAATGACAAGCCGCTCCCGAGGGTTCACAAAGCTGCGACATGCAAGACATGGTCCAGAAGGTTGAGTCTGAGCGAAAGAGCTTTGGATAGAGGGCGGGTTTGAACGCCGCGCCTCTTGATCAGGCGCAGAAGACTTCCCACATCATGAGGGAGGCCACGACCAAGCCACGTGCCGCAAAGCGGGCGGGCGATCTTAGTGGCGCTTATAGAAGGAGAGACGGTGATGAACTTAGAGAAGTTCACAGATCGCGCGCGCGGGTTTATTCAGGCCGCGCAAACAATTGCGCAGCGGGAAGATCATCAGAAACTTGCGCCCGAACATGTGCTGAAAGCCCTGCTTGACGATGATCAAGGCATGGCAACCAACCTGATTTCGCATGCGGGCGGCAATGCCAAACTGGTGGCCGAGAGCTTGCAGCTTGCGCTGTCCAAGATGCCAAAAGTCACGGGTGATGCGGGGCAGGTCTATCTTGATGGCCAGACCGCGAAGGTTTTGGATGAAGCGCAGAAACTGGCTGAAAAGGCAGGTGACAGCTTTGTCCCTGTTGAGCGGATATTGACCGCTCTCGCCATGGTGAAATCCAAAGCGCGCGAGGCGCTGGAGGCGGGCGCAGTGAATGCGCAGGCCCTGAACGCTGCGATCAACGATATTCGCAAAGGCCGCACCGCTGATACGGCAAGCGCCGAGGATGGCTATGAAGCGCTCAAGAAATATGCGCGCGATCTGACCGAGGCCGCCCGTGAAGGCAAAATTGACCCGATCATCGGCCGCGACGAGGAAATTCGCCGTGCGATGCAGGTCTTGTCGCGCCGCACCAAAAACAACCCTGTTCTGATCGGTGAGCCTGGCGTGGGTAAAACCGCGATTGCCGAGGGTCTGGCTTTGCGCATCGTCAATGGCGATGTGCCCGAAAGCCTGCGCAACAAGACGCTGATGTCACTTGATATGGGCGCTTTGATTGCAGGAGCCAAATACCGTGGTGAATTCGAGGAACGCCTGAAGGCGGTTCTGTCGGAAATCACGGCTGCCGCTGGTGAGATCATTTTGTTCATTGATGAGATGCACACGCTTGTGGGCGCGGGAAAGGCTGACGGTGCAATGGATGCCGCCAACCTGATCAAGCCTGCCTTGGCGCGGGGTGAACTGCACTGCATCGGTGCGACCACTTTGAACGAATATCGCAAATATGTCGAAAAGGATGCAGCGCTTGCGCGGCGGTTCCAGCCCTTGATGGTTGAGGAGCCGACCGAGGAAGACACGATCAGCATCCTGCGCGGCATCAAGGAGAAATACGAGCTGCACCACGGTGTTCGGATCAGCGACTCGGCATTGGTGGCGGCAGCAACGCTCAGCCATCGCTACATCACGGATCGCTTTCTTCCCGATAAGGCCATCGACCTGATGGATGAAGCCGCGTCGCGTCTTCGCATGGAGGTGGATAGCAAACCCGAGGAATTGGACGCGCTTGATCGCCAGATCCTGCAAATGCAGATCGAGGCCGAAGCCTTGAAGAAAGAGGATGATGCGGCCTCCAAGGATCGGCTTGAGACGATCGAGAAAGAACTATCCAATCTGATGGAGCAATCCTCGGAAATGTCCGCCAAATGGCAGGCCGAGCGGGACAAGCTCGACTCGGCCCGCGGGCTGAAGGAACGCCTTGATCAGGCGCGCGCCGAATTGGAGCAAGCCAAACGCAATGGCGATTTGGCCAAGGCGGGCGAGCTGTCCTATGGGGTGATCCCGCAGCTTGAGAAAGACCTCTCCGAGTCTGAGAGCGCCGAGGATGACGTTATGGTCGAAGAGGCTGTGCGCCCCGAACAGATCGCTGCCGTGGTCGAGCGTTGGACAGGTATCCCTATGTCCAAAATGCTGGAGGGCGAGCGCGAGAAGCTTTTGCGCATGGAAGAGGAATTGGGCCGCCGTGTGATCGGGCAGGGAGCAGCGGTCAAGGCTGTTTCCAATGCCGTGCGCCGTGCGCGGGCAGGGTTGCAGGATGAAAACCGACCCCTCGGGTCTTTCCTGTTTCTGGGGCCAACGGGTGTAGGCAAGACCGAGCTGACCAAGGCGCTGGCCGAATACCTGTTTGACGATGATCAGGCGATGGTTCGGATCGACATGTCGGAATTCATGGAGAAACACGCGGTCTCGCGTTTGATCGGCGCGCCTCCGGGCTATGTCGGTTATGACGAGGGCGGTGTTCTGACAGAAGCCGTGCGGCGCAGGCCCTATCAGGTGATCCTCTTCGACGAAGTCGAAAAGGCCCATCCCGAGGTGTTCAATGTGCTGTTGCAGGTTCTTGATGACGGTATCCTGACCGATGGTCAGGGGCGGCGCGTTGATTTCAAGCAGACCTTGATCGTGCTGACCTCAAATCTGGGCACACAGACCCTCAGCCATCTGGCCGATGGGGAAGATGTGGGCAAAGCCAAGAGCGAAGTGATGGATGCGGTTCGTGCGCATTTCCGCCCCGAATTCCTTAACCGTCTGGATGACATGATCGTCTTTGATCGCCTCTCGCGGGTGGATATGGACGGGATTGTTGATATCCAGCTTGGTCGTCTTGGAAAGCGCTTGGCGCAACGCAAGATGGTGCTGGATCTGGATGAAGGCGCGCGGAAATGGCTGGCCGATGAGGGCTATGACCCTGTCTTTGGTGCGCGCCCGCTCAAGCGTGTGATCCAGCGCAGCTTGCAAGACCCGCTGGCCGAGATGATCCTGAGCGGTGATGCCAAGGATGGTGACACGGTCACGATCTCTGCTGGTGCAGATGGCTTGATTGTGGGGGATCGCGTCTCTGCCTCGAACAGGCCCGCACCTGATGATGCGGTCGTTCACTAGGCCTGTGGAATACGCATGAAGAAAAGGGCGGCATAGATGTGCCGCCCTTTTGCGTTGATCTTACATCGCGGGGATGATGACGGTGTCCACAACATGGATCACGCCGTTCGAAGCTTCGATATCAGCGGTCGTCACGGTTGCATCATTCACCATCACAGCATCACCAAGCGAGATCATAAGATCACCACCCTGAACCGTGCTGGCCATCATGCCATCGCTCAGATCGCCCGACATCACCGCACCGGGCACAACGTGATAGGTCAGGATCGCGGTCAGTTGGTCGATATTTTCTGGCATCAGCAGGGTCTCGACAGTGCCTTCAGGCAGGGCCGCGAATGCTTCATCGGTTGGAGCGAAAACAGTGAAGGGGCCTTCGCCCTTCAGGGTTTCAACAAGACCCGCGGCTTCGACTGCGGCAACAAGCGTTGTGAAGCTTCCCGCATTTACGGCAGTGTCAACGATATCCATGGAATGGCCATCGGCGAAAACAGGGCCTGCCAGAGCGGCGGAAGCAGTAAGAGCCAGTACAGTACGTCTCAACATTGGTCGTCTCCTTTTCAGATCAAGAATGATACATCTCGGGGATCGCGCCCCTTGATGCTTGTCGAAATGAGCGGGTTTTGAGGGCTTTCAAGATAAGCGGTTTTGCGCTTAGGGGCTTGACGAAAAACGGCTATCGCCTAAGCCGAGGTGAAAATCGCTTTCCAGTAAAAACGACGTGACATCAGTTTACCTCATGTGAGGTAAAAAGGCGTCTGGGGCCTTGATATTTCCCGTCGTGATGATGGCAATGTGGCACGAGATATTCGGGGGAAATGAGATGGGTTGGTATTTGGAAGCCATGGCCTTGGCGTTTTGGCTGGTCATCGGCACATTGGTGTTGGTTGCGATTGTTGTCTTCGCGATCGACCGTTTCCAGACAGCAGATGCGATCCGGCGGAACTATCCCGTTATCGGGCGGTTTCGGGGTCTATTTTCCGAATTGGGCGAATTCTTCCGCCAGTATTTCTTTGCCATGGATCGTGAAGAGCTGCCCTTCAACAGCGCGCAACGGGATTGGGTCAAACATGCCAGCAGCGGAAAATCCAACACGATTGCTTTTGGTCGACCCGCAATCTCGCCGCGGTCGGCACGGCCATTTTCACCCCATCGACCTTTCCGCCACTCAGCAGCGAATACGCCACCTCCGAGCCAATGGTGATCGGCCCCAAAGCAAAGCTGCCCTATCATGCGACCTCATTCTTCAACATTTCGGGCATGAGCTATGGCGCTATCTCCAAGCCTGCCGTGATTGCACTGAGCCGTGGCGCGCGTCAGGCAGGGGCGTGGATGAACACGGGCGAAGGTGGGCTGTCGCCATATCATCTGGAGGGTGGCGCAGATATCGTGTTCCAGATCGGCACCGCCAAATACGGTGTGCGTGATGCGCAGGGTCATCTGGATGACGCCAAGCTGCGCAAGGTGGCAGAACATCCCGAAGTGAAGATGATGGAGATCAAACTTGCCCAAGGTGCCAAGCCCGGCAAGGGCGGGATATTACCTGCCGAGAAAATCACCGATGAAATCGCGGGTATTCGCGGCATTGCAAAAGGGCAGGACAGTCTGTCGCCAAACCGCCATATCGAAGTGTCCAATCATGCCGAACTGCTCGATCTGGTGGCACATGTGCGCGATGTCACTGGACGACCCACGGGCATCAAAACCGTGATGGGCAACCCGAAGGATTTCGAGGATTTGTTTCAATTTATCCTTGAACGCGGCGAAGACAGCGCGCCCGACTTTATTACACTTGATGGTGGCGAGGGCGGGACAGGGGCCGCGCCGATGCCGCTGATGGACCTTGTCGGCATGTCGATCCGCGAGGCACTGCCGATGCTTTCGGACCTGCGCAACAAGATGGGCCTCAAGGAGCGCATCCGCATTGTCGCCTCGGGCAAGCTGGTGAACCCAGGTGATGTGGCATGGGCCTTGGCGGCTGGGGCTGATTTTGTGACAAATGCACGGGGCTTCATGTTCGCTTTGGGCTGCATTCAGGCCTTGAAATGCAATAAAAACACCTGCCCCACGGGCATCACCACCCATGATCCGCGCTTCCAGAAAGGTCTGGTTGTCTCGGATAAGGACAAACGCGTGGCGGCCTATGCAAAGAGCATCGTCAAAGAGGTCGAGACGATCGCCCATTCTGTCGGTGTGTCCGAGCCACGGCTGCTCATGCGTCGCCATGTGCGGCTGGTCCAGCCTGATGGAAGCTCGCGCGCAATGGATGCCTCGGCGCAGCCGAGTGAAGCAATTCAAACAGTTTCGTGAGAATAATAGCTTTGCCTTTGGATCATCCCATCTTTGAGCCATGGTGGCGAAAATTATGGAGGCCTCAATGGCAAATCGTTGGAAAAATGATCTTACGCAGGCGGATGTGACGCCTAAGGAAATGTTCCTCAATCGTCGCCAGATTATGGCGGCTGGTGCGGGTTTCTTGGGGGCAAGCGTTCTGGGCGCGCGTGCGCAGGCGCAATCAGGTCTTCAGCCCAATACTTGGGAAGAGATCACCACCTATAACAATTACTATGAATTCGGCACCGATAAATCCGACCCCGCCGCAAATGCCCATACGCTGACAACCGCACCATGGAGCATCACCATTGATGGCATGGTCGACAATCCGGGCACCTATTCGCTGGAACAGATCGTCGATGGCCAAACCATGGAAGAACGCATCTACCGTTTCCGCTGTGTCGAGGCGTGGTCGATGGTGATCCCTTGGAACGGTTTCGAGCTGGCGGATTTGCTGACCCGCGTCGGCGTGCAAAGCGGCGCGCGCTATGTCGCCTTCGAGACAGCCCTGCGCCCCGAAGAAATGCCCGGCACGCGCTTTCCTGTTCTCGATTGGCCCTACCGCGAAGGGTTGCGGCTGGACGAGGCCATGCATCCGCTGACGATGCTGGCCACAGGCATCTATGGAGAGCCGATGCCAAACCAGAATGGTGCACCGATCCGCTTGGTCGTGCCATGGAAATACGGGTTCAAATCGATCAAGAGCATCGTGCGCATCACCCTGACGGATCGTGAACCCCATGCCACTTGGAACCAGACCAATGCCCGCGAATACGGCTTCTATTCCAATGTGAACCCCAATGTGGACCACCCCCGTTGGAGCCAAGCCTCTGAACGTCGTATCGGGGCAGGCCTGTTTGGAGGGCGGGAGCCGACATTGATGTTCAACGGATATGAGAGCGAAGTCGCCAGCCTCTATGAAGGCATGGATCTCGTGGAGTTCTTCTGACGCCATGGCACAGGTACAAACCTCACGCATCGCGGCCCTGCGCGATGGTCTCAACACTGGGCTGCGCAAACTGCCAGCTTGGCCGCTCTATATACTGGCGGCCAGCTGGATGGGGTGGCTTTTCTATCTTGCGGCCACAGGGGGGCTCGGGGTTGATCCCATCGAAGAGCTTGAGCTCGCCTATGGAGAGATGGCGCTCAAACTTATTGTCATCGGCTTGGCCATTACACCTCTGCGTCAGGTCCTTGGGGTAAACCTCCTCAAGTTCCGCCGTGCAATCGGGGTGTCTGCCTTCTTCTTTGTTCTCGCCCATCTGATGGTCTGGGCTTTGCTGGATGTGCAACAACTCAGCGCTGTGATCAGCGATATTGCCAAGCGGCCCTATGTGACGATTGGTATGGCGGGGTTTCTGGCGCTTCTGCCTTTGGCGATCACATCAAACAACCTGTCTTTGCGCAAAATGGGCGGTGCTGCGTGGCGCAAGCTTCACAAGCTGACCTATGCGGCCGCTTTGTTGGGTGTAGTCCATTACATATGGCTGTCGAAAGGCTTCCAATTGGAGCCGATGGTCTATCTCGCAATCATCTTGGGCCTTCTGGCGATGCGGGTTCCCGCAATCAGACAGCGAGTCGCGCTATAGCATCCGCGCGACTCGTGCCTTCATTTGGGTCTCAAGGCAGGTTTTGCCACCAGATCGTGTGGATAAGTAAAGAAAGCTCCATAGCCGGTCGGTTTCCCGCAATATTTGAACCTGTGCGCAAACGCTCGCAGGGCGGAGGACCGGCCGGGGCAATCACGCTAACCCTATGAAAATATGTGCATATTGTTTGATTGTGCAAAAAGTTTGATGTTTTTGTAAAAAAGGGGTTGCGGGTTTTTGGCGGTATCCGTAGATAGCACCTCACCGGCGGCGCTGAGGCGCTAGTC
>NZ_JBSEDL010000011.1:0-19244 GCF_053570515.1 Rhodophyticola sp. SM2404
GCCTGTCAGCACCTCAACTTGCCTCAGCTTAACAACAATCTCTTCAGGCTTCGGTCTCGTAATTCCCATCTTCGATTCTCCGTTTTCCTAACTATAGGGACGGACCAATTCAAAGGGGGAGGCTCAGGTGATTTTGCGGGCGGCGCGGCTTTGCTGGCTTTGCATTATGCACAGTTGAGCTTGCCCGATTGGCTGTAACCCTCTCGTGAGGAGGAGGCTTATCTCTTTCGCAGGTCCTTCTTTTGGGGTTATACTCGTTGTATTGAATGCTGGAGAGTCCCAATGGCCAGAACGCACGAAAAGCTTGCTGAACTAGATCCCGTCTGGAGCAGGATCACCCTTGAAGCCGAGGAGGCCGTTCGGGCCGAGCCGCTTTTGGGTGGTTTGGTACATGGCTGCATCCTGCATCACGCATCGCTGGAAAATGCGCTGGCCTACCGTATGGCGCAAAAGCTGGCCTCAGGCGAGATGAGCGAACAGATTTTGCGCGAGATCGGGGATGAGGCCTATGCCAGCGCGCCCGAGCTTGGCGCAGAGGCGCGTGCCGATATCGTGGCCGTCTATGAACGTGACCCCGCCTGCCATCGCTTTATTCAGCCCTTGCTGTTTTTCAAGGGGTTTCAAGCGGTTCAGGCCTATCGCATTGGCCATTGGCTCTGGACACAGGGCCGTAAGGATCTGGCCTATTTTATACAGATGCGTGTCTCTGAGGTCTTTGGCGTGGATATCCACCCTGCCGCAAAGATCGGCAAAGGCATCATGATTGACCATGCCCATTCTATCGTCATCGGTGAAACGGCTGTGGTGGGGGATAATGTCTCGATGTTGCATTCCGTCACGCTTGGCGGCACAGGCAAGGAAGAAGAAGATCGCCACCCGAAGATCGGCAA
Source organism: Rhodophyticola sp. SM2404 (assembly GCF_053570515.1). Lineage (NCBI taxonomy): Bacteria > Pseudomonadati > Pseudomonadota > Alphaproteobacteria > Rhodobacterales > Roseobacteraceae > Rhodophyticola > Rhodophyticola sp. SM2404. Next base: position 891 of record NZ_JBSEDL010000011.1, read on the forward strand.
TGGCGTGTTGATCGGGGCGGGCGCAAAGGTGCTTGGCAATATCAAGATCGGGGCCTGCAGCCGTGTGGCGGCGGGCTCGGTTGTGCTGGATGAAGTGCCCACCTGCAAAACCGTGGCAGGCGTGCCTGCGCGGATCGTCGGGGAAGCAGGATGCGACCAGCCTTCCATGAGCATGGATCACCTGCTGCCCAATGGCAGCCCGAGCTAAACCCACACAAATTCTAAAAAAGAAAAAGCCGCGCAGCCAATAGGTTGCGCGGCTTTTTTAATGTTTTGGGTCTTGCTCAGCCCGCAGCGCGGGACTGGCGCTTACGCTCATGCGGATCGAGATAGCGCTTGCGCAAACGGATCGCATTTGGCGTGACTTCAACCAATTCATCATCATCAATATAAGCGATGGCCTCTTCAAGGCTCATGGTGATCGGGGTGGTCAGCTTGACCGCATCATCGGTGCCAGAGGCGCGCACATTGGTCAGCTTTTTGCCTTTGAGCGGGTTCACTTCGAGGTCATTCTCGCGGCTATGCTCACCGATGATCATGCCCGTATAGATCGGCGCTTGGGCACCAATGAACATGCGGCCACGATCTTCGAGGTTCCACAACGCGAAGGCGACCGATGTGCCGTTCTCCATCGAGATCAGAACGCCAGCACGACGCCCCGGGATTGGGCCTTTATGGGCCGCCCATTCATGGAAAACACGGTTCAAAACGCCTGTGCCGCGCGTATCAGTCAAAAACTCGCCGTGATAGCCGATCAAACCGCGCGAAGGGACATGGGCCACGATACGGGTTTTGCCGCTATTCTGGCTCATCTCGACCAGATCACCTTTGCGGGGGCCAGTCAGCTTCTCAATCACCGCGCCTGAATATTCATCATCCACATCGACGGTGACTTCCTCGACGGGCTCAAGACGCTGGCCGTTTTCCTCACGGAACAGAACCTGTGGGCGCGAGATCGACAGCTCGAAGCCTTCGCGGCGCATATTCTCGATCAAAACACCCATCTGCAATTCGCCACGCCCCGCGACCTCAAAGGCCTCACCGCCTGGGGTGTCAGAGATTTTGATCGCAACATTCGATTCCGCTTCTTTCATGAGGCGTTCACGGATCACGCGTGATTGGACTTTTTTGCCATCCCTACCCGCAAGCGGGCTGTCATTGATGCCGAATGTCACGGTGATGGTGGGGGGGTCGATCGGCTGTGCAGGGATCGCCTCGGTCACGGAGGGCGCACAGATCGTATCGGCCACGGTCGCTTTGGTCATGCCTGCGAGGGTCACGATATCGCCTGCTTCGGCAACATCAATCGGCTGCTGGCCCAATCCACGGAAAGCGAGGATCTTTGAGACGCGGAAGCTCTCGATCTGGGTGCCATCACGCGACAGCGCTTTGACGGTTTCATTTGGCTTGAGCGTGCCGCTTTCAACACGGCCCGTCAGAATACGGCCAATAAAGGCGTCCGAGCCGAGCGTGGTGGCCAGCATGCGGAAAGGCTCATCGCGCTTGGCGATTTGGGCGGGCTGGGGCACATGCTTGACGACCAATTCGAACAGCGCGTTCAAATCCTTGCGCGGCCCGTCAAGATCAGTATCGGCCCAACCCGAGCGGCCAGAGGCGTAAAGATGTGGGAAATCAAGCTGTTCGTCATTCGCACCAAGTGAGGCAAAAAGGTCAAAACACTGATCCAATGCGCGATCAGGCTCGGCATCGGGCTTATCAACCTTGTTCAGCACCACGATCGGACGCAGACCCAAAGCCAGCGCTTTCGAGGTTACAAATTTCGTCTGGGGCATCGGGCCTTCGGCCGCATCCACCAGCAGCACAACGCCATCAACCATCGACAAGATACGCTCGACCTCGCCGCCGAAATCGGCGTGGCCAGGGGTGTCGACGATATTGATACGGTGGTTGTTCCACTCGACGCTTGTGGCCTTGGCAAGGATCGTGATGCCGCGTTCGCGCTCAAGATCATTGCTGTCCATGGCCCGTTCGGCCACGGCTTGGTTTTCACGGAACGCGCCGGATTGTTTCAACAGCTCGTCAACAAGTGTGGTCTTGCCATGGTCCACGTGGGCGATAATGGCGATATTGCGCATTTCCATGCAGCGCATCCTTCAGATCAGTCAGACAGGGGTGTTTGCCCGCGCGTTACAGAATGCGCAGGCTAAAGGCCAGAAGAAATCACCCGAAGGCGGCTTTTTAGTGCTTAAGCGGGGGCTTCATTCAAAACCGTGTCAAAAAAGCCCGCCAATGCGGCGTGATCGTCAAGCGGCAACACTTCCGAGACATATTGATCAGGCCGCACAAGGATGAGGCAGCCTTGCTCCCGATCAATCCCGCGGCGGGCATAGATATCAGGCTCGGGCGAGAGGTCGGAGCAAAACACCTTCTCGAAATCGGGCAAACCCAAACGGCCTTTACGCGGCAGCAAAAGCGCGGGCAGGGCGCGGTGGTCCAATTTATGATGGTGGGTTTGCAGGTTCACCCTGAGGTCAATCACGGCATCGATATCAGCCCCATCGGGTCTATGCCGCAACAAGGGCGAGGCGGGGTCCTGCGCAAGATAGGAACATAGCCGCGCAAGGGGGCTTGAGCCTTGCACCAAATCCCCAGCCCCACCGAAGGCATAGACGCGCCAGCGGCCATCGGCTTTGCCAGCATGGCCAAGCTGCATATGTTTGCCATCTCCAAGCCGGATGACAGGGGCGGAATGGAACCGTTTTCCGATGATTTGGCCCGTGGCCAGCCCCTGATGCGCGCCCTCACTGGTCAAGCGCGAAGGGCCATAGCGCAAGGCCACCCCCGCCGTATAGCGGCCATGCTCCATAAAATAGCGCTGGAATTCAGCGGGATCGACGCCATCGCCTTGATCTTCAGGGCTGCCTTTGACAGGGGCGGAAAACATCTTAGCCAATTCGCGGTCAAAGCCGATCAGGTCTTGTGCGATGGCGCGGCGCTCGGCCGAATAGGTGGTCAGAAGCCATGGCGCGGATTGCCCGCGCAAACAGGCCGCCAGCTTCCAGCCAAGATTGAACGCATCCCCCATCGAGACATTCATCCCTTGGCCTGCTTTCGGGCTATGGGTGTGGCAGGCATCGCCCGCGATAAAGATGCGCGGATCGGCTTCCTCATCAACAAAACGGTCGGCCACGCGCTGCCCGATCTCATAGACGGACCACCACGCCACCTGTTTCACATCCAGAAAATGCGGCGCGAAAATCCGTTTGGCCGCCGCGATCAGATGATCCGAGGTCAGATTGCGCTGCGCCACGCGTTCATCGGGGTTGAGCTTGTCCATCTCGATATAGAAGCGCGCCATATATCCGCCTTCGCGCGGGATGATGAGCATATTACCCTCTTGGCCCGAATGGATGACGCATTTGTAATGCAGATCGGGGAAATCGGTATCCACCAGCACATCCATCACGCCCCAAGCCTGATTGGCGCTATCGCCCTCCAGCATGACCCCGAGCGCGCGCCGCGTCTGGCTGCGTGCGCCATCACAGCCCACCACATATTTCGCGCGGATCGTCTCGGGCGCGCCGTTATGCTCCAGCTTGGCCGTGACGGGGTAGGGGGCGGCATCATCGCGCGTCAAATCCAGCAATTTGCGCCCGTAATTCGGCTCAAGCCTGTTGGGGCTTTTACGCATGACATCAAGGTAGAACTCATGCACGCGGGCCTGATTGAGGATGATATGAGGAAATTCCGAAAGGTCCTGCTCGACATCCTCGATACGGCTTGAGCGTTGGATATGCGCGGTATTCTCGGGCGCGGGTTTCCAGAAACACACCTCATTGACCCAATAGCCCTCGCGCATGACGGCCTCGGCAAAACCGAAGCCATGGAACATTTCCATGGTGCGGCAGGCGATCCCGTCGGCCTGACCGACCTCAAGCGGGCCGTCTTTTTGATCAACGATTGCCACGCTGATCTCGGGAAAGGCCGAGAGTTGGGCGGCCAAGGTCAAGCCCGCAGGACCACAGCCGATGATCAAGACATCGACCTCAACGGGCAAGGTTTCGCTCCGCTCCACAGCCTCGGGGTTGGCACGCGCGAGCGCAGGATCACCAGAGTAGAACCCATCAAGATAGAATTGCATAGCATCGCCTCCCAAGACTTAAACCGCCTTTAGTAAGTATGCTTACAATTGACCGAAGTCAAACTGATATGTATGCTTACTATATCAAGGAAGTGGGAAGACAGCGTGGACAATACGATCGACAGGATGGCAGGGCATTTGATCCGCCGTCTGCATCAAATCTCAAACGCGGTGTTTCAGGAGCGGATGAAACAGGCAGGGTTTGACCTGACCTCCGTGCAATTCGCAGCCCTTGCCGCCATCGCCCAAACCCCGCGCATTGATCAAGCCAGCCTCGCCGCCCAAATCGCCTATGACCGCGCCACAATCGGCGGTGTTGTCGACAGGTTGGAGGCCAAGGGGTTGGTCACCCGCACCGCCCGCAAAACCGACCGCCGCGCCCGCGAAGTCAGCCTGACGGGGCAGGGCGAGGCAGTGTTGCAAGAGGTCACACCGATTATCGAGGCTCTGCAGGGGGATATCTTGGGTGGTCTCTCGGAGGAGGAACGCAAGCACTTCCTGCAGCTCGCCCGCAAGGCGGCAATCGGGGCGGGATGAGCGCGTTCAGATCGCTCAGTTCATCATCCGCTCATGCACGGCCTGCATTCCGCGATTGACCATATCGGTCACTTCAGCGGCATGGCGCTGAAGGGCTGCAACAAGCTCGGGATCGGTTGAGGTCTGCGTCACGGCGATGCCATCATCCCTGATATCGATCTCGGTCGAGATGTTCTCACCCCGTAAAAAGAAGACATCCAAGGTAGGGCTTTGGATAATGACCTCGGGGTCATCATTGGCCTCAACCCGCGCGATCATACCCGTGACATGGCTGACAAGCGCCTCGAATGTCTCGGGATTAGAGCTTGAGGTGAGCGTATAGATACCATCCTCAAGATCGGTGACCTCACGTTCAATCAGCGTAAAGTTGCGAAACAAAAGCTGCATCTCGGCGGTTTCGGCATCGGTGGTGTTCGCCCCCCGTAGGCCAGGCATGCTGTGTTCATCATGGCCCATGCCATGTTCCCCGTGCTGCGCATGACCACCGCTATGCTGCGACATCATCTGCGCCCCAGCCATGAAAGCGCCGACCCCAATGACAGCAATCACCGCGACGCCGAGATAGATATAAGATGTCTTCATGGTTCCGCGCTTTCCTGTGAGGTTGAACTCGTTAGAACAAGCTGCGCGCTTTGTGACAAGGCTCGCCTTTGTTACATCTTCGGCATGGATATGGGGGATCAGGAAAAGTGGCGGAGAGACAGGCTGTATAACTAATATTCCCACAAGGTCAGAGAAGTTTATTTTCTCCCAATAAAAATGGCTTTAATGACTTGTCTACGTACCCTATAGTTCAGAGAGGTCCCATGAGTTCTAAGCTATTTGTGGGGACGGATATGGGGACGGATTGATGGCCAAGAAGCTCTCAGCAGCATTCGTGAACAGCGTGAAGGATGCCGGAAAATACTTTGATGGTAGCGGCCTCGGCTTGTTTTTGCGTGTTGATGATACCGGCTACAGACGGTGGGTCCAGCGCATAAGGATCAATGGCCGACAACGCGACATTGGTCTAGGGTCGCCGCCAGTTGTCACACTTGCTGATGCCCGTGAAAAAGCGCTGGCCAATAAACGGATCGTCGTCAGCGGTGGCGACCCTTTTGCCGATCGGATGAAGCATCGCAATCGGTTGACCTTCGTAGAAGCCGTCGAACGCGTGCATGAGAACAAGCAGGCCGAGTTCCGCAGCGAAAAGCACGCCAAACAATGGCTCGCAACGCTGTCAATTTACGCGGTACCTAAATTGGGACGACTGCCTGTCGACGAGGTTTCCGCGCTCGACGTTTGCCGTGTCTTAGAGCCGATTTGGAACGACAAAACGGTCACAGCGTCTCGATTGAGGCAGCGCATTGAGGCCGTCTTGTCTTGGGCAACCGTTGCGGGATTTAGAGACGGAGACAATCCAGCACGCTGGAAGGGTAATCTCGCCGAGATGCTGCCAAAGCCAAGCAAGGTACAAAGAGCTACGAACCACCCAGCCTTACGATTGCGGGATGCCCCACGCTGGTGGGCAGCACTCTCGCAAAGAGATGGCATGGGGACGGTTGCGCTTCAGTTTCTCACCCTTTGTGCCAGCCGGTCAGGCGAGGTGCGGCAGATGACTTGGTCCGAGGTAGACCTTTCAGGGTCACCGACTTGGACTATTCCAGCTGCGCGGATGAAGGCGTCGCGTGACCATCGGGTCCCGCTTACACCTACCATGGTTGGGTTACTGTCCCAGATTGAACGGCATCCACAGTCGGATCTCGTGTTCTACAGCAGCATGGGCAAACCTCTTTCTGACATGACTTTGAGCGCTGCGATGAAGCGGATGCACCAGTCCGATATCAAAGGTGGTGGATCAGGGTTTTGCGATGAGCGATCTGGCAAGCCTGCAGTGCCACATGGCCTGCGTTCATCGTTTCGTGACTGGGCGGCGGAATGCGGCTTCGAGCGCGATATGGCCGAACTGCAGCTTGCACACAATGTCGGCTCCGAGGTTGAGCGCGCATACCGTCGCTCAGACATGCTGGAGCGCCGCAGGGCTATGCTTGAGGCATGGGAGCGCTTCTTGTTAGGCAAAGAAGCCGCAAAGGTAGTAATGATCGGAGGCGCAGCATGACGAAGAAGACCGTCCGAGGGTTGCTGCATGCGATCGGGTTAGAGCCAAACGATTGGGAGCTTGAAGCCGTTTCTGAGCAATATGTCCCGGGCATGGGCCTCGGGGCCACGGATGATGCTCAGCGCTGGGCATATTTGGGCTACCGACTTGAGATTAATGGCCAGGTAGAAAAAGCGATCAGCGTCTTTGAGAAGAAAAGAGGAAGGCCCAGTAAAAGTGAGGTGTCAAAAGTCTCTTCACTTCGCGCATTCCATATTTGGCTGGAACTGCGTCGTATGCCCGAGACGTTTCGAGCGGGGCATACCAATAGAGAGTTGATCGCATGGATCAGAAGTCGCCGCGGCCTAACGCCAAAGGCAACGAAACTTTGGCGTACCGGTGGCGATCTAGAACGCTCTCTCTCGGAGGGACGAACCTTCTGGGGCTTGTCAGATGATTGGCAAAGCCAGAAGTGTGAGGACTACTTGCGGACGCTGCCAGCAGAGAAAGTCAATGTTTTCAGCCAAAGCTTGGAGATTTAATCCTTCATTTAACTACTAACGACTTCGCCTATCGCTCGATTGATCCTGTGAGGCACCAGCGGCTCCATACCGGCCCCGCAGATGCCAAGAGGATCATTTCATGACGCGTTTTATTCGTCGCCCTGCAGTTGAAAACCGAACGGGACTGTCTCGCTCAACGATTTATCTACTGATGCAAAATGGGCAGTTTCCCAAGCCTGTGCGCATTGGCAGCCGCGCGGTAGCGTGGCCGGAGGCAGAGGTTGAGGCATGGCTGAACGCTCGTCTCGCTGAGCGTGAGGAGGCGCGGTGATGGCTGCCCTCCCCAACACCCCCCCCGGGGGAGTAGCCGTTACCCGGGGCATCCCTGACACAGCATGGTCGCACAACGAACGCGATGACGCTTATGTCGGCGAGATCGTCCGTCTTTCTGCCCGCTGCAGGATTATCATCGACCGAGGCGGCTCCCAGTACATAGTGCAGAAGATGTTTGATGAGACCTCACATGGAGCGGTCTGGCGCGGCGTCAGCTATCATGCGACCCGAGACAGCCTGATGCGCGTCTGTGTGACCTCTCAGTGGCTGTCAACTGCGGCGGCCACGGAGATAATCACGGCGCTGCCCGAGCTGGCAAGACGCTACGTCGTACAGATTAATCAACCTTCAAATTAAAACCCGCACCGAGGAACGGCGCGGGCATGGTCGATGACAGCTGGCAGGCTGGCCTATATCATACACCAAAGCGCCGTCTCGGGCAAATATCCGAGGCTCAGCACATGACTATCGAAAACCCAAAATCTGCGCCCGAGATTGCCGCGCAGCTTATTGCAAACGGCTATCAGCCGGTGCCAATCCCGCATGGGCAGAAAGGACCCCGCATCCCCGGTTGGCAGGATCGGACCTTCAAACCCACAGACTTTGCAGCAGATGCAAACATTGGCATCCGTTGCGGTGATGGCGCAGTCGCTTTCTGTGACATCGACGTCTATTGCCCCGAGACTGCCAAGGCGATCGCAGCTGAATGGCTACGCCGCTTCCCTGCGCAGCATTGCAACTGGATGCAGCGAACCGGGCAACCCCCGAAGACGGGTTTTTTGTTTCGACTGCCCCACCCAATCGCAAAAATCACGCAGAAGATCGCGCCAACGGGCTTTGCGCCTGAGGGCAAAGACGACGGCATCGAGATACTTTGTGAGGGGCAGCAGGTCGTAGCTTTTGGCATCCATCCCGATACCCAGAAGCCGTATCAATGGCACGGGTTTGACCCTACAGACTTTATGGGGAAGGTCGACGATTTGCCGGAGATTACGCGCGAGCAGATAGACGGGTTTTTAGAATGGGTCTGCGACACCCACGGCCCCCAGAAGCTACTGTCGGTGAAAACTGCAGCGGCCATACAGCCCCCCGCAGCCCACACAGGGCCTGTCATCGACTTGGGTGGCTATAGCGCATCCCACATGTCATCCGACCCAACAGAGGCCGAGGCACGTGACCTGTTGGACTACCTCGATCCCGATATGCCTTACGGCGATTGGCTGAGCATCCTTATGGGGCTGCATGCTGCGGGCGACCATATGCTGCCGCTGGCGGTCGAATGGTCATCCCGCGGCAGCAAATTCCGGCAGGGTGAGATTGAGCAAAAATGGCGGAGTTTCAAGCGCGGTTTGGGCGTTGGCTGGGCGACCATCCCTGCGATGGCGCGCGACTGCGGTGCCAAGCTAGACAAGCTCGCGATAAAGCACGGCGGTATTGGTGCTTTGAACCCGCAAAACAGCGCTATCAATGCGGACCACGTTGCTGCGGCCGCCGAGCAGATCAACCGTTTCCAATCTGGCATCTTCCGCGCCTGCGATCTGGATGGCCAGCCGGTGCCTGAGCGCGTTTGGCATGTACACGATCTGATCCCGGCAAATACCGTGACGCTGCTCAGCGGTGATGGTGGCACCGGTAAGAGCCTCTGCGCACTCCAGCTGGCCGTCAGCACTACCTTGCAGCGGCCGTGGCTTGGCCTCGCAGTGCGACATGGCAAGGCCGTCTATCTCAGCGCTGAGGATGACAAGGCCGAACTGCATCGTCGCCTTGCCGACATCACACGGGCCGAAAACGCCACCCTCGCTGATCTAGGCGATCTGACGCTTCGCAGCCTTGCAGGCGAGGATGCGCTGCTCGCCACCGTTGCAAAGGGCGGTACGCTGCAAGCGGCACCGTTGCTCGAGGCAGTCAAACAACTGTTGCAGCGTGACTGCCCCAATTTGTTGGTTCTCGACACTTTGGCCGACTACTTTCCAGGCAACGAAAACGACCGGGCGCAAGCGCGACAATTCATTGGGATGCTACGCGGCCTAGCAATTAATCACCGCTGCGCCGTGGTCATGCTGGCGCATCCATCCGTGGCAGGCATGGCCTCTGGCACCGGCACCAGCGGTTCGACCGGCTGGAACAATTCCGTTCGCAGCCGCCTATACCTTAGCCGGGTTGTGCAAGACGGATATGAGCAAAACCCGGACGCGCGTGTGCTGCGCACGATGAAGTCAAACTACAGCGGCATAGGCGGCGAGATCGCCCTGACTTGGCAAAGCGGTGTTTTCGTAGCCGATGCACCAGTGACAGGGTTAGACCGCATGGCCGCCAGCGCCAAGGCGGAGCGGGTGTTTCTGTCGTTGCTGCGAATGTTTGCGGAGCAAGGCCGCACCGTCAATCATGCGGGCGGACCGACCTACGCTCCCAAAGTCTTTGCCGAGCATCCCAAGAATGAAGGTATGACCAAGCGGGCGCTTAAGACCGCAATGGATACTTTGCTGATCTCAGGCAAAATTCGGATCGTTGAAAGTGGGCCACCAAGCAAGCGCCGCACGCATCTGGAGATGGCAGAATGAGCGTTCCACCCCCCTTCCACCCCCCATTCCAACCGGGTGACAAAGTGCCTTCCACCCCCCATTCCGACCCCATTCCAACCCCTGTTCCTTCCAACCCCCTTATACCCCCCGGGGTTGGAACCCCCGCCCTTGGCGGGCGGGAGCCAACAGCCACCCCGCCAGCGGTGGCCTTAGAACCGTGCATCATCGCAGACCGGTCAGCAGGTCAAACGATCTTCCATGCTCACGTCCATTTAATCCCCCGCAAAGATGGAGAAATTGAAAACCCTCGTGGTAGTGTGGCTACGGTCATTCCAAATAAGCAGAGTTATTGATTTGAGTGTTGTTGCTTAGTTGATCAGCACTGAACTTGGAGGCTAGACACTAGCGCCATGGCACGACCACGCTTTTCGCTGCGCTGGACGTCAAGTCGGGTCTGGTTATCGGGGAATGCATGTCGCGTCATCGCACCAAGGAGTTCCTGAGCTTCCTGCGCCGCATAGATCGGGCGGTGGAGAAACCGCGCGACATCCATCTGGTTCTCGATAACTACGCCACCCACAAGACGCCCGAGGTTAAGGCCTGGCAGGAAAAGCATCTCCGCTTCAAGCTGCATTTCACGCCCACCAGCGCGTCCTGGCTTAACCTGGTGGAGCGCTTCTTCGCTGAGATCACTACAAAGCGCATCCGCCGTAGCAGCTACTCCAGCGTCGATGACCTCGAAGGGACGATTTACGACTACCTCGTGCAGCAAAACACCAAGCCGAAGCCCTTCGTCTGGAGCAAGACTGCCGAAGACATCATCACCCGCGAGCGCCGAGCTCTCGATAAGCTCGACCAAATCAGGGGAAATCGGTAGCAAATGTCAGACTCGGAACACTAGTTCTTGGCTGGGAAACGTTGGGCGCTGATCAAAAGAACGAGCGCGCGCCCAACCCGTTTTACTGCGATACCTTGCGGAAAGCTGATCAGCGGTATAGAATTATGTGTAATTTTTCTATAAATGGGTGAGGTTGGCCATGCTTGAAGCTGGGATGCTATTTGATCGATTCTGCTCTGCGCAGGCGTCTTTCGAGAGTTCTCGCCATGTGTATCGACGCGAGCACAGACCTGGCCAAGTGCGTCGTTTTTTTAACACCAGTTTCACCGCGTTCGAGCTGCGCCGTTACATGATGAACTATTACTTCTCCAAGGGCTGCTTCACCATCACAGAGCTTGTTGAAGTTTCAGAATTTAGCCGACCAACAGTCACTTCGACAGTGCATGAAGCGTTGGGGCTCGGCTATTTGGAGGAGCTATCGGGCGCGGAAGACCGCCGTCGCCGCGATTTCCGACCAACCGAACCGATGCTGGAGGCCTGGCGTAACTACTGTAACGCGCTTCTAGCAAATCCCGAGTTTTCCCGCGCTTTGAAACTCGCTCAAACGCTGATGTCTATGCGCGAACTTGGGGCTCAATCGCCGGAAGACAATATGTAAAAATTTTTAATCTTTTTTTTAAAGTCACCCCCTGTGCTACAATTGAGGAACAGCGGGTGCTGAGGCATCTTTGCCACTCCATGGCGCCCGCTGCCGAAGTCATTGCTCAGGGGACGTCACGCGCATGTTTGATACGCCAAAGCTGCAGTATTTACCGTACAATGGCGGTCGCCTGGCGTATCGGGAGGCCGGCAAGGGTTTTGCCCTCTTTCTACTTCACGGCATGAATGGCAGCAGCCGGAGCTGGCTCCATGTGTTTGAAGCTCTAGCGCCTTCGTTCCGCATTGTCGCATGGGATGCGCCAAGCTTTGGGGCGTCCGATGTGTTCGGCAACCGAATTGAAGACTATGTTGATGCTGCCAAGAGCCTGATGCAGGCGGTGGAGATTCACGGGGCGATTGTGGTCGGCCATTCGATGGGGGGCGTGATCGCCGCTCACATAGCGGCTGATGAGGATTGTTCAACCGCTGGTCTGGTACTTTCCTCGACGCATCTGGGCTTCGGGCTCGCCGCGGGGGCACCTTTGATGGAGCGCTACGCGACGAGGATTGATCACATCAAGTCCGAGGGGGTTACCACGGCCTATGGTCTTGAACGCGCCAAGCTCAGCACGCCCGAAGGGACGTCCCAGGCTGTTATTCGGTTCCTGGCGGAAATAGCAACAGGCGCGCGGATCGAAGGGATCCGCGATGGTGGCCGCATGAGCCAGGAAGCCGACAATGCGAAAATCGGTCCGAAAGTGCGCATTCCGGTGCTCATTTTGTCAGGGGGCAAGGACACTGTGATCTCGCCTGACATGCATGCAGCGCTGGTCTCAGCATTTCCGAAGGCAAAGCAGGTCGTTTTCCCCAAAGCGGGGCATGCGTCCTACGTGGAATGCCCGGATCTCTTCAACGAGCAGATTAGACAGTTTGCAAACCGCTGCAAAGCCACGGGCTATCAACATCAGAAAACTGATTAGCAATCAGTGAAAGGGAGGAAGAAAGATGACTATACTAACAACCATTGCCATGCTTGCCTTTGTCGCGACGGGCTTCGGCCTCATCGGCGGCCCTGTATCGGCCCAAGACCTGAGGGTGGCCCTCGCGGCCGAACCCACGTCGATGGATCCGCACTATCAGAACCTGACCATCAACAACTCAATGGCGATGGAAGTCTATGATGCCCTGGTCCTGCAGGACGTGAATCAGAACCTGGTTCCTGGACTTGCCCTATCATGGGAGCCGATTGACGAGCGCACCTGGGAATTCAGGCTGCGTCCCGGTGTGACCTTTCACAACGGTGCGGCTTTTACCGCTGAAGATGTGGTCGCCACGATGCAACGTGCTGCGAACGTACCCAATAGCCCATCCAGTTTTGCGACGTTTATCGAGGGAAAAACCTTCGAGGTCATTGATGGCCTGACTTTGCGGATCTCGACGGAAACATCTTACCCCTTCACGCCGCACGACATGTCGCGGATTGCGATCATCGACTCTGCATTTGTCGACGCGACCACCGAGGAATTCAACACCGGTGAATCTGCTTTCGGGACGGGCCCCTTCGTCTTCAGCGGCTGGCTTCCCGGCGATATGATTGAGCTAGCACGCAATGATGCGTATTGGGGCACCCCCGTGGAGTGGGAGAACGTCATCATTCGCCCAATCGGTGATGGAACAACCCGAACAGCTGCGCTTCTAAGCGGCGATGTCGACTTTATCGAGCGGGTTTCCCCCTCTGATCTTCCAAACCTGGAAAGCCGTGATGAGCTATCAGTTTTTAGATCGATTTCCAACCGCCTGCTATACCTGACTCTGGACATGACAAATGATCCGATGAGACCCTGGGTCACTGATCTTGATGGCAATCCGATTGAGTCGCCCTTCCGTGACATCCGTGTACGTCAGGCCGTGTCCTTGGCTATCAATCGGCAGGCCATTGCGGACCGTGTGATGGATGGGCTGTCCACGCCTGCGGGCCAGTTCTCCCCCGAGGGCTATATCGGTTATTCCGACAATCTCACCCCGGATGAATATGATGCGGACCGCGCACGAGAATTGCTTGAAGAAGCAGGTTATGGTGACGGCTTTATGCTGACCATCCACGGCCCGGCCGGACGGTATTCCAATGACACCCGGATTCTCGAGGCGATTGCGCAGATGCTGTCCCGCATCGGGATCCAGACCAGCGTTGAAACCATGCCTGCGTCGGTCTTCTTCCGTCGTTTCGCCCGTGGCGGCCCCGGCGACACGCCCGAGTTTTCTGTCGCCATGTCCGGCTATGCAAATGGTTCGGGTGAACCTTCGCACCCGCTTCGGATCTTCATCCATACCAGGGGAAATGGCTATGGGCCCGGGAATCGGAATGGATACAGCAACCAGGAAGTCGATCAGCTGATTGAAGACGGGCGGTCGTCGATGGACATCGCCTACATGGAAGATGCGCTTCTCCAGGCGACCGAAATCGCGATGCGTGACTTTGCACTTGTTCCGATCCACCATGAGATCGCAACCTGGGCGGCACGAGACAATATCGAATACCCAACCGGTGCACTCGACAGCACCTTTATCCGCCATATCCGGCTTCAGGACTAACGACAGATCGGCCCGCCGTGTCTGGCGGCGGGCCTCATAGCCGGAGCAGCTCCAATGCTAGCCTTTATCCTCAGACGCGTCATTCAAAGCGTCGTCGTCTTGTTTGTAATGTCTCTGATTGTCTTCTCGATGATCAATCTTGTCGGTGATCCGGTCGATATGCTGGTCAATCCCGAAAGCCTGCCTGACGAGATTGAACGCGTACGGCGGGACTTCGGTCTCGATCAGCCGGTTTATGTGCAATACTGGAGGTTCCTGGCAGGTGCGTTTTCCGGGGATCTGGGCAATTCATTCATCTTTGGGCGACCGGCGCTGGCCCTTATGGCAGAGCGGTTTCCGGCTACCCTCGAACTTGCAGTTTGTGCGCTGATCATCGCCGTGACCGTTGGCCTTCCATTGGGCGTCTACGCGGGCTTGCGGCCTAATGGCTGGGGATCTCGCATCATCATGGGTGGCTCAGTGCTCGGAATTTCAATTCCAACGTTCTGGCTGGGCCTGATGATGATCATCGTCTTTTCGGTCCAGCTTGGGTGGTTGCCAGTGTCGGGTCGGGGCGATACCGCACAATTCCTTGGAATAGAAAGCAGTTTGTTTACGCTGGACGGATTGCAGCACCTGATCATGCCAGCCACCAACCTTGCGCTGTTCAAAATCGCCATGGTGATCCGATTGGCCCGCGCGGGAACCGTCGAGGTCATGGCGCTTGATTTTATCAAGTTCGCGCGTGCAAAGGGGTTGACTTCCAGGCGCATTGTTCGTGCCCATCTTCTGCCCAATATCCTCATTCCGATCATCACTGTGCTTGGGATCGAGTTCGGCACCCTGATCGCCTTTGCGACTGTAACAGAATCCATCTTCGCCTGGCCGGGTCTTGGCAAACTTGTCATCGACGCCATCGTCAATCTCGATCGCCCGATTATCGTGGCCTACCTGCTGTTCGTGGTGGCCCTGTTTCTGGTCCTCAATCTGGTCGTGGACATCATCTACGCAGTGCTTGATCCGCGTGTCCGCCTGCAAGGAGACCAAGGATGAGCGCCACAAATACAGTTCCCGCTGCGAAACCGGGCAACGCGCGACTTTCCAAGATCATGCGGGCGACACTATCGCGTCCCACGACGCTGATCTCGGGCATTCTGCTGGTACTGATTGCCGCATCTGCGATCTTCGCGCCCCTTATCGCACCAACCAACCCATATGATCTATCTACCGTCAGCATTCTGGACGGACGGCTTGCGCCCGGTGAAGAGATGGTTGACGGCACGATCGCCTGGCTGGGCACTGATGGGGCGGGGCGCGATGTTCTAAGCTCTATCCTTTATGGGTTGCGTACCAGCCTGACCGTGGCCATCAGCAGCGCCGCTGTCGCGTTGGCGATAGGCCTCTCGGTCGGTTTGACGTCCGCCTTCTATGGCGGACGGATCGATGCGTTTCTGATGCGGGTCGTCGATATTCAGCTCTCTTTCCCAGCTATTCTGGTTGCGCTCGTGTTGCTCGCGTTGCTGGGCAAAGGCATCGACAAGGTCATCATTGCACTCGCGATCGTGCAATGGGCGCTTTATGCGCGCACGGTCCGTGCAGCCGCCATGGTTGAACGTCGCAAAGAGTATTTCGAGGCAGCGACCTGCCTGGAACTCAGCAACGCCCGTATCATCTGGAAGCATCTTTTGCCAAACAGCGTTTCGTCGCTGATTGTGCTGGCAACCTTGCAAACGGCGCACTCCATCTCGATTGAAGCAACCCTCAGCTTCCTCGGCGTAGGCGTGCCCATCACTGAGCCATCGCTTGGATCACTGATTTCAAACGGCTTCGACTACATCCTGTCAGGTGCGTATTGGATTACGTTTTTTCCCGGCATCATGCTGCTTGCGACCGTTGCGGCGATCAACATCTTCGGTGACCAGCTGCGCGCAATCATCAATCCGAGGCTTTCAAAATGAACCAGACAAAGCTTTTGTCCATTCAAGGACTGCGCACAGAATTTCCCACGCCCGACGGGCCCCTGGTGGCCGTGAATGGCGTCGATCTTGAGGTCACGCGCGGCGATGTTCTCGGCATCGTGGGGGAGTCCGGCTCGGGCAAAACCGTTCTTGGACTGTCCACCATGGGATTGGTCGACCGGCCGGGCCGCGTCACGGCGGGGCGCATTGCGTTCGATGGCACCGATGTCACCAACTATTCCGAGGCGCAATGGCAAGGCCTGCGCGGCAACAGAATTGCGATGATCTTTCAGGATCCAACCACCAGCCTTAACCCGGTGCAGCGCATTGGTGTACAGATGATCGAGGCCATTCAGGCTCATAGAGACGTCTCTACCGATGCCGCGCGGCAGACTGTTCGCGAGGCGATGGTGCGCGTCGGGATCAACAGCCCCGATGAACGGCTAGAAGCCTATCCACACCAGTTTTCCGGCGGCATGCGGCAGCGAGTTGTAATTGCCACCGCACTCTTGAACGAGCCCGATTTGATCATCGCGGATGAACCAACTACCGCGTTGGACGTCACCGTGCAGGCGCAAATCTTGCGCGATATGCGGCGTCTTTGCCGCGATACCGGTACGGCTTTGATCTGGGTCTCTCACGACCTGGGTGTCGTGGCGCAGATAGCCCATCGTGTGGCCGTGATGTACGCGGGCCGCATCGTAGAACAAGGGGCAACCGAGGTGATGCTGAAATCACCATTACATCCCTATACTGCGGGGTTGATGGCCAGCATGCCCGCGAACGCGCCGCGCGGGCAACGCTTGGTCTCTATTCCTGGTGGTCTTCCGCAGTTGTCGAACCTGCCAAAGGGTTGCTCCTTCGCTCCACGCTGCGCTCACGCTACCATGGCCTGTGATGTACTGCCCGAACTGTCCCCAACCTGGCCCGACCACGCCGTTCGTTGTGTCTCTCCGCTTCAAGAAAGGGGCTAACTTGCCACAGGTCATTGAACTTAAATCTGTGTGTCGCAGCTTTGGAAAGAAGCCCGATCTGGCAGATCGTATCGCGACCGCGTTTGGTGCGAAATCGACGGCCAAACTTTTACGGGCCGTCGACGGCGTTGATCTTGCGATCGAGCAAGGGGAGGTGCTGGGCCTTGTAGGCGAGTCCGGATGTGGGAAATCCACACTCGGCCGGCTTGTGGCGGGTATCCTGCCGCACGACTCTGGTGATGTGCTATTCAACGGAAAGCCTATGGTGGACAAGACAAGTCAAAAGACCGGCAAAGGTTTGGGTGTCCAGATGATCTTCCAGAACCCCGCTGCCGCTTTGGACCCACGTCAGCGTATTCTAGATGCAATCACCGAAGCCCCCATCGCCCACGGGCTGATCCAAAGGTCGCAGGCGCGTTCTTTCGCGATAGAGGCGCTCGATCGGGTTGGACTGCGAGAGGACGCACTTGACCGCTATCCGCATCAGTTTTCCGGAGGGCAGCGCCAGCGGATCTGCATCGCACGGGCGTTGGCGGTCAATCCCGAAGTCGTCGTTTGTGATGAATCTGTGGCGTCGCTGGATGTCTCCATTCAGGCGCAGATCATCAACCTGTTTCTTGATCTGCGCGACAGTTTGAACCTGTCGTATCTGTTCATCAGCCACGACATCAGCGTGGTCGAACATGTCTCCGATCGGATTGCAGTAATGTACCTCGGGCAGATTGTAGAAATTGCGCCAGCCTCCGATCTTTTGGAAAACCCCCTACACCCCTACACACAGGCTTTGCTAAGCGAAGTTCCCACACTGGACAAACCCTTGTCCGAGGAACATGCACTGGAAGGAGAACTGCCTTCGCCCTTGTCGCCCCCATCAGGCTGCAGGTTCCATCCTAGATGCCCCATCGCGATGGAAGAATGCCGGTCACTGGCACCGCGACTGGAGTCCCAGGGGTCAGGTCATCGGGTCAGCTGCCTCGCCATCCGGAAGGAAATTTGAACGATAGTTTTGCCGATTGTCTCCACCCGCAATCCCTTTGACGATCCAGCGGAAAATCTTCTCACCAATTCCATGTCAGGTGCCGCACGGAAATGGGAAACGTCGCGGGAAGATCAGGCGGGACAATCAAATTTGACTCAGATCTGAATTTGAGCAGCCCCACTTGAGTGGTCCAGTTTGAAAGTTAGTGCATGATCGGCCTTTGGTCCATCGGGATGATGGCTTCGGGCGCTGGTGGGCGGTAGCCCAATGCACTGTGTGGTCGCTTGGTGTTGTAGTGTTTCCTCCAGCTTTCGATGATGA
>NZ_JBSEDL010000012.1:0-15902 GCF_053570515.1 Rhodophyticola sp. SM2404
CCTGTCAGCACCTCAACTTGCCTCAGCTTAACAACAATCTCTTCAGGCTTCGGTCTCGTAATTCCCATCTTCGATTCTCCGTTTTCCTAACTATAGGGACGGACCAATTCAAAGGGGGAGGCTCAAGTTGGGGGCAGAAAACGCTTACTTTCATGGCGCGCCGCGAATGGGTATAGGAGCCACTGCTCCAAAACCGTTGACGGTGCCGGCGGCGACGCGGCTCGCAAGGTGGCCGGCGCGCGCTTCATCGCCGGTTTCAAGATAATATGCGAGAAATGCACCGGCAAAGCTGTCGCCTGCACCGGTGGAATCGACGGATGTGGCTGGCGCAGCCGGGATGGTTGTCCGCATACGGGGCGTCGCGACGATCGCGCCGGCTTCGCCCAGTTTCAGGACCACGATCGCCGCACCAAAATCGAAGAAATGCGAGAGAATTGCATCTGGGTCCGTCAGTCCCGTCATCACCATCGCCTCGTCCAGCGAGGGAAACACGATATCGGCCAGGGGCAGGATTTCCGCCGCCGCCGCGCGGGCGTCCTCGAGCGACCACATCTTCAGACGCAGGTTGATGTCGAACGAGAAGAGCGTGCCATATGCTCGCGCCAATTCCGCACCACGCCGCACGGCGGCGCGCATCTCGGGACTGATGGCCTGCGAAATGCCGGAGGCATGGAGCACCTTTGCATCAGAAATGGCCTGTTCTGGCAGGTCTTCAGGCCGGTAGAGGCTCGCGGCCGACCCACGGCGCGCGTAGGTGAAATTACGCCCCGACGCATGCGGTCGGACAAAATAGACACCTGTTGGGTCGCCGGATCGGGTAAGCACATGGGCGTCCGACACGTTTTCCGCCCTCCAGAGATCGCGAAGGGCCTGGCCGAACTCGTCGTCGCCCACTGCGGACAGATACCCGACGCTGGCCCCCTGACGCACAGCCGCGATGGCCGCGTTCGACGTGTCACCACCGAAGCCCATTTCATAGAGAACCCGGCCATCGTCTACGGGAAGCCGCACAAACTCGATAAGCGCCTCTCCGAGGGTCAATATATCTGCTGTCATGATGTCCGTGCTCTTCCATGTCAGGTATTGCGCCGCATCTTGATCGCGTCTGCCGCAAGATGATCCAGCCATTCGGCCGATGGATCGGTCAAGCCGATGAGGCCGGCGAGGGTCGCACACAGGGCCGTCATGTCCCGATTGTCGGCAAGCAGCCCTGCGATCTGCGTCGCGTTTGCGTCTGCGACGGCCTGCCCGGACGTGTGGCGCCAGAGCAGAAAGGCCACCCATGCCGCGATGCCGCGCCTCGCCTGTGGCGCATCGTTCGGGCCGTTCACCACCGGCACCAGTCGTTCGCGCAGTTTCAGGCTGCCGTCGACGGCAATCTGTGAAAGTTCATGACGCATTGCGGCAACAAGGAAGCGCTTGACCAAGGCGGCCCGATAGGCTGCGAGGCCCGCCGACAGGGTTTCGGGGAGGGTCCGTTCGGCCTCATCCCAAAGCTGCTCCACATCCGCGCGCAGAGCGGGGTCCGCCATCGCCTCGTGGACGTAGCGGTGACCGGCGAGCAACCCGGAATAGGCGAGGCGGGAATGCGCGGCATTCAAGAGCCGCAGCTTGCGCATTTCGAACCCGGCGACATCGGGCACGATTTCCACCCCGGCTTTTTCCCAGTTCGGGCGGAGCCCGGCGAAATCATCCTCGATGATCCACTCGCTGAAGGCTTCCGTCAGGACCGGGGCCACGTCCGATCGGTCGACGCGGTCCTCAATCTCGGACCGCACGGCGTCGGTGGTGACGGGCGTGATCCGGTCGACCATGGTATCCGGGAAGCGGATATCGGCGGTCAGGCCCAGGCCGGCGGCGGTTGCGTAATCCCGGACCGCGGCATGCAGCTTGCGCCCGTTGCCGGAGATATTGTCGCAACTGATCACGGTGACGGGGGCGGTACGCCGCGACAGCCCATGCGCCAGCATCGCCAACGCGCTGCCCGGCCCCGCCACTAGGTCGCGGGCAATTAAGGCGTTTTGCAGATCGAGCCGCCCTTCGGGACCAAGGCAGTAGCCTTTCTCGGTGATGGTCAGCGTTACGACCTGAACCTCTGGGTCCAAAATCGCATCGATGACCGCCTGCGAGCTTCGGGAGGCAAGGAGCAGCCTGTCGTGGATTGCGATAGGCTCCACTGTCAAACCGTCGAAACCTCGAATGCCAAGGTGATAGGCGCCGTCCTGAGACAGAAGCCGATCGAACAGGTCGGCGTTGCTCATGACGACGCCGGTGATCCGCCAATCACCGCCAGCCCGTGCGGTGTGCCAGGCCTGATGCGCCCGGTGGAAGTTACCGACGCCGAGATGGAGGATGCGCGGCATCTTTCAGCCGCCTCCAAGCCTGTAGGTCTCGAGCGCGAGGTTGCGGACGAGATAGGGCGCCAGCCGTTCGGCATCGGAGATCGTCAGCACCCCGCGATCAACCTGGTCGGCAAGATGCAGCGCCACGCCCCGCCGCCACATTTCGTGCCGCGCCGGGATGGACAGGAACGCACGGGTATCGTCGTTGAAGCCAGCGAGGTTGCGGTAGCCCGCCGTCTCGACCACCGTGTCGAAGTAGCGCCGGATGCCATTCGGGCTGTCGTGGAACCACCAGGGCGGGCCGATGCGCAGACAGGGCCAGTGGCCTGCCATCGGGGCCAGTTCGCGCGCATAGGTGCTCTCGTCAAGCGTGAACAGGATCAGACGCAGGCGCCGGTTGTTGCCGACCCGGTCGAGCAGAGCCGCGAGGCCCCGGCCCCAGTCCATCGCGTAGGGGATGTCGGCGCCCATGTCCGGGCCGTGGCTTGCAAAGAGCGCGGCGTTGGTGTTGCGCCGGCTGCCCGCGTGGATCTGCATCACCATGCCATCCTCGGCCGCCATCTGGGCCATTTCGACTAGCATGTGCCCGTAATAGTCGCGCGCCGCGTCGCCCGAGAGCGTCCCCCTCACGGCCCGTGCGTGCAACGCCTCGATCGCCTCGCGGTCGAGCCAGCAGGTCGCCAGATCGGACACGTCGTGATCCGTCGCCGTGGCCCCGGCGGCGCGGAAGACCGACCGCCGATCGCGTAGCGCATCCAGAAAGTCGCGATAGCGCACCACGTCGCGCTCGGTGATTTCGGCCAGATCGCTCAGCGCCCGCGCGTGGTTGGGGCGCGCTGGATTAAGCACGTCATCGGGGCGGAAAGTGGGAATGATCCGGCCCGGCCATCCTGACTCGGCGATGGCGGTATGGTGTTGCAACCGATCGGTTGCGGCATCGGTGGTCGCCAGCACCTCGATCCCGAAGCGATCGAACAACGCTCGCGGCTGAAAGGCGGGCGAGGCCAGCCGCTCGGCGATCTGGGCGTAGACTATATCGGCGGTATCAGGCGAGAGGGGCGTGTCGATCCCGAGGGTTCGGACAAGCGTGAACTCCAGCCATTGCCGGCTCGGGGTGCCCAGAAAAGCGTCCCAATGCTGCACAAAGAGTTGGAATACGTCGCGCGGATCGCGGCCCTCTCCGTCCGGTCCGATGCCCAGGTCGGCCAGCGGCACACCCTGTGAATAAAGCATCCTGAACACGTAGTGATCGGGCTTGATCAGCAGGTCCGCCGGATCGGGAAAGGCGCCGTCCTCCGCCCACCAGCGCGGGTCGCAATGGCCGTGGGGAGAGACGATGGGTAAGCCCGCCACGCGCTCATGGAGGGCCTCTGCCATCGGTGCCGGAGCGGGGCCGGCAGTCATGCGTCCTCTTCGGAGATATCGAAGAACTCCCGGTTTGCCTCGATCAGGTCCGAGAGCGTTGTCAGCACCCGCCGTAGGTGCCGCCGCATCTGCTCCTGTGCCAGTTCGGTGGACCCGTCGCGGATCGCCTCGAAAATCGCCTTGTGTTCCGCCAGCAGACTTGCCATGTGCGCGGCATCGTCCAGCGACAACACCCGCAGCCGGTCCAGCGCCGCCTTTTCGCGCAGCAAAAGCCCTCCGATCCGATCGAAGCCGGTGGCTTCGGCCAGCAGTGCATGAAACCGATCGTCCAATTGCTGAAAGTCCAGCTTCCTGTCGGCCTCCACGGCAGCGCCTTGCCGTGCCAGCACATCCTCCAGTTCCGCCGCTGCATCCTCGGGCAAGGCATCGGCGCAGAGCCGTTCGACCACCGCCACCTCGAGGGCTTCGCGCAGGAACTGCGCGCCGCGGATCTGATTCTCCGACAGCCTGGAGACATAGTTTCCCCGGCTTGGCCAGGTCAGGATAAGGCCGTCGTCTCGCAGCTGTGCAAACGCCTCGCGGACCGGTGTGCGGCTCGCGCCGAACACCTGCCCAACCTCGTTTTCCGAAATCATAGCGCCGGGAGCGATCTGCATGTTTAGGATCGCGGTCTTGAGCGCAGAGGCGATCTGTTCGGCCGCCGGTCGCGACATATCCAACGGCGTCACGGCAAGAGAGGACGCATCAATGGCAGCCGATTTCCGTCTCACGCTTTACTCCTTCAATCCATCGATCCCAATTCAGTATACCGGTATGTAATTTGGTTGACAACCTACAATTCCCTATGATTAGTGTTGCTGGGAACGCTGCAAAAGGGTCGTGCGATGGGAAATGATTTGCCAAAGCGAGCCGTCCTGATCGGCGCGGGTATGGTGGCGCAGACCCACGTGGCCGCCTGCGCCGACGCAAGGCAGGTCATCATCCATGGCATTCAGTCTCGCAATCCGGATCGGGCCAGAGATCTTGCCGACAGGGCGGAGGCGCTCATCGGTGAGCGCGTGCAGGTTTACGACAGCATCGATACGGTTGCGGCCGATCCTGTCGTGGATTTCGTCATCGTCCTTACGCCCCCCGATGCGCGGGCCGCGATCGTCCGTCCGTTGGCCGCGGCAGGCAAGCACGTCCTCCTTGAAAAACCGATGGGACGCAACGGGACCGAGGCGCGCGAGGTTGTGCGCCTGTGCCGCGAGGCAGGTGTAACGCTTGGCGTCGTTTTCCAGCACCGCGTGCGCGCAGCCTCGCGCAAGGCCGCCCAGATGGTCGCAAATGGTGATCTCGGCGCGCTTGGGCTCGTGGAGATCGCGGTGCCGTGGTGGCGCGAACAGAGCTATTACGATGAAACCGGGCGCGGCACCTATGCGCGCGATGGGGGCGGCGTGCTGATTTCACAGGCAATACACACCATCGACCTTGCATTGTCGCTGGCGGGCCCCGTGAAGGCGGTGCGCGCCATGGCGGCGACGACCTGTTTCCACGATATGGAAGCAGAGGATTTCGTGACCGCCGGGCTGGAATTCGCCAATGGCGCCGTGGGGTCGCTGGTGGCCAGCACCTCCAGCTTTCCGGGCGGGGCAGAGTCCATCACGCTGCATTTCGACGCCGCCAGCCTGCGCCTGCAATCCGGACAGCTTCACGTGTATTGGCGCGACGGGCAGAGCGAAGTCTTCGGCGTCGCCGGGGGCACCGGCGGCGGGGCGGACCCCATGGCTTTCACCCATGCTTGGCACCAGAACGTGATCGAGGATTTCGCCGACGCTTTGATCGAAGGGCGCACGCCTGCCATCACCGGCGAGGATGCACTCGCCGCCCATGACCTGATCGACGCAATCACCACATCCGCACGCATTGGCGGACCTACGGAGTTGACCATATGACCGCCCTTCGCTTTGCCGCCGTCGGCATCGACCACCGCCATATCTTCGGGATGGCCGCGAACATGATCGAAGCGGGCGCCGAGTTCGCCGGATGGTGGACGCAGGGCCATCCGAATACCGAAGAGGGCTTCGTCGAACGCTTCCCCGACGTGCCCCGCGCCAACAGCGCGAATGCGTTGCTGGAGGATCCCTCCATTGACCTGATCCTTCTGTCCTGCATCCCGCACGACCGCGCCGCATGGGCGGTGCAGGCGATGGAGGCGGGCAAGGATGTGCTGACCGACAAGCCCGGATGCACCACACTGGATCAGCTTGACACAATCAAGGCGACCGTCGCCGCGACAGGCCGGATCTGGTCCATCGACTTTTCCGAACGCTTCGAGGTGCCCGCCGTCACCCGTGCCGCCGAACTGGTGGCCGAGGGCACGATCGGGCGCGTAATCCAGACGCTCGGTATCGGGCCGCACCGGCTCAACCGCGACACGCGGCCCGACTGGTTCTTCGACCGCGAGGCCTATGGCGGCATCCTCACCGACATCGCTAGCCACCAGATCGACCAGTTCCTGTTCTTCACCGGCTCGACCGACGCGGAAGTGACGTTGGCGAGCGCGGCGAATTATGGCAATCCCGACGACCCTGGCCTGCAGGATTTTGGCGAAATTGCGCTGCGCAGCGCGCAGGGCCACGGCTATATCCGCGTCGACTGGTATACGCCCGATGCCCTGCCCACATGGGGCGATGGGCGTCTGACGATCCTTGGCACCGAAGGCTATATCGAACTGCGGAAATACGTGGATGTGGGCAGCGACGGCACCGATCATGTGATCCTCGTCAACGGCACCCGCTGTGAGAAGATCGACGCCTCTTCCTCGGATCTGCCCTTTTTCGCGCGCTTCTCGGCAGACCTGCGGGACCGGACCGAAACGGCGATGACACAGGCGCATGTCTTCAAGGTCTGCGAGTTGTCCTTGAAGGCACAGGCCATGGCGGAAAGCGCCCCGAGATGACCCGGGTAGCGATTGTCGGCGCGGGGATCGGCGCCGAGCATCTGGCGGGCTATCGCGCCTTACCGGATCGGTTTCGCGTCGCCGTGATGTGCGACCTTGATACCGCGCGGGCGCGCGCGGCGACCGCGGACGACCCCGAGATTGCGGTCTCCGACGATCTAGCGCCGGTGTTGGCGGACCCGGCGATCGACCTGATCGACATCTGCCTGCCGCCGCATCTGCATTTTCCCGTTTCCCTTCAAGTCCTGCAGGCCGGCAAGCACGCGATTTGCGAAAAGCCGATCGCGCGCTCGTTGGAGGAGGCCGACGCACTCGTCGCAGCGGCGGCGGCCAGTGGGCGGCAGGTCTTTCCGGTCTTCCAGTACCGCTATGGCCACGCGCTGGCACAGCTTGGTGCGCTGCAGACCGCGGGTCTCACGGGCAAGCCCTATGTCGCCAGCCTTGAAACCCACTGGAACCGGGATACCGCCTATTATGCTGTCCCATGGCGCGGAACATGGGCGGGGGAATCCGGCGGCTCGCTGCTTGGCCATGCGATCCATGCCCATGACCTGCTGTGTCACATTCTGGGGCCAGTGGCCGAGGTCACCGCGCTGACCGATACCCGCGTGAACGACATCGAGACAGAGGATTGCGCCGCGCTGGCTTTCCGCATGGAAAACGGGGCGCTGGTCACGAGTTCCGTCACGCTCGGCGCGGGCGATGACACGACTCGCCTGCGGTTCTGCTTCGAGGGGCTGACGGCCGAAAGCGGCTCTGCGCCCTACAGCCCCGCGCAGGAGGCATGGCGCTTCATCGCGCGCGCCTCCACCAGCCAGAGCGATGTCGACAGGGTGCTCGCGGGGGTTGCGGCGCCGCTGGCGGGTTTCGCGGGATATCTGGAGGCGGTGGCGGATGCCCTCGAGGGCAAGGGCACAAACGCTGTCACTCTGGCGGATGGGCGGCGCTCGGTCGAGTTGGTGTCGGCGATCTATCTTTCGGCGCGCACCGGCGCTCCGCAGTCCTTGCCGCTCCCGACCGGGTCGCCGGTCTATCGCGGGTGGATACCGCCCGGGGCCTGATCCGAACCGCCCTCATCCCCACCGGGACCGCGCGGCGGTGTCACCCCGGCAAACCGTTCGCCACGGCCGCGCCGTCGGCCCCGAACACATGCATCTGCGCGCGCTCGAAGCTCAGTGACAGGGTCTGCCCCTTGGCAACCGGCAATTGGCCGGGCTGGTGGACGGTGATCTGCGGCAGACCCGGCGCGTCGCAATAGATGTAGGTGTCGCCGCCAAGTTGCTCGGACACCGCGACGGCCGCACTCAATTCGCCGGCGCCGTCGGCATGGACGCTGATATGCTCGGGCCTGATGCCCATTGTGATCCGGTCGCCTTCGTTGAGGCCGGGCACGTTCGGGACGTGCAGATGCGCGCCCTCGATATTGAGCACCATCGTGTCGCCATCGCGCGCCACCTGCCCCGCGAACATGTTCATGCGCGGCGATCCGATGAAGCCCGCGACAAAAGCGTTGCAGGGCCGGTTGTAGAGATCGAGCGGCGCGCCGACCTGCTCTATCTTGCCCTTTTGCAGCACGACGATCCGGTCCGCGAGGGTCATCGCCTCGACCTGATCATGGGTAACGTAGATCATCGTGCCGCCGATATTGGCGTGCAGGGCCGACAACTCCTTGCGCATCGCCACGCGCAATTCGGCGTCGAGATTTGACAGCGGCTCGTCGAACAGGAAGGCCTTGGGGTGGCGCACGATGGCCCGCCCGATGGCGACGCGCTGACGCTGACCGCCCGACAGTGCCTTGGGCTTGCGCTCGAGGTAATCGGTGATCTGCAAAAGCTCCGCCGTCTTGCGCACGCGGGCGTCGATCTCCGGGCGCGGCATCTTGGAGTTCTCCAGCCCGAAGGCCATGTTCTTGTAGACGCTCATATGCGGGTAGAGCGCGTAGGATTGGAATACCATGGCCAGCCCACGATCCGCCGCGCCCACGGTGTTGACCACCGTGCCGTCAATCTCGATGGCGCCGGAGGTGATATCCTCCAGCCCGGCGATGATCCGCAGAAGGGTCGATTTTCCACAGCCCGAGGGGCCGACGAACACGCAGAACTCGCCGGACAGCACCTGAAGGTCGATGCCGTGGATCACCTCCACTTCGCCATAGGCCTTGCGCACGGATTTGAGATGAATTTCGGTCATGACTTCTCTTTCGTTACCGGCTGCGCATCTTGGCGGCGAATTGCGGGTCGGCCTTCTGCATCCGAAGCGGCGGCAGCCCTTTCAGGATCTGGCCGATATCGTCCAGCATCATGCCCCGGATGCGAGCGTAAGAGGCCCGGATGCCCCCGGCAAGATGGGCGGAAAACAGAACATTCGGTGTATTGCGCCAAGCGCTGGTGGCGGGAACCGGTTCATCGGGAAAAACATCGACGGCTGCCCGAAACGCGCCTTTTGCGGCCAGCGCCAGGAAGTCATCGAAATCGACGATCTCGGCCCGTGAGGCCAGGATAACGCAGGCATCGCGCCGGATCAGGCTCAGCATCTCGCGGTCGAGGAAACCCTCGTTGTCCGAGGTAACCCCGGCAAGCAGAAAGATCACGTCCGAGTGAGAAAGCGCATCGGCCAGACCAACCGGCGTAAGCCCCTCGCTGGACAGATAACCGTCGGACAGCCATGGGTCATGCGCCAGCAGGCGAACCCCGAACGGTCGCAGGAGTGGCGCCAAGGCCCGTCCCAAATTGCCGTAACCGATCAGCGCGACCGTCGCACCATACAGGCTTTCGGCGGAGCCGTTGCCGCCTATCCCATAAGCCTCCTGCCCATTGCGGAACAACCCGTCGGACCGGTGTAGCCCGCGCAGCAGGCTGATGGCCTGCCCCACGCAGAACTCGGCCACGGCAGGCGCCATGGCGGGTGCGGCACTCAGAACATGGATGCCCCGCGCGTGGCATTCGGCATAGTCGATATTGGGCTCCCAGTTCGCCTTTACGTTCAGGATCGCTCGCAAGTTAGGCGCCCGGTCCAGCCGTTCGCGCGGCATCGCCGTCTGGCCGATCAACACGGCCATCTCGCCGAGATGCGCCTCGACAAGGTCGTCGGGGGCGCGGCTACCCCAATGGGCCACCACATCGCCCATTCCGGAAAGCGCCTCGGCGCAATCGGGCGTGTAGACCATCGCCTCGTTTCGGGGGAATGGATCCAGAAAGATCAGCGGTTTGTTGGTCATCATTTCATCCCAGAAGAGGCTATGCCGGTGGTTATGAATCGTTGCAGGAAAGCAAAGACGATGATCACCGGGATCAGGGTCACTACCGTCATCGCAAGGATGTAGTGCCACTGCACATCCAACTCGCCCTGAAAAGCGTTGAGCCCGACCTGAAGCGTGTAGACCTCCGAACGGTTCAGAACGATCAGCGGCCAGAGGAATTCATTCCAGCGCCACATGATCGAGAAGATCGCAAGAACCGCCACGGCAGGCATGGCCAGCGGCATCACCACGCGCCAGTAGATCGCCCATTCCGACGCCTTGTCCATCCGTGCAGCCTCGATCAGGTCCTTCGGAATCGTTAGCATATACTGTCGCAGCAGGAACACGCCCGTGGGCGTCGCCGCCCCCGGAAGGATCACCGCCCAAAGCGAGTTGATCATGCCGAGATTCGTGACCACGAGGTAGACTGGGACGAGGATCACGGTGATCGGGATCATCAGCGTTCCAATCACGAAAAGCATGATCGCATTGCGCCCGCGGAACTCGTAGATCGAGAGGCCATAGGCCGCCATGGAGTTGATCAGCAGCGTGACAACCGTCGCCACGAAGGTCACGATGACGGAGTTCCACAGGTAGCTCATGAAGTTGAACCGCTCCAACGGATCGCGGTAATTTTCCCACGCCATGCGCAATTCGCGCACCGGTTCACGCGTGTTGATTGGGATTTGCAGCCGCTCGTCTGGGGCTTCTGGATCCACCATCTGCGCCATGATGCCAATCCGCCGGACCTGCGCAAGCTGTTGAACGCTGCCATCCTCCATGGTCACGTCAAACAGCAGTAGCGGGTCGTCATAGCCCTCAACCTCGACCGTGATCTGCCCAAGCGGCAGGAAGGTCGGGGGGAATTCCTGCAGACCCGATGGCGTCTTGAACGACGACAGCACCAGCCATACCACCGGCGCAAACATCAGGAAAAACCCGAACCCCAGGTAGACGTACGTAAACACGTCGGTCCAATGCAGCCTGCCGCGCCCGCGGCGAACCGTCAGCATGGACCCGACAGAGCGGGGATATTGTGTCGCTTCAACCATTGTCACGCCTCCGGGTTGCAGCCAGCTGCGTCAGGGTCAGGATGAACAGCACAACGCCCAGAACCATCGACGCAGCAGAGGCAAGGCCGAAATTCTGCACCTGGTTCGTAAAGGCGGTGTTGTAGATGTATTGAACGATGAACTGCGTCGCAGTGCCCGGTCCGCCGCCGGTCAGCACATAGACCTCATCAAAGACCTGCACACCCTTGATCAAGGCCAGGACGATCACGACCAGCATGTTGGGCCATAGCAGCGGCAAGGTGATGCGGAAAAAGACGCGCTCCTTGCTAGTGCCGTCCATCTCCGCCGCCTCGTAAAGGTCGGGCTGGATTGCCTGAAGCCCGGCCAAAAGGATGAGGGTATAAAAGCCTAGATGCGCCCAGATTGAAACGAAGACAGCCCAGAACATCGCCCATTCAGGGCTGACAAAGAACAGAATTCGATCGAGCCCGATCGATATCAGGAAGGCGTTTAGGATCCCGTCGCGCAACAAGATCCACTTCCAGATCAGTGCGACAACGACCGGCGATAAAAGCACAGGGAAGAAGAAGACCGCCCGCCAGAAACCGCGTGCGCGGATTTCACGGTTCAAGACCAGCGCGGTGATCAAAGAGAACAGAACCATGAAGCTAACTTGGAAGAAGATGAATATGGAGGTGTTGAAAATGCCCTTCCAAAACCGGTCCTCACGGCAGGTCAACGGGTCGGTGTAAGAGCCGCAGTCAAAAAGGAACCTATATTGCTCGGTGCCGGTAATCGGCCGGTCCCGAAGGAACAGTTCCGTACCGCCCGTGATTGAGTAAGCGAAATTCATCAGCAGCGGGAGGATCACGAACATCCCGAAAAACGCCAAGTTCGGCAGTAGAAAGAACCAAGGCATCCGCTTGATACCGATCAGACGCTGAATCGCCGAAATGGGGAAATCGAGCAGTTTGAACAGAATGCGGAGGGGCCAGGCAACCACGTTCTGCAACATCTCGCCGGCATTGCCCGGCTTGTCATCCACATGGGCCATTGGGGGTTCCTCTCCTCATCGGTGGCAGCCCCCCCCGCAAGGGATGCGGGAGGAACTGACCGCTCATCGTGTCAGGTTGCCTCAGCGGCCGCTTTCGGCCAGCTGATTGGTGATGTCGGATTCCATCCGAGCATAGGCATCCTCGAGGGAAATTTCTCCCACGATTGCCTCATTAAGACGCGAGATCAGAGCGTTGAACAGCACACGGTTCGATGGGTAACCCTGAAGCTGGTATGCCACCGGAGAGATGCTGGGAACGGCGGCCGAGAAGGTCGCCAGCGCGTGCGCCGCACGCGGATCGTCGGTGGCGAACTCGATCCCGTTCGCTGCAAGGCCGAGGTGTCCGGGGATGAACAGGGTCTGGCCGTAGAACTCCGCCAGAACATCTTCCTGCGCGAGGTACTCCATCAGGATGGCGACCTCCTCAGGATGCTCGGTATCGCCAATCGCGGCAAGAGCGGCACCACCGGGCATGCCGGTGCAGGCGGCTGGACCACACGGAGCGGGTACGGCCCACCAGTCGAAGGCATCCCCGATCGTCGAGGCGAACTGCGGGATTTGCCACGACCCGGACATGTACATCACCACATTGGCGTTGGCGAAGTCCTCGTTCGCGCCCAGATAGGTCGAGCCGGACACCGAGCCCCAAAGCTCCAGCGACATGGTGCCGTCCTGATGCCAATCGTAAAGCATCTGCGCCATCCGCTGCAGGCCCTCGTCGACCAGCGCCGGGTTACCCTCAGCGTCGAACATCATCGCGCCCTGCGCGATCGCCGGCCCCGACACACGGTGGCCAGAACGATCCCATGCCATTGGAATCGGAATGTCGAGTGCAGCGGCCACCTCGTTTACAGCCGCAGCCCAGTCTTCCCAAGTCGCGCCGGCGCCAGGCATATCGACACCGGCCTGCTCGAACAGGGTCCGGTTGACATAGGGGCCGGTCACAGTCAGCTGCGTCATGAAGCCGTTGATCGCATCGCCATCGGGATCAAGCCATTTGAGGAACGGGCCAAAGTTGGTTTCCCAATACGCGGCATCCTGAAGGTGGGGACGCAGGTCCAGATAGTACTGGGACAGGCCACCCAGATCGGTCACGCGGGCGATATCAGGGCCGTTGCCTGCCGCCAGCTGGATAGGAAGGGATTCCAGAACCGCCTGATACGGCACGACATCAAGCGTGACGCTGATCTCCGGGTGGGTTGCCTCGAACCGGTCAAGGATCGATTGCATCACTTCGCCTTCATTGCCGTCATTATACCACATCATGCGGAGCTCGGTCTGCGCCGAGGCCGCGCCACAGGCAAAAATCGCGAACGCAGAACTTGCTGCTAAAAGTTTCAAAGATGTCTTCATTGTTTCCTCCCTGGAATGTCAGACACTGTTTCGTTCTTCTTCTCCGCTTGTCACTCTTCGTGATGAATCAAGCGGCGTTTCTTGTAAGCGCGGTCATAACGCCGCGCAGTTCTGCCAGCCCCTTGAGGCGGCCAACCGCCGGATAACCAGGCTGGGCACCCGCGCCGATGTCAGTCAAGATGTCGTGGCCATGATCGGGCCGCATCGGAATTTCAGCGTCCTCGCGCCCGGTGGCCCGGCGACGCCCCTCTTCAGCAAGAATGACCTCGATCACCCCAACCATATCCACATCTCCGGACAGGTGTTCTGATTCGATAAAACTGCACGGAATGCCGGGCGTTTCCCTGACCACGTTGCGCAGGTGAACGAAATGTATGCGTGGGGCGAGCGCCTTCGCAATCGCGACACAGTCGTTGTCGGGGCGGGCCCCAAGCGATCCGGTGCAGAAGGTCGCGCCAAAGGCGGGGCTGTCCACGGCACCGAGCACTTCCTGATAATCGGCCAGTGTCGACATGGTGCGTGGCAGGCCCAGTATCGGAAAGGGCGGGTCATCGGGATGACAGCACAAACGCAGGCCAAGGCGTTCCGCCAGTGGAACCACCTCGGACAAGAAGTCGATGTGAGTTTGACGCAGTAAGCCGGGCGACAGCGCTGCGTAGGTGTCCAGTGCGGTGCGCACATTTTCCAAGGTCCAGCTTTCGGCCGCCCCCGGGAGCCCCGCAATCACCGCATGCGCAAGCATACTCTTCGCCGCATCATCCATTCCCGCGGCGACCTTTTCAGCTGCGGCAACGGTGTCTCGCCCATAAGACATTTCGGTGCCAGGACGCCGCAGGATGTGCCGGTCAAACGCAGCGAATGACACCAAATCGAAGCGCATTGCCGTCCCTCCCGCGGGCAGCGGCGCTCGCAAATCGGTGCGCGTCCAGTCTAGCACCGGCATAAAATTATAGCATATCGTCCGGATGCCAGCTTCTGCCAGCGCCTCAAGCGACTTTCTATAGGCAGCAACGTGATCGGCCCATTCAGAGCCTCTAGTCTTGATCGCCTCGGACACGGGGAGGCTTTCGACCACTTCCCACTTTAGTGCCGCATCGGAGGCGAAGGCAATCTGCCCCTTGCGTGTTTCGATCTCATCGACGGTCCAAGCCTCGCCGGGCGGGAGGTGATGCAAACCCGTCACGATGCCCTTTGCGCCAGCTTGACGCGCGGTTTGCACGGTTACCCGATCCTCTGGGCCAAACCATCGCCATGTGGGGCGCATCTGAAACCCTCCTCAACGCTTTATACCGGTATACTAGTATAGTGATAAGCCCCTGGCAATCACTCATTTGATTTTTCCGAATCGTAAGGTGCTGAGGTCACCTGATGGTCTGAGCTCCTCCCCAAAAATCGGACAGTGACGTAAGGTAGGATCTGACATCTGCTGACCTCCACGCACGAGGAAATCGGGACATGAAGAAACGCAGGAACCAAGATGCGGGGTTCAAGGCCTGCGTGGCGCTGGAAGCCATGAAGGGCGACCGCACTTTGTCGGAACTAGCGTTCGAAGAGGGCACGCTCTCGACGTAGATCCTTCAGTGTTTTTGAGTCCCCACGACCACCATCACCATCAGATGCCAGACGGCTGCCATCATGATCCCCATATTGAAGGCAAACTCGTTGGCGCAGCACTGCTTGAAGAATTCCCCCTCGAGGAACATGCAGGATCCTTTGCAGAGCTGAACGACTGCAAGCATGTAGACCTTCCCCCTACCCCACCGCCACCCCTACCCAAACGCTGAACTGCCCACTCGGATCGGTGATCCTGCGCTCGATGCGCGCGGCGGCTTCTGCTGCATCAATCCGCTCGAAGATCTGGGCCTGCTCGGCGTCGAACGCCACGGCCTCCTCGATGCTCTCAGTCCGGTGGTTCAAGCCTGTGGTGCTGTCATGCCAGACGAATGCGTCGTATCCGGCGAGGGCAGTGCCCGTGGGATCAACCACCTCCCAGATCTCAGCGCCCTCCGGCCCGAGCCTGACGCCGTTGATCACCCGCGCGGCCGCATGGTCACGACGGTGCTCGGCAAAGCTGCGCCGGCGATGATCTTGGGCAGCGGCTAAGGTTTCGTGGAGATGGCCGTCCGCCGTGCGGAACAGGTTCTCCTCAACATGATCCCCATAATACATGATGGCCTCGGGCCGCGTTCGCAGCTCATAGCACCATTTCAGCCAGCCTTGCGCGGTGTCATGGCCGGGCTCGCCGCTTTGCGCCGCTGCGATCTCCAGCTCATCCATCATGCCGAGCATCAGCTCATACCCGGCGGCATAATCGAACTCGGTCACGCCCGCGCTTTGGAACACGCGCTGCAGCACCGCATAGGCGCCATCGCAGACGCCCATATCCTTGAAGAACTGCAATGAGGTTCTCATCCGACGGCTCCATAGGCTCGGTTCGCACCACCCAGCCAGGTAACGGCATGACCATTGGTGAGCCTCCCCCTTTGAATTGGTCCGTCCCTATAGTTAGGAAAACGGAGAATCGAAGATGGGAATTACGAGACCGAAGCCTGAAGAGATTGTTGTTAAGCTGAGGCAAGTTGAGGTGCTGACAGGC
>NZ_JBSEDL010000013.1:0-7010 GCF_053570515.1 Rhodophyticola sp. SM2404
GACTAGCGCCTCAGCGCCGCCGGTGAGGTGCTATCTACGGATACCGCCAAAAACCCGCAACCCCTTTTTTACAAAAACATCAAACTTTTTGCACAATCAAACAATATGCACATATTTTCATAGGGTTCGGTAGAAACTTGGTCATTGTTTTCAGCCCCTCCCCTGCCGTCCCCTAAGGCCCGCTTTAGCCTTCCTTTTACCTCTTTACGCTCCACACCCCTGTTTATCCCCAGAATCCGCTCATTTGAGGGCGTGAATCACTGCATTCCCCACGCCAAGCAGCGACTCCTTGGAGGAATCGCAGGGTTGCAGGAGCAGGCCACATCCTCAAGACTATATATATGCCCAAGACCTGCCCCCTTATTGTCTTCTCTGATCTCGATGGAACATTGCTGGATCACGAGAGCTATGACTGGAGCGCGGCGCAGCCCATGATTGAGCGGTTGAAAGCCCTCAATGCGCCGCTTGTTCTGGCCAGCAGCAAAACAGGCTCCGAGATCACCGCGCTACAATCACAGATGGGGCTGAGCCATTGGCCCGCAATTATCGAGAATGGCGCGGGCCTTTTGGGCGATCGCTCCCCTTCTCATTACAGCCGCCTTCTGGAGACCTTGAACAAGACCGACCCAAAGCTGCGGGCGCAATTCACAGGGTTTGGCGATATGTCCGCCCAAGAGGTTGCCGATTGCACGGGCTTGGCCTTGGAGGATGCAAGCCGCGCCAAAGCGCGGGCTTTCTCGGAGCCAGGCATTTGGGCTGGAGGGGATGACGCGCAAGCCAGCTTTATTGCCGAGTTGGCTCGATACGAAATTACTGCGCGCGCGGGCGGTCGTTTCCTGACGCTGTCCTTTGGTAAGACCAAAGCAGATCAGATGGCCGATATCATTGCCCGCTTCCGCCCCCGTCATACCATCGCCTTGGGCGATGCCCCCAATGATATCGAAATGCTCGAGGCCGCTGATTTCGGGGTGATTATCGCCAACCCCCACCGCCCTGCCCTGCCGCCCTTGGCCGGAGAAGCCTCGGGGCGCATCCGCCGCTGCCAAGACGCTGGTCCTTTGGGGTGGAACACGACATTATCGAATTTGCTGGATCAACTTGATCTGTAAGAAACATAGGACACCAATCATATGGCTGATTTCCACCAGAACGGTAATATCGCGACGCTTCACAATCTGCGCACGCGATCCTTGGAGGAGATGACCTATGAGCTTGAGACCTTCGCGCAATCGCGGAAGATCTCGCTGATCCTACCCTGTCTCTATTCCGAGCTTGAGACCGAGGCGATGCCCAACATCCTGTCGGAACTCTCCAAGGTCACTTACCTTCACCGCATTGTCGTGGGGCTGGACCGTGCAGATGAGGCCCAGTTTCGCCATGCTAAGGAATTCTTCAAAGGGCTAAACCAGAACCATATCGTGATCTGGAATGACAGCCCGCGGATGCAAGCTCTGGGGCAGCGGCTTGAGGATATGGGCCTTGCGCCGATGGAACAGGGCAAGGGCAAGAATGTCTGGTCATCCCTTGGCTATCTTATGGCCTGCGAAGACAGCGCCGTGATGGCGATCCATGATTGCGATATCCTGACCTATACCAATGAATTGTTGGCCCACCTTGTCTATCCAGTGGCCAATCCGTCTTTTCCCTATCAGGTCGCCAAGGGCTATTACGCAAGGATCGGAAATGACAAGATGAATGGCCGCGTAACGCGCCTGCTGGTCAGCCCCCTCTTGATCGCGCTGAAACGCGTGATCGGGGATCGTGACTATATCGATTACCTGCGCAGCTTCCGCTACCCGCTTTCAGGCGAATTTGCGATGCGCACGAGCATCCTGCCTGATCTGCGCATTCCCTCCGATTGGGGATTGGAGATCGGGGTGCTGTCCGAGGCATGGCGCAACCTTGCGCCCAAAGCTGTCTGTCAGGTCGAGATTGCCGATACCTATGACCATAAACATCAAGAGCTGAGCCCCGAAGACGCCGCCGCAGGCCTGAACCGCATGTCGGTGGATATCTGCAAATCCATCTTCCGCAAACTGGCCGCTGATGGCACCATCTTTACCAGCAATACATTCCGCACCCTCAAAGCCACCTATTACCGCAGCGCGCTGGATTTGCTGGATGCCTATTACGCCGATGCCAAGATGAATGGTCTGACCATTGACCGTCACAGCGAAGAACGCTCGATCGAGCTTTTTGCCGAAAACATCATGCGCGCAGGGCAGTTCTTTCTGGAAAACCCCTATGAGACGCCCTTCATCCCGACATGGAGCCGCATCCATGCCGCAGACCCCGCCTTCATGCGCGATATGCATGCCGCGGCCGCGCAGGATATGGACGATTTTCAATAATCCAGATTGGTGATCCAGCGACATTGATAAGGTGCCAGCTTAATCACCCCATCCACCATCGCCACCCTCTCGCCCGAGAGCAGATCAAGCCATGTCTCATCCTCGATCAGGTTGAGCCTATGGGAGGGCAATTCGATGCTGTGCTTGCTGACATTATGCAAAGCAAAGATGGATTGGCTGCGATCAAGGCTCTGACGCCAGATCGCGAAGACACGATCATCCCCTGAATTCAGGGTGAATTGGGTGGCATTGGGGTGAAAAGCGGCCTGCGCCTTGCGCAGCTTGAGGCGGGTATGAAACGCCTCCATCACGCGGGCCTGCATGCTGTCGGGGTCAGCGAGCAACTCGCGCAGGCGCGGATAATCCCAGCGATGGCGATTGATCGCGCGGTTCATCCCGCGTTTCTCGACCGCGTCATGATCATTCGGCGTGGCCAGAAGCGCATGGATATAGAAGGCAGGCATCCCCTCCAGCGCCATGATCAGGGTTTGCGAACAGATGAACCGCTCGAAATGGAAGGCGTCAGGCCCCTCAAAGGTGCGCTGCATCGCATCAAAAAAGGTGGTGTTGATCTCATAAGGGGCCTCGCCGCCATCAGGCAGCGCGCGCATCGAGACCATCCCGCCGATCTCCTTGATCGTCTCGATCATGCGGCTTTGCTGCTCTGCACTCAGCAAGCCCTCGGCGGGGCGCATCCCGATACCATCATGGCTGGCCGTGAAATTGAGATAGGCACAACCCAAAGGTGCCGGCGGCATGGCCTTTTGCCACGCCACCAAGGCGCGCGCATCCCCTGCCATCATCGCATGCAAGATCAGCGGCGGCAGCGGGAAATTATAAATCATATGCGCCTCATCCCGTTTGCCGAAATAACTCAGGTTTTCGGTCTTGGGCACATTGGTCTCGGTGATCAGGACCACAGGCTCACTGCTATTGTCGCAAAGCAGCCGCATGAGTTTGATGATCTCATGGGTCTGGGGCAAATGGATCGAAGGCGTTCCGACCTCTTTCCAGATAAAGGCTACCGCATCGAGGCGAATGATCCGCACGCCATTATCCAGATGCAGCCGAATGATACGCAGGAATTCCAGCAGCACCTCAGGATTGCGGAAATCGAGATCAATCTGGTCATGGCTGAAGGTGCACCATACATGCCGCGGCCCGTTGGAGGTTTCGACCTCCTGCAGCAAAGGCGTGGTGCGTGGGCGCACGACCTCGCTCAAATCCTCTTCGGGGTCGGCCTCGAAAAAGAAGCGGTCATAAGGCGTTTGGCCCTGCCGATAGGCATTGAACCACGCCCCTTGGCTGGAGACATGGTTGAGCACCAGATCCGACATCAAGGTGAATTCATCCGCGATCCTGTTGATATCGGGCCAATCGCCCAATTGCGGGTTCACCCGCTCGAAATCCGAGACGGCGAAACCATCATCCGAGGTATAGGGAAAGAAAGGCAGGATATGCACCGAATTCAGCGCGCCTTTCCAATAGCTGCGCAAGAAATCATTCAGCAGATCAAGCGGCTTATGGCTGCCATCGACCAATGAGTTGCCATAGGTGATGACCAGCGCGTCTTCCTCGCTCCACATCGAATTTCCGGGCTTGCGCCCGCGTTTGCGGCGTTTTGAGGGATCGGGCCAGAAAGCCTCGATGATTTTACTGGCCAGAATATCTGCATCAATCTGCGGATAGATCCGTGCAACATGGGTGCTGAGGGTTCGGCTGAAAGAGGGCGAAGGCGTTGTCATAGCTGCCAAACCACCACGGCTCGTCAGGCGATACCATGATTTTCTGCCCTCGACCCGCTCAAGGCGTTGATTTTGTTTACTTTTTAATCACTTCGTTAATCTGCAGGGGCGCGACCATGGCCCCAGACAGGGAAGCGATGGCCCAGATGTCTGGGCGCTTGCCATAAGGCGGGTGACTACAGGGCAATCATTAAAAAGGCGCCTCATGGCGCCCTATTTGACTGGGGCGCGCATGAGAACCGTTCGCTTTACTATGCCGACTGGCCGAGGCGTTATCCCTCCAGCAGCGCCAGCATCTTGTTGAAATCCTGATCGAACCCGCGAATGCCTTTGGCCAGCAATTCATTGGCCATCGGGTCCATCGCAACATTCCAGCGGAACGTCGCTGCATCGATGCTTTGCGCCTCGGCGGCGGTGGCCATTTCTGGCGACAGAGCCAAAGGCAGATCGGCCTCTTCCGAGCCAAGCTCTTCGAGAAGGGCGGGCGAGATCGTCAGGTTATCGCAGCCAGACAGGGCCTTGATCTGATCCACATTGCGGAAGGATGCGCCCATCACAATCGTGTCGATGCCGTTGGATTTGTAGTAATCATAAATCGTTTTGACCGACAGCACGCCTGGATCCTTGGCGGCTTCATAGCCATCAACGCCATCGGCCTTTTTGAACCAATCGGTGATCCGGCCCACGAAAGGCGAAATCAGGAACGCACCTGCATCGGCGCAAGCAATCGCCTGTGTCAGCGAGAAGATCAGCGTGAGGTTACAATCGATCCCTTGCTTCTGCAGCACCTCTGCCGCGCGGATACCTTCCCAAGTGGCCGCCAGCTTGATCAGGATGCGATCTTTGCCAACGCCGCGGGCCGCATAAGCCTCAACGATCTCCAAGGCCCGCTTGACGGATGCATCCGTGTCAAAGGACAGGTTCGCCTCCACTTCTGTGGAAATGCGTCCCGGGATCAATTTGGACAACTCGACCCCCAAAGCGATTGGCAGGGTCGCCGCGATTGCATCCGCGCCAAGCCCTTCGGCCCGACCTTTTGCAATCTCTGCATCCAGAACCGCTTTGGATTCCTCGTTCTCAAAGGCCTTGAGCACCAAGGACGGGTTTGTCGTGCAATCGACGGGTTTGTATTTGCGAACAGCACCAAGCTCGCCCGTATCGGCGACAACAGTGGTGACGCCCCGCAATTGATCAAGAACGCTTGTCATATCTTACTCCGCTGCTGCACGCGCAACCGCGGCAGTCCCAAATTGAGGTAGGTCGGCGGCCGTTTTACCATGAGCCGCCATCAATGTATCGCGGACATAAGCGATATGGGCGGTCTCCTCAATGATTTCAGCAAGGTATTGTGCCTTCATCAAGTTTGACCCCACACCAATGGTCCCGTGGTTCGCCAGAACAGCGGCCACGACCTTGGGGTCTTGGAACACGGGGCTAATTTCCTTATCCGTCTGCGGCCCACCCTGTGGCGAGAGCGGGATCCAAGACAGCATAATCCACAGGTCAAAGCCAAATAGTACGGCTTAATTCCACAGGCTATGCCTTGCGCCCAACCTCATATTCTATGGCTCCGTGATTTAAATGGTGCCCGGGGGCGGAATCGAACCACCGACACGAGGATTTTCAATGGAGTCGGTGCAAATTAGGCATTTATTATCAATAGCTTGCGCGACGATATTTTTGGTGTGCTTGTAAGTGTGTTTTTAGTGTCATTTTGAGGGCAGGGCGGAAACGCTGTGTTGACCACCGTTGAGTTGGGGAGCCATACCTCTCTGTCGGCTACATTCGCTCATGTTTGCAGTCGCTATATTTCTGCAGCGTCCAGCGCTCTGCGCACTCGATTTGTTGTAGCGGCTACATCGTACAGTTTGTCTAGGCCGAATAAACCCAAACGAAACGTTTTGAAGTCAGCAGGCTCATCACACTGTAATGGCACGCCAGCTGCAATCTGAACACCGT
This sequence comes from Rhodophyticola sp. SM2404, assembly GCF_053570515.1. Classification (NCBI taxonomy): domain Bacteria; kingdom Pseudomonadati; phylum Pseudomonadota; class Alphaproteobacteria; order Rhodobacterales; family Roseobacteraceae; genus Rhodophyticola; species Rhodophyticola sp. SM2404. Next base: position 6,056 of record NZ_JBSEDL010000013.1, read on the forward strand.
TCTCAGCAAACTTCTTACCATTCTGAACATCTGGATCGTTAGTGTAGGACACAACAACGCCCGGCGCACCAAAGCCGTCAGCTGCAACTGATGTTATGCCGCGTGAAGCTAATATTTTGCGGACCTCACCACCCAATTCCCATTGTGCTTCTTTAAGTTTTTGAAAGCCATATTGGCGCGTCTCTAGCATGGTATCGCGAAACAATTTGAGGGCATCAGTGGGCATGGTCGCATGGTAAGAATGACCACCATTCTCATAACTTGTCATTACTTGGTGCCATTTGTTTAAATCGATGGCAAAGCTGTCGGATTGTGTGTTTTCAAGCCGCTGAACAGCCCGATCTGATAGCATCACAAGACCTGCTGCAGGCGATGCACTCCAGCCTTTTTGTGGTGCGGAAATTAGTACATCAACGCCCAACTCTCTCATATCAACCCAGACACACCCAGAAGCGATACAATCCAGTACCATAAGGGCTCCTACTTCATGAGCCGCTTGTGCCATTTTTTTGATGTAGCTATCAGGCAAAATAATGCCTGCACTTGTCTCCACGTGAGGGGCGAATACAACATCAGGCGCTTCGGTCCGAATGGTTTCTACTACTTGCTCAATAGGAGCTGGCGCAAAAGCCGACTGGCTTTCATTACCTTTCCTATGAGCCTTCAGAACCGTTGTTTCTGATGTTAAGTTACCATTTTCAATAATCTGGCTCCACCGGTAGCTAAACCAACCGTTGCGGACCACCAGTACTTTTGAGTTTCTTGCAAACTGTCGAGCAACAGCTTCCATGCCAAATGTTCCGCCACCCGGTATTAGGACGACTGCGTATGAGCAGCCCCACATGAGTGGTCCAATTTGAAAGTTAGTGCATGATCGGCCTTTGGTCCATCGGGATGATGGCTTCGGGCGCTGGTGGGCGGTAGCCCAATGCACTGTGTGGTCGCTTGGTGTTGT
>NZ_JBSEDL010000014.1:2500-5958 GCF_053570515.1 Rhodophyticola sp. SM2404
TTAGTTTTATGCTGATCAGGCAGTGCGTCCTGATCTGTGGTTTTACCACGCTGCATAAAACTCCAAGTCAAGTACACTAACCAACGCATATCTACGGATATGCAAACATGTCCCTCCAGACGAACCAGATGGAGGGGCGGGAAAAGTGATGCTTTTGATTCCGGATGAAGTCTATCTTCTTCTGGATCAAATCAAGCGCGAAAAGGGCGTTTGGTGGATGCCTTGGCAGTAAGAGGCGATGAAGGACGTGATACCCTGCGATAAGCCATGGGGAGCCGGGAATAGGCTTTGATCCATGGATCTCCGAATGGGGCAACCCACCTGACAGTTTGTTATTGTTGGCTTCGGCCATTCAATAGCGGGCTGAAACAGGTACTTATTACCTGAATACATAGGGTTTTAAGAGCGAACCCGGGGAACTGAAACATCTAAGTACCCGGAGGAAAGGAAATCAATTGATACTCCCCTAGTAGCGGCGAGCGAACGGGGACCAGCCGAGCCTTGAGAGTGACCAGAACTACCTGGAAAGGTAGGCCATAGTGGGTGACAGCCCCGTATGGGAAGCTCAATGGGACGTATTAAGTAGGGCGGAACACGTGAAATTCTGTCTGAAGATCGGAGGACCACCTTCGAAGGCTAAGTACTCCTTACTGACCGATAGTGAACCAGTACCGTGAGGGAAAGGTGAAAAGCACCCCGACGAGGGGAGTGAAACAGTTCCTGAAACCGGACGCCTACAAGCAGTCGGAGGAGCCTCGAGCTCTGACGGCGTACCTTTTGTATAATGGGTCATCGACTTGGTCTCACGAGCAAGCTTAAGCCGATAGGTGTAGGCGCAGCGAAAGCGAGTCTTAATAGGGCGCATGAGTTCGTGGGATCAGACCCGAAACCGAGTGATCTAGCCATGACCAGGATGAAGGTACGGTAACACGTACTGGAGGTCCGAACCCACACCTGTTGAAAAAGGTCGGGATGAGTTGTGGCTAGGGGTGAAAGGCCAATCAAACTCGGAGATAGCTGGTTCTCTGCGAAATCTATTTAGGTAGAGCGTCATCCGAATACCCCGGGGGGTAGAGCACTGGATGGGTAATGGGGCCCCACAGGCTTACTGATCCTAACCAAACTCCGAATACCCGGGAGTACTAGATGGCAGACACACGGCGGATGCTAACGTCCGTCGTGGAGAGGGAAACAACCCTGACCTCCAGCTAAGGCCCCTAATTCATGGCTAAGTGGGAAAGCAGGTGGGACGACCAAAACAACCAGGAGGTTGGCTTAGAAGCAGCCATCCTTTAAAGATAGCGTAACAGCTCACTGGTCTAATTAAGTTGTCCTGCGGCGAAGATGTAACGGGGCTCAAGCCATGAGCCGAAGCTGAGGATGCACATAGTGCATGGTAGCAGAGCGTAGTGTGACATAGTTCCATGTGTCCTTACCCACTTCGGTGGGATTGGACACAAGGAGCTTTCTGTGAAGCCGGGGCGTGAGCCATCCGGTGGAGAGATCACTAGCGAGAATGATGACATGAGTAGCGACAAACAGGGTGAGAGACCCTGTCGCCGAAAGTCCAAGGGTTCCTGCTTAAAGCTAATCTGAGCAGGGTAAGCCGGCCCCTAAGGCGAGGCAGAAATGCGTAGTCGATGGGAACCAGGTTAATATTCCTGGGCCGTGAGGTGGTGACGGATCTCGGGTGTAGTTCATTCTTACTGGATTGAATGGGCTGCTGAGAGGTTCCTGGAAATAGCCCCTCTATAAGACCGTACCCTAAACCGACACAGGTGGACTGGTAGAGAATACCAAGGCGCTTGAGAGAACGATGTTGAAGGAACTCGGCAAAATACCTCCGTAAGTTCGCGAGAAGGAGGCCCAGTTCTAAGGCAACTTGGAGCTGGGGGCACAAACCAGGGGGTGGCGACTGTTTACTAAAAACACAGGGCTCTGCGAAGTCGCAAGACGACGTATAGGGTCTGACGCCTGCCCGGTGCCTGAAGGTTAAAAGGAGGGGTGCAAGCTCCGAATTGAAGCCCAGGTAAACGGCGGCCGTAACTATAACGGTCCTAAGGTAGCGAAATTCCTTGTCGGGTAAGTTCCGACCTGCACGAATGGCGTAACGACTTCCCCGCTGTCTCCAACATCGACTCAGCGAAATTGAATTGCCTGTCAAGATGCAGGCTTCCCGCGGTTAGACGGAAAGACCCCGTGCACCTTTACTACAACTTCAGACTGGCATCAGGCCAAGCATGTGCAGGATAGGTGGTAGGCTTTGAAGCAGGAACGCTAGTTCCCGTGGAGCCTCCCTTGAGATACCACCCTTGCTTTGCTTGATGTCTAACCGCGGCCCGTTATCCGGGTCCGGGACCATCTGTGGTGGGTAGTTTGACTGGGGCGGTCGCCTCCTAAAGAGTAACGGAGGCGCGCGAAGGTTGGCTCAGAGCGGTCGGAAATCGCTCGTTGAGTGCAATGGCAGAAGCCAGCCTGACTGCAAGACTGACAAGTCGAGCAGAGACGAAAGTCGGTCATAGTGATCCGGTGGTCCCGAGTGGAAGGGCCATCGCTCAACGGATAAAAGGTACGCCGGGGATAACAGGCTGATACTGCCCAAGAGTCCATATCGACGGCAGTGTTTGGCACCTCGATGTCGGCTCATCTCATCCTGGGGCTGGAGCAGGTCCCAAGGGTACGGCTGTTCGCCGTTTAAAGAGGTACGTGAGCTGGGTTTAGAACGTCGTGAGACAGTTCGGTCCCTATCTGCCGTGGGTGTAGGATACTTGAGAGGAGTTGCCCCTAGTACGAGAGGACCGGGGTGAACGATCCACTGGTGGACCTGTTGTGGCGCCAGCCGCAGTGCAGGGTAGCTATGATCGGAAAGGATAACCGCTGAAGGCATCTAAGCGGGAAGCCCCCCTCAAAACAAGGTATCCCTGAGAGCCGAGGTAGACCACCTCGTCGATAGGCCGGAGATGTAAGTGCAGTAATGCATTCAGTTGACCGGTACTAATTGCTCGATAGGCTTGATTTGATCCAGTAGAAGAAAGACTTCTACAATCAATCAGCATCACTCAATACATCTTGACTTGGTAAATAGTGTTTCTTTCTCGGTTTGGTGGTCATAGCGTGAGCAAAACACCCGGATCCATTCCGAACCCGGCCGTTAAGTGCCACAGCGCCAATGGTACTGCATCTTAAGGTGTGGGAGAGTAGGTCGCCGCCAAACCTAGTAAGAAACACTAGATCTCTCTAAACGATATCAAAATATCCCAAATAAAATACATAATTGGGATAAAATGGCGCGGGGTGGAGCAGCCCGGTAGCTCGTCAGGCTCATAACCTGAAGGCCGCAGGTTCAAATCCTGCCCCCGCAACCAAAATTTATAACATTATATCAAATGCTTACACACCGCCTCTCGTAGGCGGTTTTTTGCGTTCCACCAACCCGTGGAAGCGCTATGGAAGAAAAA
>NZ_JBSEDL010000015.1:0-1070 GCF_053570515.1 Rhodophyticola sp. SM2404
GCAAGTTGAGGTGCTGACAGGCCAAGGTATTGCGCGCCTGGATGCGATCCGGCAAATCGGCATTACTGAACAGACGTATTATCGCTGGAAAAAGAAATACGGTGGAATGGGCACTGAGCAGCTTAAGGAACTGAAGCGGCTCCAGAAAGAGAATGAGCGCCTTCGCCGTGCCGTGTCGGATCTAACGTTGGACAAGTTAATCTTGAAGGAGGCCGCGAGGGGAAACTTCTAAGCCCCTCACGTCGCCGCGCCTGCATCGACCTAATCCGCAGCCAGATGAGCGTGTCTGAGCGACGGGTCTGCCGTGTTCTAGGCCAGCACCGATCCACGCAGAGACGGTTGCCGCAAGGCCGTGCCGACGAAGACCGTCTGGTCGCTGATATGATCGAGCTGACACGCCAGTACGGTCGATATGGCTATCGCCGGATTGCCGCCCTGTTGAGAGATGCAGGCTGGCAAGTAAATGACAAACGTGTCGAACGACTTTGGCGACGTGAGGGGCTTAAAGTGCCAAGGAAACAACTGAAGAAAGGACGGCTCTGGCTGAATGACGGATCGTGTGTTCGCCTACGGCCTGAGTATCGTAATCACGTCTGGTCGTATGACTTCGTGCATCACCGGACAGATGATGGCAGGGCGTTCAGGACGCTCAACATCTTGGACGAACATAGCCGGGAATGTTTGGCTATCCGGGTCAAACGGAAGCTGAACTCGACTGAGGTCATCGATGTCCTCACGGACTTGTTCATCTTGCGCGGCGTGCCAGCTTACATCAGGTCAGATAACGGCCCAGAGTTTATCGCCGAGGCTGTCAGAGACTGGATCAAGGCAGTCGGAGCAAAGACTGCGTATATCGAGCCTGGGTCACCCTGGGAAAACGGCTACTGCGAAAGCTTCAATGGGCGGATGCGAGACGAATTGCTCAACGGCGAAATCTTTTACTCGTTGCGCGAAGCACAAATCATCATCGAAAGCTGGAGGAAACACTACAACACCAAGCGACCACACAGTGCATTGGGCTACCGCCCACCAGCGCCCGAAGCCATCATCCCGATGGACCAAAGGCCGAT